>JBFHJA010000209.1:0-7705 GCA_041596165.1 Draconibacterium sp. | reverse complement strand
TTTATTGGCACCTTTTCCAAATCTCAGAACATTGCAGCCCAATCTTCAGTATCTCAATAAAAACGGAGTGGTGGCTATGTTTGAGCAGGCAAATCGCGATGTGGGTGGAGAGTTTTGTGAGCTAAAGGCTTATGTTTTATCGAAATTACTCTGGGATCCTTATCAGGATATCGATCCAATTATTGATGATTTTTTAACCGGATATTATGGTGCTGCAGGCAACTATGTTCGCGAATATATCGATCTGATGCACGATACTCTGGAGAAAAGTAATGCCAGTTTAAGTATTTTCGGATCTCCCTGGGATAACAGGGAAACTTTTCTTACAGCAGCATTAATTCAAAAATACAATGAGCTTTTGGACAAAGGGATGGAAGAAGTTGCAGATTATCCTGATCTTGTTTTCAGAGTAAGAACAGTTAAAAATCAGATTAATTACGCCATACTTGATATAGCAAAAAAAGAAGTTGACGGTGAACGTGGTGCTATTATAGTAAAGGATGGCAAGCGAATTATCAGACCTGAGATAGAAGAAACGCTGACCGAATTTCTTAATGTTTGCGAGCTTTACGGGGTTACCCGCGTTCATGAATGGCATACGCCACCAAGAGAATTTGTTACAAAATACATGGACTTTCTTAAGGAAAATACAGATCTATAGTTAAATCTTTGCTTGTTTGGAATTCAATATATAATACGAACAAAAAAACTTCCTTTGATTTTTCCATCCAAAGGTTGATGAAAGAATTCTGTTCTATTATTGATTTGTTGAATATCCCCTAAACACCCAGGCGAAAATGACCCTATTTTTTTTCATTTTATATCATAATCTATAGGGTAAAAATCCTATTTTGCCGTCATAGTTTTAGTGAAAGTTTCAAATCTCAAAAATCAACAAAATCAACAAAATGAAAACAAGAATACTCTTGATGTTTTTAACCCTATCAGTAATTTTAGCAAAGGCACAAAATAATGAATGGGAAGATCCATCTGTTATCGGAAAGAATAAGTTGCCTGCTCATGCCACATCTTATTCTTTCGCAACAAAAGATGCAGCTTTGCAGGGCGACCGCGAAAATGCACGGATGATTTCGCTCAACGGAACCTGGAAATTCAATTTTGTGGAAAAATCAGAAGACCGGCCACTGGATTTTTACAAAGCTGATGTTTCGCACTGGGACAATATTGAAGTCCCTTCGAATTGGGAGATGAAAGGATACGGTACGCCCATTTACCGAAACTCGGGATATCCGTTTGGCAAGGAATTTTCTCTTGAAGACATTGAAAATCCAATGGCCTGGTACAAGGAGCATTATAAAGTTCCGGAAGGGTTGTCGCAGGATGAATTGTACAAAGGTTTTATTGCCGATGTATTGTATCCCTTGATGCCAAATCCACCAACCATCCCGATTGCTAATCCGGTTGGCTCCTATGTACGTGATTTCACAATTTCGGAAGAATGGAAAAACCAACGCATCATATTACATTTCGGAGGGGTAAGTTCGGCAATGTATGTTTGGGTGAACGGCGAAAAAGTGGGATACAGTCAGGATAGTCGTTTGCCGGCAGAATTCGATATTACCAAATTTGTACGTGCCGGAAAAAATTCGGTGGCGGTGCAGGTTTTTCGCTGGTGCGATGGAAGTTACCTTGAAGATCAGGACCATTGGCGGATGAGTGGAATTCACCGTGAAGTGATGCTGCTCGCTCAACCCAAAGTTGCCATTGAAGACTTTTTTGTACGCACCCGGTTTGATGACGTTTATGAAGATGCGCTGTTGCAAATAAGACCAAAACTTACCCGGGGAAGCGGGGAAGATGTAAAAGGCTGGACACTGGAAGCCGAATTGTTTTCACCACAAAACCTGGCTGTTTTTGATGAACCACTGAAAAAGGGAGTAGGCGAAATTATTTTTGAAGCTTACCCGCAACGCGACAATGTTTATTTTGGTTTACTGGAAAAGAAAATCAGTAGCCCGGAAAAATGGTCGGCAGAAAAACCAGTACTCTACACCCTGGTTTTAACGCTGAAAGACAAAGATGGCAACACTGTAGAAGCCCGCTCAGCAAAAGTTGGCTTTCGCGAAATTGAAACCAAATCCGGACAACTTTTTGTAAACGGAAAATCCATAAAACTGTACGGTGTAAATCGTCACGACCATAATATGGTGCGGGGCAAATCGGTTACCCGCGACGATTTGTTGCAGGACGTACTGTTAATGAAACAGTTTAACTTTAATGCAGTTCGTACAAGTCATTACCCCAACGATCCGTATTTCTACGATCTGTGCGACAAATACGGGTTGTATGTCATGGATGAGGCTAATATCGAAACACATGGTTTAATGGGTTTTCTCACCAACCAGCCGGAGTGGCACATGGCCTTTTCCGACAGGGTAGTGAGAATGGTAGAACGTGACAAAAACCACCCATCCATTATTTCGTGGTCTCTGGGAAACGAGTCGGGTTGTGGCCCTAATCATGCCGGAGCAGCAGGTTGGGTAAAGGATTTCGATCCTACCCGGTTTGTTCATTATGAAGGGGCGCAGGGAGTTCCCGAACACCCCGATTATGTGCACTACGGAACAAAGGAATATAACGAACGCAAACTGGGCCGTATCGGAAATCCTACCGACCCGTCATATGTTGACGTGCTAAGCCGGATGTATACCAATCTTGAACAACTGGAAGGAATGGCAAAAAGCCCATATATAAACCGTCCGATCATGCTTTGTGAATATGCTCACGCCATGGGAAACTCATTGGGAAATTTTCAGGAATACTGGGATTTAATGCGCACCCATCCGAACCTCATTGGAGGTTTTATCTGGGATTGGATTGACCAGGGAATTTTAAAAAAGGATAAAAACGGCAAGGAATTTTTTGCCTATGGCGGTGATTTTGGCGATAAACCCAACGACAATAATTTCTGCATTAACGGAATTATTACCTCCGACCGGACTCCAAAACCCCAAATCTATGAGGCAAAATACGTGATGCAGCCGTTTGAATTTAAAGCGATAGATCTGGGAAAAGGACTTATTCGGGTAAAGAATTGGTTCGATTTTACAAATGCAGGCGAATATAATTTTACATGGACAGTACAGGAAGACGGTATAAAAATCCAATCAGGTGAGATTGAATCATTTAATCTGAATCCCGGAGAATTAAAGGTAATTACCATTCCTGTGAAACCGATTGTTGCAAAACCAAATGCCGAATACTGGCTGAGTTTCAGTGTTCAACTAAAAGAAGATGCACTTTGGGCAAAAACCGGGCATGAAATTGCAAAAGCACAATTTAAACTTCCGGTCGAAGAAAAGCCGGTAATGGCAAAAACAGTATTCCCTGCAACAAATATTGACGATTCGGGAGAAATGATAATAGTTTCGGGAAAAGGATTTAAAACTGAAATCAGTAAAAAAACAGGACTGATTACTTCTTATGAAAAAGGCGCTGAAAATGTACTGAAAGCACCGCTGAAACCTTATTTCTGGAGACCACTCACCGATAACGATGAACGCGGATGGCGCCCACAAAACCTTGTTGGCATCTGGCAAAACCTTCCTGAAAAACTGGAATTAAAAACCATACAAACCGATAATGAAACCGGAACTGTAAAAGTGGAATTGGGTTTCGAAAAATTAAGTCTCAACCTTGTGTACACATTTAATTCCCTTGGTGAAACTGATGTTCAGTTTAATTTAGCGATTCCGGAAGAAATGCCCGAACCGATTCGGGTTGGAATGACAATGGAAGTCTCTTCGGATTTACAGCAAATCAGTTTTTACGGGAAAGGACCTTTCGAAAATTATGCAGACAGAAAAGGAGCTGCCGATGTTGGAATTTACCAGGGAACAGTGGATGGTTTTTATTACAATTATGTAAAACCTCAGGAAAGCAGTAACCGCACAGAAGTTCGCTGGCTTTCGCTAACAAACAACGAAAAAAGCGGGTTGATGGTGATTGGTGATAAACCTGTTCAAACATCGGTTTGGCCTTATTCGGCGCAGAATATCAACGATGCTCAACATCCCACAGAATTGGTTCGTGCAGAAAATTTAACTGTAAATATAAGTGGCTGGATGGCAGGAGTTGGCGGCAACGATTCATGGTCGATAAATGCCCGGCCTATCGATAAATACAGGTTGCTTGAAAAAGAATATGTGTTCGGGTTTAAACTAATTCCTGTTTCAAAAGCAAAGGATTTGCAGCAGGTTTACCGGGATTCAAAATAGAATTTTGCAGATTATAGCCAGGCAAATCCCCACTCACCTCAACTGAAGTACTACCTCCTGACAGGTTTTGTTTAACACAAACTTATTCTCAAAATGAAATACCCCGCCTTTTGAAAGACAAAAGGCGGGGTATCCCTTACACAGGAGGAGACAGTGGATATTTTATATCAAACAACTAAAACCCTCTCTTCTGAATCCAAACTCCCTGTTTATTGGCTGGACCAGCAGTTCTAAACATGATTTGCAGTAATTTTTGAAATACCTATTTCCCCAGCTTTCCTTCCTTAAAATTAGGCTAACCTGTTATTTCGGGCGTGCCAATGCTTGCTAAGGGTAGTGTGAACGATACAACTGTACCCTTATCTTTTTCACTTTCAATGGTTAAAGTTCCTTTGTTCTTTTCAACAAAATCTTTAACTAGGATTAACCCCAGACCAGTACTTTTCTCATCTTCAGTGCCTTTGGTATGATGTTTAACAGAAATATCAAATATTTTTGTAAGTTTTGACTTTTCGATCCCAACCCCGTTATCGATAATTTTAACAAGAGCAAATTTTTTATTTTTAACCTCCGTTTCGATACTAATCATTCCACCGCGATGCGAAAATTTAAGGGCATTGCTGAGTATATTACGCACTATGGTTTGAACCATATCAGAATCGGCCTGCACAAAAATCTGTTTTTTGGGCTCAAAACTGATTTTAATTTGTTTGTCTTCAGCAGATTGATTCAACGCCTTAATAGAAGTTCGCAGCAAGTCGTCAAGATTTATTTCCGAAGGCCTGTATTCAATTTTATCTACCTGCGATTGTGCCCAAATCAAGAGGTTTTCCAGCAGGGTACTTACATTTTCGGCTGATTTGTACAGTACAAGCAGCATTTTTTTTAATTCTACAATGCTGAATTCATTAAATTTTGAATTGATAAGCTCAAGCAATGCAGCAAGCGAGCCGGTGGGTCCGCGCAAATCGTGCGCAATAATTGCAAAGAATTTATCTTTGGCAGCATTCGCTTCATGTAGCTCGTGATTTTTAACTTTGAGTTTATTATAAAACAAATAGACAATTAATGTAATGAGCAATGTCAAAACAATCCCCGAAATCATTATGTTTCTGATCATTTTATTCTGCCTGTTACTTAGTGCAATAATTTTATTTTGTTTTTCAAGTTCCGCAATCTGACTGTTTTTTTCATCTATTTCATAAATTGCCTGCAACTGTTCGGTTTTAATATTTGCAGCTCCAGTAAGAATTAGGTCTTGTATTTCTATTTGTTTATTCTGGCTGAGAATGGCATTTTTGAGATCATTAATATTTAAATAGGCTTCAGTAAGTTTAGCATAAATATCCAACTGGATTTTTTTCTGGTTGTTTGAAATAGCTAAATCCAAACCTTGTTGCATAACCTTGAATCCCTCTTTTGTCCGGTTTCTTCCTATCATACACAATCCAAGATGCTCATAAATACCGGGCTGACTGAGCAGGTCACCAACTTCTTTTTTTATCTGAAGAGATTCGTTTAAATACTCTTCTGCCTGTAAATAGTTTTTTTTGTAATATTCTAGTTTGCCCAGATTCATATAAACATTTGATAACCCGTATTTTGAATCAGTGGCAGTATATATTTTTAACGTTTCATCAAAGTATTTACGAGCTTCTGTAAAATTGCCTTCTTCAAGATTTATTATTCCAATTTGCTCATAACAAATAGCCACTCCACTCTGTATGCCGTCAACGGATGCCAGATGACTGTAAATATCAAATGATTCATGAAAATATTCGAGTGCTTTTTGCGGAAGTTTTAAATCATGGTATATCCTGCCCAGCAAATAAGCCGCCCATGCACCACCCTCCGTGAAATCTGCTTTTTCATAATTCAGTTTCGATTTTATGGTGTATTCAATGGCACGGTCATACAACCCATTCATCCGAAAAATAGTTCCCATAATCGAATAGGAAGAACCCGCAGATTTGTAATTACCCGACAACCGACTCTCCTGAATTGACGCATTGAAAGCCTCAAGCGCAAGTAAGGCTTCGCCCATTCTGTGGTTATTTACACCTACGTAATACAGAATGTCACATTTATTCCAGCTATCATTTGTAGCTTCCGCAATTACCAAAGCAGTATCGAGGTATTTAAGTGAAAGACTGTTGTTTCCTGCTCCTGTATAAATTCTTCCCAATGTATAATTAGAAAGCATTTCCAGTTTCTTGTTTCCAATAGCTTTAGCTTCTTTTTTAGCAGAATTTGCAATTTTTAAAGCTTCATCGTTATTAAGAAATTGTAATTCAATGGCAATATCAAGTTGAGTTGAAATTTTATCGACCCCGGTTTTTTTATTGATTACTTTATGAAGGCTGTCAATTTTGGAACCTTCGTTTATTTCACCGTTAGCGGCCAATGAAATAATGAGTATAAGAAATAAAATAAAATAAGACCCGGTCCAAATATTTTTATTCACTATGGTTTTGGATAGTTCCATTATGCTATTCGGTTTTATCAAACGGAGCGTTAAATTACAATTATTTTTAGTTTGCCAACCCTGTTTCACTCTTGTATTTTCCTCATCGACCTTATTTGTCTGTATATCTGTATAATAGCCTTTTATTTATATTAATTCTGATTATCTGTTTTCTTTTGCTCCCACGATTTTCTCCTAAAATAAGCATTGCCAAACTTCCAGCAAAAGAAATACTACTGGCTATTATTTTCAGCTTGCACAGTTGTATTTTCAGATGTTCAATTCATTGTTTTTCAAATTTCTGCATTGTTTTAACAAGCAGTACAACGGTTGCAAATATCAACACTAGTCAGTTCTTTTGCTGCCAGCATGTGAGTTGAACCCGGTTAAAGAACGATAAAATGAAAATTCCTGTAACCAGAATAAAATTATCAACGTGTTCCCGGTTCGGGCGTTTATGTTTTTGTTGGTGAAGTATTACATGAACAGGATCAAAACATATTTTTCCGCCGACAAAAAACTATACTGTAAAAATGCTTCCCGGTTTTTAAAATTGTGCAAAATGCTTCTATTCTTTCCCATCCTACCCTCATCTTGAAAAACGGAGTAATAATACAGATTTCCGTACTGCACGAAAAAATAGCTTAATTCGCTTTTTCTAATTCAGCTCTTTTAGCTTCTTAATCCCTTTAATTAGGGAAGTTTCAATTTGTTTGTATTCAGAAATTGTTTTCCCTGTATATATAAAAAATACAGCTAACTGTTTATCACCTAATCCTTCATAAAGGTTTTGTTTATTCAAACGATAAGCTTCGCGCATTCGGCGTTTGATTAAATTGCGCTGAACAGCCTTTTTAAAATTCCGTTTTCCTACTGTAAATGCCGCCTGCACCTGATTTTTTACCGGAAGCGGAGTTTCGAGATAAACAATTTTTAAGGGGTATACAAAAAAAGACTTTCCTTCTGCAAAAAGCTTATCAATTACTTTTTTACTGCAAAGCCG
>JBFHJA010000208.1:0-7708 GCA_041596165.1 Draconibacterium sp. | reverse complement strand
TAAACCGAGTATTCCCGTTTGTCTGATGAATTCAGATTTTTTAAAATAACAAACTGCCCGGTTTGAAACTGCAAGCCATTGCGCTCCATCCGAATTACAAATGTTAAATCGGTTAAATTCCTGACTGATATTACTTTATGCATTTTCAATAATACAGATTTATTCTAAATAACAAGTGTGCAAAAGTATAAATTTTTGTGAAAAGGTCAAGAATGGATGGAATTATTACCTTCTTCATAAATCAAAAAGGACTGCATAAAATCTCTTCAATTAAGATAATTACGGATTAAAAAAAAAGAAATTGAAAATTTGGTAGGTTTGGGACAGTATTTGGGTTTGATTTCAAACAAAACAACTGCCTGAATTAAAACCATTTTTTAACTTTAACATTCATTCTAAATTCTAAATCAATGAAACGATTAGCGTTTTCTTTATCAATACTGCTTTTACCTGTTTTTCAATTATTGGCGCAGGAACAGTCAAAATCGGTTTTCTACAGTGCAGGAAATAACAGGACATGGGCTATGTATCAAAACAACAACCAGGCACTTTATAAAATAATTACCGATGAAGCATTCGATTTATTGGAACAGCGAAAAAAAAATGTAAATCAATTGACAACAAAAGAGGATTGGATAAATTACCAACTTGAACTTAAAAATAAGTTTGGCGCTTCACTCCAAAAATTTTCAAAAACTCCTTTAAATGCAAAAGTTACAGGAAAACTGGAACGGGAAAGTTTTACTGTGGAGAAAATTATTTTTGAATCGCACCCTGGTTTTTATGTAACAGCAGCTCTTTTTATTCCAAAAAAGCGACAAAAACCGGCGCCTGCCGTAATTTACTGTTCAGGCCACACCGATTTGGGTTATCGCAGCGACGTATATCAGCGAGTAATAATAAATTTGGTTGAAAAGGGTTTTGTGGTTTTTGCCTTCGACCCAATCGGGCAAGGGGAACGATTACAATATGTTGACATAGAAACGGGTAAATCGAAAGTTGGCGGTTCAACAACCGAACATTCATATGCCGGAGTTCAAACACTACTAACTGGGTCTTCGATTTCTGATTATTTTATCTGGGATGGAGTTCGGGCACTTGATTATTTAGAAACGCGACCGGAAGTTGACATGAAACGGATTGGAATTACAGGGCGATCAGGTGGTGGAACACAATCGGCCTTGATTGCGGCTTACGATGACCGCATTTACGCAGCAGCACCCGAATGTTATATTACCAGTTTCAAACGACTACTTCAATCTATTGGACCGCAGGATGCGGAACAAAATCCTTACAATTTCATTAAAAACGGATTTGACCATGCTGATTTCCTGCATATTCGCGCACCAAAACCAGCTTTGATAATTACCACAACCCACGATTTTTTCAGTCAGCAGGGAGCGCGGGAAACTTTTGCGGAAGTCCAAAAATCTTACGCTGCAATGGGGCAAGCTGAAAATATTCAATTTACCGAGGATTTTGGGAAACACGAATCAACAAAAAACAACAGGGAAACACTTTATGCTTTTTTTCAGAAAAAACTACAACTACCGGGAGAAAACGACGATCATGAAATTACACCTTTTGCAGTTGAAGAACTTTGGTGTACCTCAACCGGACAAGTTGGAACTTCGCTGAAAGGAGAAACAGTATTCAGTTTGAACCAGAAATATTTCAAAAAGATTAAAATCCAACAAAGCGAATTGAAAGGAAAAATAGCAGAATTATCGGGAATCAAATTTGACAGAAAACTTACTGCGGCAGTTTTCACCGGAAAAAATATTAATGATGATTTCGAAGTAAAAAAATACTTTCTTGAAAATGACAAGAAGGATTTTGCATTGCCAGTTTTCATGATTTCAAAGCCTGGTTCAACCCAAACAAAAAACCTGGTTTGGCTGGCACAGAATGGAAAAGAAGAAGTTTTAAAATCGAATTTACTTTCGGAGTTTTTAAACAACGGATACACAATAATTTCAGCCGATTTACCTGGAATTGGAGAATTGTTTGATCCAGAATTCCGAGGGGATGGTTTTGTAAAAAAAGTGCCTTTCAACTACACTTTTGGGGCAAATTTGGGAGGGAAAAGTATTTCTGGAATTCAGGCAGAAGCTTTAGATTTGATGATTCAGTTTATTCAAAATGATTTTCCTCAAATCAGAACCGATTTACTTGCAGAAGAAAATATGGAATCGACAGTTTTGCATTACGCAGCTTTAAAAAATCCGTTTTCAAAAATCGTGCTGATCAATCCCTTGCAAGCAAATATCGACCTGATTAAAACTGAATATTATAATCCGCAACAGGCGTACAATGTGGTTCCCGGAAGTTTGCCATTTTACGATTACCCGGATTTGATAAAACTACTTCCTGTTAATTCAGTCAAAAAAACCAACACTTTAAATGAGGAAAGTGAAATAATTAATTTTTTAAAATAAAAATTCCGCCTTAATAATCGACATGTAATTACAAACTAAAAAAATACGACAACTTAAATACAACTGTCCGATTACTCAACTGAAAATTATTTGTTAACTCCTTGTTGGAAGTGTCCAATCTGCCTTCATTATAAGCCAGATACAAAAAACTACCCGGACGGTATTCCCAACTTAACAAAAGGCTTAATAAATACTCGTTATAAATTTCTTTTTGAATGTAATAGGTTGTACCAAATTTTCCCTGTGCATGCAGGCGAACATAAAAATCCTTTGTAAACATCAATGTTGAATTGGAAGATAGTTTAAAATAACGGCCATCATTTTCATTACCGACAGTAAACGTTTTTGTGTAATCGCCTTGCACAGTTGTCAGGAAATTATGGCTTAAACGGCCTTCTCCTTCGATTGTTAATTTTCGTTGGGTTCCAACATAATTTTGATTAAAATTATAATAGGTGCCACCAATAAAACCAAAAACTCCGGCAAAATTTGCGCCCTTATTAATCGGTCGGGAGGAATAACTCAGAGTTAAGAGATTTCCGGAATATTTGCCGGTGAGTTCGGTAGCAGAAAAATGGTTGTAATCTGCCAGAATAATCATCTCATTTATCATATTTACAGTTACATCCACTCCGGCACTGTAATTATTTGAAGTTCGGGCACCACCAGAAACAAACGAATCTCCATTATCAACCTGTCGAACTGTTCCAAACATAGAATTCGGCACGGAACCTGAATACCTTTCCAGCCAGTTATTAATATAATCTGAGGTAAACAAATCTCTTTCGTAGGCAAATTCTGTGTTGGCAATTATCCTTCGAATGTTGTATTTGTTAATTCGTGGGCTGTATTTGTAAATGCCCGTTGCTTTATCCCACCCGCGAAATGGTTCTTTCTGAATATATCCTACACGGTTTATTTCAAAACCAGGCTCCACCCTTTCACCAACAAAACTTACTCCCATTAAATCTCCGGTACGCATATAAATGAGGTTATACGCCATAGTTTGGTTTAGCTGCATTTCAGTTTGGCCGGTAGCCACATGGAAATCAATAAAATCGTAACCACTTAAAACAAAACTTCCGTCAACTCCCATAATTCTGTTGTAATAATCAGCTTCTTCTTTTGTAGCCGCTAAAAATCCAATATTGCTGGAACCTAAAATATCTTTTTTTACCCGCATTACGCTAAAAGTTGCTTTTTCAGAATTTTGAAATGAGCTTTTAAAAACTGAATTCCCAGTAACATTTCCAAGTACGCCAAATTCAACACCATGCTTCAGTTTACCTGTCAATTTCATTCCACCAAGAATATCACCTTTGGCACCAATTCTACGACTGTAGAACAATTCAAACGGAGTATTAAAAACATTAATCCGCTCAGTAAAAAAGGGTCGGAGTTCGGTAAAACGCGTTGGGAACCGGGTCAGGTTTATTTCAAATACATCGGCATCTACCTGCGCAAAATCCGGGTTAAAAGTGAAATCAGCCGTAATATTTGGTGTTGGACTGTAACGAATGTCTCCGCCAAAATTTAATGTTTTAAACGAGGGAACATTCCCTGACTCGGTTGAGCTAACCGCCCCGTAAGGTCGAAATTCGAAAGTTCGTCCCGCATTAATATTTTGAATACCCACAATCTGTCCCAGCTGCGACATCCGGGTATTGTTATCCCATTCGGGCAAATGTGGTTTCCATTGGCTTCTTGATGCCCCTCGTGCCATGGTTCTCATAATATTAAAACCCCAGGTTTGTTGTTCTTTAGAAGAATATCTTAAATTGAAGAATGGAATTTTTACTTCAACATACCAACCTTTATCATCTACAGAACCTTCGGAATACCATATTCCATTCCAGTTGTTATCTCTTTTTACATCATCATATCGAAGTTCGTCACCTTGCACTCCGGTAGGTGAAATAACAAATTTATAACCTGTTCTGTCATCGTTATAACTATCGATAAAAAGCTGCAAATTATCCGCACCATAAGTTCCCCGGGGTGAAAGATATGCTACAATTTTATCCGGTTTAGCGTCCCAACACCAGGCTCCGATATATATATTTTCTTCATCAAACAATACTGCAAATTCTGTTTCATCGCTTGCAGGAATCAACGGATAAGGTTCTTTTTCTATGAAATTACTTTTACGTTCTGCATTTTTCCAGGCGGGTTCGTCTAATTTTCCATCAATTTCGATTTTATCTGCGGGCATTAATTGATATGCATGTATTGTATAATTTGCATTGGCTGTATCGTACACGTTTACCCTGATGGAATCATAATAGGCTGTTGAATATTGAGAAAGATCAACAACTCGTTGTGAAAAACCATCAAAGGAAAAGATTATTGTGTGACCAATAAAAATCAATAAAAAAATACTGATTTTATGAATATTTATAACCCTTAGGCGGATGAAGTTCAGGGAGTTTTCAAGTTGAAAAATATTTGTCTTTTTGTTTTTTATGAATACTACTTTAAAGATTTGATAATGATTCATCACAAATATTAAATTGATTATCCTGAACTATTTTACAATGTATTAAACATACATATTTTTTTCGGAGGATCAACTTTTGGGGACAGCTTTACCTAACTATCTTCTTTTGGCGTTTTACTTCGCCACCAACTGGCAAGAGCCGAGCCGGTAATATTCATTAACGGACCAAAAATGGCAGGAGCGAGTCCAACCGTTGCAATTTTCCCCATTTGAAGTGCCAGACCTGATGCCAGACCACCGTTTTGCATTCCCACTTCCAGAGCAATTGTTCGCCGGTCCCTTTCCGTCATTCCGAACAACCATGCAATACCATAGCCAAGTGAATAGCCTGAAACATTGTGTAACAAACTTGTTATCATTAGTAGTGCCCCAACTTTTAAAAGGCTGTCCCTACCGCTGGCAGTAATAATTGTAATGATAACGGCAATTCCAACCATCGATAGCATCGAAAGAATTTTATCCATAATATTCTTATCCCCTTTCAGAAAATGACGAAGTACAATTGCTCCAATAACAGGAAGGAAAAAGAACCAGCCCAGTGATTTTGACATTGCAAAAAGAAATCCTGAAAAATCAGCTAGTTTAGCCTTAACAAAAACAAGGTTTGTAAGTAGAATGATAACGAAAAAGATACCCATCTGTATAAATTTTGTACGTGGCTTTTCTTTTGCTGCATTGAACAGATTAAAGATAAAACCTGCAACTATGGGAAGGATAATCATATTTAAAATATCGAGCATCATACTCCAGAAATCAACCTGAATAAACTGACCTCCAAGCATCTTCATTAAAAATGGTGTAGTAAATGGTGAGAGAAGTGTGGAAATTGCAGTTATTGTAACCGACAATGCAAGGTTTGCACGGGCAATATACGACATAACATTAGAGGCCAAACCGCTGGGAACGCAACCAACTAAAATAATTCCGGCTGCAATTTCAGGAGGAAAATTAAATAACATGGAAATTGCCAAAGCCACAAACGGCATTATAAAAAATTGCGAACCAACGCCAATAATTACACCTTTCGGCATTCTTATCACTCCAGAAAAGTCATTCAGGCTCATTTGCGATCCCATACCAAACATGATAACCTGTAACAATGGTACAATTAATAATTTATACTGAAAATTACCAAATGACGTAAAATATTCGGGGTAAAACATTGACGCTGTAACAGCTGTAAAAATCCAGACGGTGTAAGATAATCCTTTAAAAGCAGAGAAACCCCTGACCGAAATAGCCAATAATATAAAAAATGCAATAAGTAATTGCCCCCCTTTGACAGTATTTCCGGTTAAAACAAGAATTGAAAAAACGACAAGAACCACAACCGCAATTCCCAATGCTATTTTGTACCCATTAATTTTTTTCATGTTAAACTTAAGTTGACAAGAATTTGATTACATAATAATTTAATTTAACTCCATGTTCTGTCATGTGAACGTTTGTCATTCCATTCTTCGGTAGGTGCGAAAAAGCTTTTATCTTTTGCATGCAAATGCTCTTTTACAACGTCCTCGTTCAATTCTATTCCCAATCCCGGTGATTCAGGAACGGGTGCAAATCCCTTTTTTATTATTGGATTTCCGTCTGTCATTTTTACCAAACTTTCCCACCAGGGCAAATCGACCGAATGGTGTTCGAGTGCCAGAAAATTTTGAGTTGCCGCTGCACAATGCACATTTGCCATAAACGAAACCGGCGTACCAGCCTGATGCATCGCCATCGCTATTCCATGTTCCTCGGCGTAATCGCCAATCCGTTTAGTTTCCAAAAGACCGCCGGAAGTTGCCAAATCAGGATGAATAATATCAATTGCGTGATTGTCAATTAAAGTTTTAAAACCTTGAAGCAGATAAATATCTTCACCGGTTGTGGTTGGTGTTTCAAGTGCATCAGTCATTGTTTTCCATTGGTCGCCATATTCCCAAGAAACAATATCTTCCAGCCACGCCAGTCGATATTTCTCGATTGCTTTTCCCAATCTAATACCATTGTTTAAATCAAAATGACCGTAATGATCAGTCGAAATAGGAATTTCATACCCCACCAAATTTCTAACATTTTCGGCAATTTTTGCAAGTTCTTCAAGTCCTTTATCTGTAATTTGAATTTGGGTAAACGGGTGCTTTGTATTTCCATACGATGTTGGATTGTTTAAATCGCCCCATTGTGCCAAATCTTTATTATTACTTTCCCAAAATTTAGAGTTGACAACAGTTCCAGGAATTCCTTTCAACTCACCAATCGAAAGATCCATCTTCAACCAGGTATATCCCTGATCTTCCGTTCGATACTTAATCAACTTTCGTTGTTCTTCCTGTGTTTTTGCTTCAGGAGTATCTGCATATAATCTGATACTATCGCGATACTTTCCTCCCAACAATTGATAGGCAGGAACACCATATGCTTTACCGGCAATATCCCAAAGTGCCATTTCTACTCCACAAACACCACCACCTTGACGACCATGACCTCCAAATTGCTTAATAGTCTTAAAAATCATTTCCACATTGCATGGGTTTTGTCCTAAAATCCGGCTTTTTAACATCAAAGCATAGCGGACATCTGCAGCATCACGTACTTCGCCCAATCCGTAAACACCCTGATTCGTATCTATACGTATAATTGTAGTTCCGCCCATTACCGCTGTTAGCGCGTAACGCATATCTGTTATTTTTAAATCGGATGGGCTTGAAGTGCGCGAAATTCCAGCGGTTGTATGCGCAATAGTATCTTCAACTGAAATACCCAACAAACCACCTAAACCAAT
>JBFHJA010000207.1:0-7716 GCA_041596165.1 Draconibacterium sp. | reverse complement strand
ATATGGATTATTATTGTTTTCAATAGTTTGAGGTGGCTTGTTGAATACAATAATTTCACCTGCTTTTAATGTAGCAATTGAATCGGACTTTGAGAAATAGGCAATTACAAGTTCTTTTGTGGGTAAAATAGAATCTGAAATTTGGACGGCTTCAATTTGAAGAATTGATTTATATGAATTCTGTTTTTCCTGAGGCGTTTCCAAAACAACGGCAATGAAATTGCCTTTATCAAACAACGCCGGCTTTTGGTTGTGTTGTTGAACAAATATAATTCCAAGGAAAACAAAGAATAAATGGATTCCAATTCCGAAATATAAGTTGAAAGTAAAACTGTAATTTTTATTGAGAATGACTAACCCCAAAAGTATTACGGCTAAAAATGAAAGTATGAATTTTGGTTCGAGGTGGAAATAAGTGCCAAAAACGATTCCAATTACCAGGGCAATTGTAATGCGAAGAAAGGGAATATTTTGAACTGTTTGTTTCACTTTTTATCGCTGGTAAGTTTTTTACTTAAACGAAAATCGGGAAACAGAGATTCAGTTATTTTACCGGAACTTTTATTTTATAATGAGGTTGAACATATCCTCTGGCAATGTCGTTTAGTTTGCTCTTTAACAACCTTTTTTTTAGTGGCGACAAATGATCGATAAGTAGTTTGCCATCTAAATGGTCGTATTCATGCTGAATAACCCGACCTACAAAACCGCTGTAAACTTCATCATGTTCCACGAAATTTTCATCGAAATATTTGATTCTGACCGTATCGGGGCGTACAACATCTTCCCTGATTTCAGGTAAACTCAAACAACCTTCTTTCATTACCCATGATTCTCCTGAGGTCTCTATTATTTCAGGATTAATAAAAGTTTTTTTAAAATCCTTTAGATCAGGTTCCTCATCCGCACCAGAAGAAGCATCAATGACAAACATGCGAATTGATAGTCCGGCCTGGGGTGCTGCAAGTCCAACGCCATCTGCGTAATACATGGTCTCCCACATATTTTCAATAATCTCTTTTAATCCCTCAGTGTCTTTCTCTATTTCGTCTGCTTTTTTTCTTAGGATTAAATCTCCGTAAACTGTAATCGGATATTTCATATCAGCTCTTTATTTCTCTTTAGTTCCAAATAATTTTGTAGAATAATTGTTGCACTAATTCCATCAACCAGCGCTTTATCCCGCCTTTTTTGTTTCTTTAAACCTCCATCAATCATAGTCTGAAATGCCATTTTCGATGTAAACCGTTCATCAAAAACTTCTAGTTTAATTTCAGGAAACTGTATCTGAAATTTTTTTAAAAACGGATTGATATATCTAACAGACTCAGAGGCTTCGTTGTTCATTTGCCTGGGGTAGCCAACAACAACTGTTTCAACTTTTTCTTTTTGAAAATATGAGATTAAATAATCCCAAATTGTATGTGTTGGAATAGTTGTTAACCGCGTGGCAATAATTTGCTGTGGGTCAGTAACAGCTATTCCCACTCTTTTCCTGCCATAATCGATAGATAGTATTCTTGCCATTTGCGTGGCAAAAATAGACAGAATTAGCTAAATAAAAAATTTGCTTTGTTATCAGTTGAACTTCTTACACTATTGTAAAAATTCAATAAAAGTGAGAATTTTCGAAAAACCGATGCAATTATTCTTTTGGCACAACCTTTGTTTATGTAAAAACAGATATCGTTTTTTAGGCGCCAAAAGAGAGTAACAAAGGTTTTTTTAGAATCTTAAAATTATGAAGTCATGAAAACAACTAAATTCAGACTGCTTGCAGCGATTATAACTCTGGCGGCAGTAACAGCAACAACAAACACTAATGCACAACGCCGTTCAACCTCTGACAATACTGCCAGCGAAAAGGTTGAAAACACACGTTCAGGCAACAAAAAAAGTAATGAAAAAAAGAGTGCAGTTCGCAATAATGTGGGTGAATCTCGTACTACTTCGAGATCCGTAAAAAGTAATTCTGAAGTAAATAGAAACGCCACATCTGCAAAAACCGAAACACAAAATCGAACTTCAAAAAAAGTTGATTATTCTCAAAACCGTTCCAGCGGAAAAAGCTACTCAAACAGTTCTGCTCAAACCAGGTATGAAAACAGGGAACGAGTAGCCAACCAACCTGATGAAAGCAGGAGTAAAGTAGCTACAAACAATGATAATTCAAGACGTTCGACAGGATATTCAGCAGAAAGCAATCGGAACAATAGTAACTATAACAGGAATGTAACTCGCACAAATACTGAAAGATACAATCTTAATACGAATGATGTAAGATATCGTGCAACCCGTGATTATAAGGGAAGCGAAAAGTACTGGTCTTCTGATTTCAGAAACAGCAACAGGCACAACCATAATTCGAACCATAACTTTACATACAATAAATTTAACCACTGGGATCACAAATGGGAGGGATATCGTTGGAACCATGGTAGTTGGATGAATTATTACTCAAGTTATAATCCGTATTCATTTCGATATAACAAGTATTATTATCACCACAATTATTATGGCCATGTAGTCCGGAATTTTGTATATCGTCCACAAATCTTTGTTCACAACCATATCAAGTATTATAGTTATGATGGTTACTTTTTCAGGTATCGCAGAGGAGTTGGTTATATATTGGTTGATATGCCTTTTGGAATGACTTTTGATTATTCGCCTGGCGATTATGAACGCGTATATATCAATGGATATCTGTATTTCAGAATTGGAAACCTTTTCTTTGAAAACACCAACTCCGGATTTCAACTGATTTATTATCCCGAAAGGTATTTTTCTTACAATGATGGATACCGCAATGAAGGTTTCAGGTTTAACGACATGGGTTATTAAATGGAAAAAACAATTTTGGAAGAAAGGAACTGCCCGGGAGGCAGTTTTTTTTTGTATGGGCAATTTTAATTTATTCTTTGTTGAATTTATTTTTTAGTTGCGTATTATTTGAAGAAATCAACTATTTTTAACCTCTCATAATCACCAAGAATAATTGATAAATATGGCTTCATCATTAAAACGGGATCAAATTCCCCCAAAACAAGCTGAATATTGGAGAAGGAATTTCGCGGAAGAGCAAAAAAATATTTTTAATCTGAAAGTACCACAAATAATACTTCAAAAAGATACCTATAAAAAATTGGCAGGCGAAAACGAAAATCGACTCCGTATTTATCTCGGCTTGGAATCCGATATGGATAATGGAAAATACGTTTTGTGCGCTTATGCAGTTTCAGCTTTTTTGTTGGGCAGTGGCGATGTTTATGTTGATTATGAAACTCCGGTTTACAAACTGGGTGTTAAAAATGAAAGTTATTCTGACAGATCAAAACTTGTAATCGAAAGCATAAGAAATTACAGGAAATGGCGATTGGGTGAGCTGGATTCGGAAAATAATTCTGCCGAATTCAGGAAATACATTTTCCCCAATGCCTATCTGCTTACAAAATATGAACTTCATGAAATTTTTAATGTTCAGGGAAAACTGGATGCCCAAATTGAATTTGGGGTTACAAAAACAATGAACATTCTTATTTCGCCTGAAGTTAAGGAAAGTAAAGATTTTAGCGATGAAGGAGAAGTATTTAATTATGGAACTCCCTGTCCACCACATTGCGATGAAGGAAGTATTTATAATTCATGAATTTATTACTGATATCGATTGTAAATTATAACCCAATAACCAATTTTGCCGCTTTTTTTATTGGAGTAGCATTATTCAGAAATTTTTCAAAAGAAATAAAAACAGTTTTTTATTTTGTTACGCTTGGTGTGATAACTGAAATATCTGCCAGACTTTTTATGCATTATGTAGTTAAAAATGCAATGCCTATTGGCCATTTTTATTTTCCAGTTGCATTTTTCTTAATAGGAGTTTTTTATATACAGGTATTAAAAAATTTTATTAGGGCTAAATATATCATTGCAGTTATCATAGCATTTGAAATTTACTGTGTTATTAACACACTTTTTATACAAGGTTTATTTGAGTTTGCAAGTCTGGTTGGGTCAATTGGATCAATCATAGTTTCTATATTTTCGGTGGCTTTTTATACGAAGATTATGTTGGAAGCAAAAATTGTCAGGCTTTCAAAAGAACCAGTAGTTTGGATCAATACTGCATTTTTAATATACTTTACCGGAAATTTTTTCTACTATTCCCTTTATAATCTGCGATTAATCGCATCTATGGAAATCGCACTTATTGCTTTGGAATTTTTTTCGGCACTTAATATCTTATTTTATTTAGCTATTTCAATTGCATTTATAAAGGCAGGCATAAAAAAATCGCAAAAAATTAAATAGAATTTTATCGTAAGGTCCATCTGATTTATCAGTTTTGTTAATTATTTTAGGCATTCAAAATTATAATTATTATTAATGGCTGAAAGTAACAGTATTACAGTAGTTTATCTCGTTGGTTCATTAGGTATGATTTTTTTGGCAATTTCCATTTTTTTCTTTTTTCTGATTTATCAAAAGAAAATGCTGAAAAAGCAATTAGAACTGAATGAAACCCGGGCAAAACAGCAGGAAGAAATTTTACGGAATACAATTTCAGCACAGGAAAAGGAACGCAAACGAATTGCCCAGGATTTACACGATGAAGTTGGCGCAATGCTTTCGGTTGTTAAATTAAATGTTGGTAGAATCGAAAAAAAGTCAGAGGATGAGGTTGCAAAAAATCTGGCTGCCGAAACGAAAACTTATTTAGACGAAGTTATTACACAAGTTCGCCGTATATCGCGTTCATTATTACCACCTTCACTTGAAAAGCTTGGTTTGTTTTTTGCACTTGAAGAACTTTCCAACTGGGTTAATAAATCGGAACAGTTAAAAATTGCGTGTTGGAAGAGTGGAGATCAATTTCGTTTTGAAACTAAAAAGGAATTGGCTGTTTTTCGAATTGTACAGGAACTACTGAATAATGCAATTAAACACTCTGAAGCTTCCAATATTTATATTAACGCACGATTTTCGCCAAATAACAATTTATTGATATCGGTAACCGACAATGGTTTAGGCTTCGAATTGAAAGAAAAAATGGTTACTGGTCTGGGTTTAAAAAACCTTGAAAGTCGCACCCAGATTATGGATGCAAAATTCAAAATGAAGTCAGCTCCCGGAAAAGGAACAACGGCAATAATTTATCTTGAAACTTAAATCTAATCATGGAAAACGATAAAATAAATATTGTAATTACCGACGACCATAATCTTTTCAGAAAAGGAATTATTGCTCTTTTGGAGGATTTCGATTTCGTGGGCGAAATAAATGAAGCATCAAATGGTGCTGAATTACTGGAATTATTAGCTGGCATGAAAACTTTGCCTGATGTAATCCTTCTCGATTTACGTATGCCTGTAATGGACGGGGTTGAAGCTCATGAAAAAATCAGGAATTTGTATTCCGGTATCAAGGTAATTATTCTTACCATGGAAGATGATGAGCAATACATATTACATTTAATAAGCCAGGGAGTAAATGGTTATTTGCTGAAAAATGCTGAACCCGACGAAATGGAAACGGCAATAAAAAAAGTTATTACAACCGGATTTTATTTCTCAGATGATATATCGTTGATGGTAATGAGAAACCTCAAAAATAAGGATAAAGCTGAAGCTGTTTTCAATCCCGATTTCAATGAACGGGAATTAAAAGTACTTGAGTTAATTTGCAAGGAATATTCTAATGGCGAAATTGCTGAAGCTTTTGACGTTTCTATTCGCACTGCCGAAGGCTACCGTCAGAAGCTTGTAGAAAAAGCGGGAGCAAAAAATATTGCCGGGCTTGTTGTTCTCGCTCTCAAATATAATTGGGTGTCCGTATAAAACGAAAAAAGGAACTCCTTACGGAATTCCCTGCACTTGCAATTCATGAGAATCTTGCTTAACAATTATTGTTTCCGGAGGGAGGGACAATTTTTCTTTGGGAATGTGGTGTGGAAACAAAGTTGTTTGTCAAGCATTCATTGTGTGGAGAAGAATGTTTTTTAACAAAAATAGAATTGTGTATATTATGTATTGAATTGCTCATGTTTTACTTACAAAATAATTTCTTCAAAGTTCGACATTCAAAAATTTACAAACAAGCGTAATTTACGCAATTTTATATACGTGATTTACGTAAAAAACAAAAGCCGTCTTCCAGGTTTTACCCCGAAAGACGGCTTTAATATTTTGATGTTCTGTATTTTACTTCAAATTTGCCTGTGCTGCAGCAACACGTGCAATTGGTACACGGTATGGCGAACAACTTACGTAATTCATTCCAACACTATCGCAGAACATAACCGATGAAGGTTCACCGCCATGTTCGCCGCAAATACCAATTTTTAAATCAGGTTTAGCAGAACGACCACGGTTTACACCTATTTCAACTAAAAGTCCAACTCCATTCTGATCCAAAACCTGGAATGGATCCTGTTTCAGGATGCCGCGGTTAAGGTAATCAGGTAGGAATTTGCCTGCGTCATCACGCGAGTAACCCAAAGTCATCTGGGTTAAATCGTTTGTGCCAAATGAGAAGAAATCGGCTTCCGCAGCAATATGGTCAGCAGTTAAAGCCGCACGAGGAATTTCAATCATTGTACCAACCTGATAATCGCATCTTGCACCTTTTTCTGCAAAAACTTCTTCGGCCACTCTACGGATAATGTCAGCCTGATTTTTGAATTCAGCAACTGTTCCAATCAACGGAACCATAATTTCCGGACGGGCATCAACACCTCTTGCTTTCAAATTAACTGCTGCTTCAAGAATTGCACGTGCCTGCATTTCTGTAATTTCAGGATATGTAATTCCAAGGCGGCAACCACGGTGTCCTAACATTGGGTTGAATTCGTGTAAATCTTCAACTAATGCTTTAACTTTATCAATTGAAATACCCATTTCATCAGCCATAATTTTCTGGTTGGCTTCTTCGTGAGGCACAAATTCGTGTAATGGAGGATCGAGTAAACGAATAGTAACACCATACCCGGCCATAGCTTCCAGAATTCCTTCGAAGTCTTCACGTTGGAATGGCAATAATTTATCTAAAGCTTTACGACGTTCGGTTTCTTCTTTGGCAAGAATCATTTCGCGCATGGCTTTAATTCTTTCCCCTTCGAAAAACATGTGTTCTGTGCGGCAAAGACCAATTCCTTGGGCACCAAAGTCGCGGGCAACTTTTGCATCGGCAGGAGAGTCAGCGTTTGTACGAACTTTCATGCGGGTGAATTTTGTAGCCCAGTCCATTACTTTTCCAAAGTCGCCGCTCATGTCAGGATCCATTGTTCCGACTTTTCCGTTGTAAACTTCACCTGTTGAGCCGTTTAACGAAATCCAGTCGCCTTCGTGGAATTCTTTACCATCGATAGTCATCACCCGGGTTTTGTAATTTATTTTTACAGCACCGGCACCTGAAACACAACATTTACCCATTCCACGGGCAACAACGGCAGCGTGTGAAGTCATACCTCCGCGTGCTGTTAATATACCTTTTGCAATGTGCATACCTTCGAGGTCCTCAGGCGATGTTTCAACGCGAACTAAAATTGCTTCAGGATATTTTGCTGCTTCATCGGCAAAAAATACAACCTGTCCGGTTGCTGCGCCTGGTGATGCTGGCAAACCTTTGGCCAAAACTGTTGCTGCTTTAATAGCTGAAGTTTCAAAAACCGGGTGAAGTAATTCGTCCAGTTTATTGGCATCGATACGCTTTAAAGCT
>JBFHJA010000206.1:0-7719 GCA_041596165.1 Draconibacterium sp. | reverse complement strand
CGGATGAATCCATTCGGACAGGTCTGGCACGCTTGATTATGACCAGAATTCTTCGAAGCCGGGCGGATTAGGGATAGGGCGTCCTTCGACTTCGCTCAGGATTTCAATCATGAATGGAAGGGCGCTCGCTACTACCCTATCCTGTTCCGGGCGGCGCATACCTTTGTCATCAATCAAGCGTGTAGTGTGATCTTACTTGTAGTTGGAGTTTGGTAGCTGTTAATTTTAAATGTCACCTTCATCTGCAACTTGACATTAACTTTCGGAAATCATTTAACACACTTTAAGGTAAAACTACCGTACGGAATAGGAATATTTTCCTATCTTTGATAAAAATGAGTTTATGGGAACTTTAGAAAAAATAGCAGGAAGAGGAAACATTGCTGAAATTCCTGAAATCAGCAATTCTACAAAGATTCTTTTCTTCATCAGAAAGAATGATGTGAACTGGAATTATTTCAACTATTTTAAAGAAATAACAACTTTAAATGATGAAATAATATCAGGTTGGTTAAACATTAATTCAAAAACATTAAGGGCTTACAGAAAGCCTGAAAGCAGTTCAAAAGATAATATAAAAGAGCATCTTGTGCTATTAATTTCTCTCTATGAACATGGAATAGATGTCTTTGAAACCAAAGAGAACTTTGATGAATGGTTGCTTAAGGAAAATTACCTGCTGGATAATAAATCTCCCAAAGATTTTTTAGATACGATAACAGGCATCAAATTTATTGATGACAGGCTGACTGCTATCGAATATGGAGACAATGTATAATTTATGGAAGTTTTTAAAATCTGCAGAGAAAAATATTCTCATTCGTTAAATGCTTCCGGAGCATCAAACAGATGGAACAAGAAAGATGAATTTGTAATTTATACCGGCAGCAGCAGATCTTTGTCAACCTTAGAAATGGTTGCTCACCGGTCTTACATAAATATCTCCAGCCAATATAAATTATTAATCATTTTAATAACAGATGAGTCATTAATCAAAGGAATAGACATCAACGATTTGCCGAAAAACTGGAAATCAATTGAGGCATACGTCGAACTTCAGGAAATTGGCTCTAAATGGTATCATTCAAATGAATCATTGGTATTAAAAGTTCCGTCAGCAATCATTCCGCAGGAATACAATTATATCATAAATACCAGGCATCCCATGTTCGCATCTCATATCATTTTACAAGATGTTGATGATTTTGTATGGGACAACAGATTGGTTCAACAAACCGGATAACAGCGGTTTTCTGGACAGTGATCATAAATATTGTCAAATTATTCCTGAATTTCTTGTACTCAATTTTAACGCATAGGTTGCCTTTGCGGGATTCTTCAAAGGGTTTAATTACAAAAGGTCCTTGAGACAAGGATCGAAGTTGAAGTCGAATTCTTCGGGAAACTTTGTTTAATTAGCTCTTTGCCATTAGATCTTTCAATTTGAGATGACCGCAAGGACTATTGATAACTTCTTCAGGGGGGCGTTTGGACCATTTCCAAATGGTTTCGTAACAAATGCCGGTAGATTCGGAAATTTCTTTGGAAGTGAAGCCTTCGTAGAGTAGTTTAACAACGAGTTCCTTTACTTCGGTGTGGTAGCGTTTGTTTCCGTGTTTTTCGCGCATATGTTTTTTGCGGATACGGGTTATAGTGGCATGGCTGACGTTGAATTCGGCAGCGAGGGTTTTAGCAAATTCGCCTTTATTCAGGCGTTTAACGATTTCAAGTTTTGTTTTTTTGTCTATATAATTGGGGTGGCCATTTTTGATGTCGAGTTTTTCTCTTAGTTTTTGTAGTCTTTTTGAGTTGCCCCAAATGAGATTTGTATAAACATTGTTTGTTGATATCTGGTCGCGGTGGAGGACAATTGGATATTTTTTTGGATTTGCAACGAAGGCTGTGGCTACAAGCCTGGAGATATAGAATGTTTTGGTTTTATTGGCTGCATATTGAACTTTATGTGTACCGCGTCCGGTTAACGTTTCACTGATTTTATACAATCGATTATTGATATAAACGACGGTGCCAGCGGCGTTTATTTTGACTTCATAGCCTTTGTACAGGATAGTTTTAAACCAGGTTTGAGGATCGGCAATCCCTAAGCCGGTTTCCGGTTTAGGGATTTTAGAAAGTTGATTCATTGTTTATAGCCCTTGCCTTAGGGGCTTGCAATGGCATCTGGCACGCCGGTGATGTATTCATAGTAAATTATTATAACGGTAAAGTAAGTTTATTTTAAATATATGCAAAAGCTATTTTGATGCATTTTTGATATTCGCCTGCGAATCCGGCAATGACGGAACTGATATTCTTTCATCAGGATTTCACATTACAAACGGGTTAATGCAGATTGTTTTTTCAGATGAAGATATTGAGTCGTGGGCAGCTGGGGGCTTTAACCATTTCGAATAAATTGGATGTGCTCATCGGATTTCGGGTTTAAAAGTGATTTCACAGGTTTTATATATCCTGGAATAATTGTGGTTGAAGTTGATGTAACCCTGGAACGGTATTTTTATATCCATGTAGGATTTGACACAGGCAACAAACTTGTTTTTGTTTTCGGGTATGCAAAGTTTTTCGACCAGATAACAATCGTCAGGTGCCATGTTATCAAGGAATTCCCAGACTTTCTGCTGGTAAATTATGTACTCATTATCCATTATTTCGCATTTTTTATGTTTTCAAGAAATAAAAATCTACCTACTACACACTACAAATCATAAAAATCAATATATAAGCGGGTTAACCTAAAAACACCTCCACAAAATGAAAATGTAGTAGGTTGTAGTAGGTTGTAGTAAGCACGTCAAAAACGCGTGGGTACTACATTTTTCTGAGTGGTGGCGGGGCTTTCAGCGATGTAGTAGGTGTAGTAGGTGAATAATCACTCGTTCCTTTTTTCTTTGATATATTTATATATAAATTTTTATTAAAATATATATAATACATGTGTGTGAGGAAGTTAGCTTTAAATTCGTGGGTACTACAATTGGGAAAAATGAGCGGATTTTGCATAATTTGGACTTTTGTGGAAATATTCATGGGTACTGCAATTGATTCAGGAAAGGAATTTTACGTTATAGCAATAGCGGGGGCCTTCAGGTTTACGGACTATCTTTTTTTCAAAATTAAGTTGTGTTAAAGCCTCCCCTATTTTCTCCTCTGAAACTTTGTGAACATCTTCCCTGCGGATTTTTTTGTTGACATTCAGAAACTGGAATATCTCTTTTGGTTGCATCCATGTACCTTCACCGTTGACAGGAATATCAAAGTAGGTTTTCACGTATTGGGTGCTGGAAGTTTCTTTCAAATAACGTTGGTTGTGTTCTTTAAATTCAACCCAATCTGCGGAATCCCATTTATAATTAAAATCCTGGGAGATTAAAAGCAGTGCTTCTGCCCAAATCTGGTCCACATCTACTTTAATGCTGTAATCCCGGTTGATGGAATCCAGTTCCAGTATAAGCCAGCGGCGGTAACTCATGTTTGGTGTGAGGAATCCGCCTTTTTCGGGCGTTCGGTTGGAAGTAAAGCAGGCGTTGCCGATTCTTTGTTTCCGGAAAGGTTGTGGCTCTCTGGGGAGATAAACATCGATTTCGCTTGAGCTTAATGCCTTTTTAAATTCATCCTCGTTTCTGCGCGTTATTCCATAAAGTTCATCAAAGTAAACAAAAAAGTACCGGGCGAAGGATTCCTGAAGGTTGAATTTTGCGTTGTCGCTGGGGTCGGCTATGAGATTGTGCAAGGATTTCGGCACAATGAAATTAAAGAAGTAACTTTTACCAATACCTTCCTCCGCATGGATAAGGCCCATCGCCACGTCGTTGGGGTGCAATCCAAGGGCGCAGGCTGCTGTTGCAACAAACCATTTTTTCATATAAGCATAAAGCCGGTTCTGATAATGGCCATGTTTTTTCCCCGGGAACTCGCGGGCTGTCAGGTGGCTCATGAGCAGGTCGATATGACTTACTCCCTTATAAGCACCTTTTAAACTGTCAAAATATTCAACGATTGGATTGTAGGTACTTACCTGGTTAGGGCTGTGCAGTATTTTGCGGAGAATACTGTCTGAAACCTGTATCCCTTCTTCGAGCAAATGCAGGCTGATATCATCAAATTTAATCGGGTTGAAATAGATTTTGGATTTTGACCGGACAACTGATTTATTGGGGTCAAATTCATTGACTTTGATTTCGTAATGTTCTGTAAGGAATTCTTTTACTTCAGCTACTTTATTTATTTGAGTAACATTTTTATTCAGGTTCAGACCGGTGAGTTTCATTGAAAATAATGCTTTAAAAACAGTTGATAAATAGCCGGGACATTACTGGTAATGTTCAAAAAGTGAATGGGATATGTCGATTTGGAGTTTAAATGTGCTTTTTTGAATGTCAAGCGGTAATTTGAAAAAGTGTATAAGTACATGGTTGAATAAATCGGAGAACCGGTAAACCAGATTGGAAAAATCAGCAACAGTAAGTTCCGGAAGGTTTAAAACCATAAGGGAGAACTGGAAGAAAACAGTGGTTTTCCTTTCTGAATCAGACTTTGTAGCAACGGAATGAACGAAGTCAATATTTGCAATAAGTTTTTCAAAAGGAAAATGCAGTGAATACATCACTTCCAGGCAGCAGTTTGAAATATATTCATGATTAAGTTGTTTAAAGTGGCAAGGTTTAAATTCGGGAAGTGCATGATAGGTAAATTGACAATCAATATAAAATATCCTTGTGTTTTGTTCTTTGGCGATGATTACTAATTCTTCGAAGGTCATAATTAAGTTTGTTATTGGTTTAGAAAATTGGCTCTGCAAATTGTTTTGTGTTATAGTCAAAAAACTGTGTCAGATCTGAATTGTGCTTTGATACAATTGTGCCAATACTTCCATCCCTGTTTTTAGCGATTTCAAAAAGCATCACATCCTGCAGAGAGTTTCCGTTATCGTCGGTGGCGTTAGGATCGTAAAATGCGGGCCGCCACGGAAAGATAACGATGTCGGCATCCTGTTCGATGGCTCCTGATTCGCGAAGGTCAGCAAGGCGTGGAGTTTTGTCATCCCTGTTTTCAATCTGGCGGTTTAATTGTGCCAGCAGAATGATTGGCACACCGGCAGCTTTTGCCACCTTTTTTAATTCCCGTGAAATTTCGGCCACCTCACGCTCGCGTGTTTTGTTTATCTGGCCTGAGTTGGATTCAATAAGTTGCAGGTAATCGATTACTACAAGGTCGCATTGGTTTTTACGGACTTTATTGCGGACAACGGAACCGATGTGGCGGGTATCAATTCCCGGGGTATCGTCAATGTAAATGGGAAGATTGCGAAGTTGTTTATCCGCATGGTTGTAAGCAGACCAATCTCCCTGTGTCATTGTGCCCCTTTCGAAGTTATACCTTACTATTCCACCGTAACTAAGGATTAACCTTTTTGATAGTTTGAGGTTTTCCATTTCAAGGGAAAACATACAAACTTTCTTTCCCTTTTGTGCTGCAGACTTTGTAAAAAGGTTAAGTGCAACGGCTGTTTTTCCCATGCTGGGGCGTGCTGCGATAATAATAAGTTCACCCTGCTGCCATCCGTTATTCAGTTCGTTTAAATCAGCCAGACCGGTATTAACACCCTGTATTTCTCCCTGTGCTGCTTTTTCCTGACGGATTTCGATATCTTTTCTTGTTTCATCGAGGATATTTGCAATGTGTTTCATTCCGGATTTGCCGGCCAGCAGATCATCGATTTCGCGGGTAGAAATATTGTATTGTGCTTCGAGCTTGTCAATGTTATCCTCGTAGGATATGTTGATTAATTGGGTACAATGACGGATCAGCTCGCGGGAAAAGTATTTTTCAGCGATTATCCGGGCATGTTGTTCAATGTGCGCAGCAGAAGCAACGTGCCTGGTTAGGGATGTAATAAAAGCTGGACCGCCTACCTGTTCAAGAATCCCGTTATCTTTAATTTTCCGGCTCACTGTAAGCAGGTCGATGTTTTGACCTGCATCCACCAGGTCGAGGATTGTTTTATAAATCAGCCGGTGTTCTCCTTTATAAAAGGCTTCTTCTGAAATAATGGATGAAACCTGGAATATGGCATCGCGCTCAAGCATGAGCGCCCCGAGAACTGCTTCTTCTACTTCAACAGCCTGTGGCGGAAGTTTGCCGTACAAGGTTTCTTCGATGGAGAATGGTTTTACGAAATTTGTTTTTTTGTGGTTCATAAATTAGATTTCTTAGTTGGTAAGACCTTCGAGGGGTTCAACCGGTTTGTTTCTGTATTTTTCAGGAAGTTTAATCACGAATTTGCCGGTAGTGGCGTTATCAGATTTTTTAGGTTCCGGAACATCGTTTACCTTGTAGAAGTTTTTTTCCAGCCTGCTCATGGCGAATTCGAGGTAATGATTTGCATTGGCAACATTGTTTTCAGAAATATCCATCAGCCGTTTAAGGGACATCATTTCTGCACGTGAGCGCATAAATATGCCGTGTTGTTCGTTGAGATATTCTTTCCACATATTCCATCCGGCACGAAACCCGGCATCAGCAAGCAAGGGTGATTTTACGTCGATGGATTTAACCGGAGTAATAAACTTATCCATTTCGTTAAGAGAAGATTGGACTTTCTTCCATGCTTTAATCAGCGTTGCGTTTTTCTGATTGAATTTAACGCTTTGTGGCAGCATATCGAGCAGTTCTTCCAGTTGTATTTTAAAATCCATCAGGTTGTTTTCAGCGGCCTCCCAGGTTTGTTTCATATTGTATATTTTATCTTTATTGCCTCATTTAGGTCTGAAAGACCCGTAAGTCAAAAAACCGCCACGTATCCAGGAGTGGCGCAAATGGAAGCGGGAGCTTCCGGGCTGCTGGCTGTTAAGTAGAACCTTCCGAATTGGGATGTATACCAAAAGGAAACTCACCTGTTGTAATTTTGCGGTTCCAGTCCTTTGGCCTCATAATGGAGCATTTTTTTGAAGCGGCAATACGTGGAATTTAATGGACCAAACCCAGAAGTTTTCATAATAGGATTCAATCCCATAGATTGAAATCCATTTTAAAAAAAAGCCTTCACGAAAATTATTTGGCCCCTCCGGACTAAAACCAAATATTTTACCTGCACGGGTACCTTCCTGTTCGGCTTCTTCTTCTGTGACGGACTGTATTCGCTGGGCTTTAACATCGGTGATTTCGAGCCATAAGCGTGCTGCGGTTTTGGGCATGTGAACAGATGGTTTCCAAATTCCTTTGTTTCTTTTCTCTTTCAACACCTCTTTGGTATAATCAGCTTTATACGCAATATCGGTAATTGCCGGAGCCCACGTTTCCTTCACCCAAAGTAAATCACCCGGCTCTCCGTAAGGGCAAACAATTGGATATTTTATGCACTGGCCATTTTTCAAACGTGCATTCCATTCGGCTCCATCGTGTAAGATTTCGTGGGCAGGTTCCATTACTTTTAAAAGTGGCGATTTAAACAACCTGCAGGTTTGTGTTTTTTTGCCTGAAAGAATGGATTTAACCATTTGGGTATCGAAAAGTATAGGGTAATCTCTCTTATCGCTAATGGCTGCACGTTGCCCCTGTTCAATTTCGTTGTGATGGAATTCTTTAATTGCGCTCATGATTGGATTTTGGGTTTCTATGATTTTACGATTTTGAGATTTTCCATAAACCGGCTGTTAAAATAATGTCTGGGTTTATGGTCTGATTTTGAAATACAGCAGT
>JBFHJA010000205.1:0-7723 GCA_041596165.1 Draconibacterium sp. | reverse complement strand
CATTTGTTTTTTACCCTTATTACATACATCTACGCTGACAAGTTAATGCCGCTCAAACAACAAAAGGCATCTTCAAAGCCACGTTTTTGCCATCACCATAAAACCACACGGGGGTACTTCCGAAGTGGGGAGGGGTACTTCAAAGGCCCAATGTTGAGCCTCTGAGGTCAAACGTTGAAGCTCTGAAGTACTAATTAGTTTCTCGGATCTGGGTCTGTTGGGTCTGTTCAATTAAGTGTGTCATCCGGTAATTTTTCTTTTCAAGACCCTCCAAAAATAAACAGGGTTTTGGAAAAGAAAAAGCCTGAACTATTACAATTTGACTCATTTCAGGATTTCTACTCACTCTCCAATTACAACGATTTGCGACTCGTGGATATTTTAATTAAACTCTTCTGCGTTTTCTAGTAAACCCTAATTAACGGCATTTCTTAAATCACGAAATTCAAGATTAAATTATATTACCAATTGGAAATTCAGTGTTATAAAAATGATAGGAAATTGATACATTGGCCAAAAACATGATGCACTGATTATCGCAATTTATTTTTGGCGCTAATCAGAATTAACAAAAAAAAGAAAACAATGAAAAAGAACTTATTAATACTTATTTTGCTTTTATGTAGCACCCAGTTTACTAAAGCTCAGAGCAACGATTTAGCCTGGCTGGACATTGAACTATCTAATTACCAATACCCCTATCCTGTTTCCATTTTGCCGCTAAACATACAGAACCAAGCATTAAAAATGGCTTATATGGACATAAAACCGGAAAACTATAATGGTAGAAATATAGTTTTAATGCATGGAAAAAACTTTAATGGCGCCTATTGGAAAACTACAATTGATGCTTTAAGCATGGAGGGTTTTCGCGTAATTGTACCCGACCAGATAGGTTTTGGGAAATCGTCGAAACCGGACGATTTTCAGTATACATTTCAACAACTGGCACAAAACACAAAAACATTACTCGATTCGTTGAAAATTAACAAAACTGCCATTTTAGGCCACTCAATGGGTGGAATGTTAGCCACACGTTTTACCTTAATGTATCCTGAAACTGCTGAAAAACTAATTCTGGAAAACCCAATTGGACTGGAAGACTGGAAAATTAAAGTTCCGTATAAACCAGTTGAATGGTGGTACACAAATGAATTGAAAAACAATTATGAAAGTATTCGCAAATATCAACTTGCCAGCTATTACGATAACAAATGGAAACCGGAATATGACAAGTGGGTGAATTTATTGGCCGGCTGGACACTCAATTCAGATTATAAAACCATTGCCTGGAATTCGGCATTAACCTATGATATGATTTTTACTCAGCCTGTTGTTTATGAATTTGCTAATATTTCATCGCCAACTTTATTAATAATTGGTACACGAGACCGAACCGCCCTCGGAAAACCTTTAGTTTCAGAAGAAGTCAGAAAAACAATGGGACTTTACAATGAATTGGGGAAAAAAACACAACGAATCATTCCAAATTCGCAATTGGTCGAAATTGAAAACGTAGGTCATTTACCACATATCGAAAAGTTTGATAACTTTATCAAACCATTAATTAAATTTCTGAAAGAATAGTTTTTAATGAATTTAATGCAGAATATAAAGCACAATCCTAAACTAATACTGAAAAACAAATAATCTTAATATTTAGCATATGAACTACATGTTATTAACAGCCGGAATATTTGCATTTTCAGCAACTGTCGGCCACTTTGTGATAGGAACAAAAGACTTTCTTAAACCAGTTTTAAATGCAGAATTGGACATTATACCCAAGAAAGTAATGCACAGCATATTTCACTATATGTCGGTATTTATGGTATTAACCACCGTTGTGCTATTAGCTTTTGCATTTAATGTAAAACTGTTTTTTGATTCAATACGTGAGATTGTTATTTTCATTGGAATAACCTATGGTTGTTTTGGACTTACTCAATTCGTTCTTGCTTTAACATCAGGAATGAAAAATGGAGTATTCAAGTTATTTCAGTGGGTTTTTTGGATTTTGATTTCGGTTTTTTCAATTTTTAGTTAAAATCGGGTTACAATTGGGTAGGTAAAGGGGAGGCAACCCAAAACTAAAGCTAACGTTTTCAGCAAGTTGCTGTTAAGGCTGACTTTATCCACATAGTAATTAGTATTTTCATACTCCTGATTCAAAAAAATATTTTACTGAACTTTTATTGGAAAAAACATGTTTGAAATAATAAACAACTTAAAGATTTCGATATGGAAAAAGCAGAACAAACAATGTTGGACAATTTGCTCAAAAACACAGGAAAAACACTGGACGAGTGGATTTTAATTGTGCAAAAAGAGGGTTTTGGGAAACATGGTGAAATCTTAAAATTTCTAAAAGAAAAACACGCCTTTACGCATGGATTTGCCAATCTGGTGGCCATGAAATCGAGGGGCGCTGATGCTGGTTCGGTTGAAAATAAAGATGAATTAATTGAAAAACAATACAAGGGAAAAGAACATTTCAAACCAATTTATGACAAACTGGTTTCGGAAATTGAAAAATTAGGCAGTGATGTGGAATTGGCGCCAAAAAATGCTTATGTGAGCGTAAGGCGAAAAAAGCAATTTGCCATTTTACAACCCGCCACAAAATCCCGGTTCGAAATCGGGATTAACCTAAAAGGTGCCAAAGCAAAAGGAAAATTGGAGGAAATAAAAACCGCCAACTCCATGTGTTCACACAAAATCAATGTTACCGAAATTGGCGATATTGACAAAGAGTTGATCGAATGGATTCGTACGGCTTATGAAAATGCCGGATAATTTATTGAACCAAAATCAAGCAAACTGATTGGTTTTAAGCTTCTAATCCGCAATCTCAACAGTAACCGGCCCCAGAAGTCCTGAACTTTGCAAGGGCGAGTCTTTCTGATAAAAACGGCGTGGGGCAAAAGTAAACCGGCCACTGGTGCGGGGCTCATTATTTAAAAGCCAGGTGGGCCATTGTCCATCTTTCACGCCATCTTCAGGCAATTGTTCGTCGCCAATCATGCGGTTACCCCAAAGGTTTACAACCTCAATTTCAAGTGTGTTCCCTTTTTCTTTTATCATTTCCGAAACATTTAACCTCCAGGGCGAAGTCCAAAGAATTCCGAGATTTTTACCGTTGAATGTGATTTGAGCCAGATTTTTTACTTCACCCAAATTCAGGTAAATATTATTTTCAGATGGATTTACAGAGCCTTCCAAATCAAATGTTTTTGAATATTTAGCAGTACCTGAATAATACCTGATTCCTTCATTTTCATTTACCGACCAATCGGTAAGCGAGTCAAAAGTTATATTTTGAGGACCGCCCCACTTGGGGTCAAAAGATACTTGCCATTTCCCGTCAAGAATTTTCGTTGTTTTAAAATCGACAAAGTTTGGTTTTGAATTGCCTTTTTGTTTTTTCTGTTCTTTGGAGTGATTAAAAACTATAAAATAGCTTTGGTACTTGTCGAAACGCAGTGAAATTGAAGTCAACCCGTTTTCAGTTTTAAAATCAGTTAAAAACCTTGTTTCTCCTGTAACCGGATTCCAGATTTCAGGAATACCCTGCCCCACCCGGAAAACACAAACTTCATCAATTATTGAATCGGTTCGGTTTGACACAAAATAAATGTCTTTATCAACTGTCATTCTGTGTGTATAACGCACGGAACCAGATGCCGAAAAATCCTCCTTTACATTCAGTTTTTCAAGCAGACTTTCAGTGACTTTGTAGTTGGGGAAGATTTCGCCGGAGTCAGTCTGGCAGAAATTCCCTCCCCAAAAGAGATTTCCCTGACCGTAATGAACTTCTGATTCTTCTACTGGAATATCAAAAGATTTCCAAATTTTCAAAGCCAGTTTTTCCACTTCTTTATCACAATCCGGAAAACCAACCAAACTTGGTGATTTTACGGGTGGAGCGCCAACAATATTGGCACCGTTTTTCAATAAATATTCAATTTTACGCAGCAATTCTGGAGTCATTGTTTTAAAATTGGGCAGAACAAGTATTTTATAGGAAGCCCCGCCTGGAAAAACTATGCTTTTATCTTTGACATCGGCCAATTCGATTAACGCAGTGGGTGAAACCCCGTCAAAGCTATAACCGCGTTTATCGGGCAACACCTCATCGCCTTCGAAAGCGGTTTTTGGAGCGCGAAAAACATGTGGCGCGCCCTCCGGAGTCAAATACAAAATGTCAGCTACTGCCCTGCCCTGCCGCAAAATATACTGGCAGCGCGAAACATACTGGTGGTAAGCACCGGCCATTGACCACCATGTTTGATGCCTGTCCCAATGTACACCGTAAGGTCCCATTGTCATTCCTGGAAGGTATTTTTCATCCAAAGGCTGGTGGGCAAAAGTGTGATAAACAAACTTATTGATGCCCATGCAAAACGCCCAGTCGCCCTGGTTCTTCACATTTCCGGGATACATTTTCCAGGCTTCTTTGCTGTTGGCGGTAAATGATTCGGCAGCCACTACCGGCCTGCCATAAATATGTGCAATTGAAGTAGCTTCAACACAACTAAAAGCAGAATTATAACCAAGTCCTTTTGTCCAGAATTCGCACATGGGAACATCGGCAACGGCGCCCAAAACCAAATCGGCACTTGGATTCATGTCATAAGGCTCAATGGAAAGTGTAAACCCGTTTCTGCGTCCAAGGTTTTTAAAATGAACGGCATGATTTTCAACAACAAGTTCCATGGCTGTTTGGCGAACATCCCAAAGAAAACGTTCGCTTATTTCGGTACTTTCAACTATATTCCCGGCATAAACAGGTAAATATTTAAGCGGGTCGTATTTCCTTCGTTTTATGAATTCTTCCCTGAAATTATCCGACCAATTTTGTGCGCCCATTTCCCAGCTGTCAATATGTATCATAGTCCAGCCGCCAGAAATTCCAATTTTACGAGGCCCAACTTTTTGCATTAGTTTGCCAACGTAATTTTCGAAATGTGAATTAAAATGAGCAGTATCGAATTTGTCGGCCTCAAAACCAAGACCTGGCATCGGGGCAGGTCGAGTAACTGCTCCGTTGTTTCGCAGTCCAAACCGCATGATTGTCCAGTTTCCTTCGGGCACATTCCAGTTCAATTGTCCGTCGGCTTGCAAATTACCTGTTAAATCAACTATTTCATTTATATTGATAGCACTACCTGAAATCTCCTCAAAACTGGCAGGAGCCGGTAAAAATTGTTTTACATTTTCGGCTGAAGTGTAAGGTGCACGGTAAACAAGCGCCTTTTCATCAATATCCTGAATCTTATTTTCAACTTCTGGAGTTGGGAAAGCCAGTATAAAAACGTCTTCATAATAAGTTTCCCATTGCTTTTTCAGCGAATCGGTCAAGGCGCCTTCACCGAAATATGGCCGTTTTGGATTTGGTTTTTCAAGTATGCCATTGAATCCAACAGGCCCTTTTACCTGTGTTGACGAAGCTACCAAATGTCGCATTGATTGCTCTGGTTTTACCCACGGACCACCACTTCCAGCCCATCCCGGTCCCGATCCTAAAGTAAACTCAATACCCAGGCGTTCACATTCATTAATAGCATATTTTATAATCTCCAGCCATTCATCACTTAAAAAATCAACCTTTCCGCGGGGAACACCAACGTTTACTTCAAGAAAAAGTACATTCCCAATTCCTGCTGCCTTCATCGATTCGAGATCGGCAGTAATTCCATCGCGCGACAAATTTCCGTCCATGAAATACCAATAAACACCTGGTCTTGCTGAATCGGGCGGGTTAATAAAATTCGTTTTCAGTTCATCTACTTTACCTTGATTGCAACTCACCAACAACAAGCAGAAAACAGAGAAGAAAATGAAATAGGTTGATAATACTTTTGATTTAATCATGATATGTTAGGTTTAGAATTGAATAGTTTTCTTTAAAAATAGTTTTTTCAAAAATAAAATAGTTCCATATTAAATGTTAATTATTTTAGAAAAAATCCAACCTCACCAATAAGGATACTTGCGTTGAAACTTATTTTTAATGAGAAGTTCATCTGTACGTCACAAGAAATTGTATGATTTTAGACTTGAAGCTTTATAAACGAAAAAAGGCGCACCCGGAACAAAATCCAGGTACGCCATCTAAAATTAACCAAATTAATGATAACTCTGAAAATGAACTGTTATCACTTTATTTTTCAGCCGGTGCATCAATCACCTTCAAATATCGTCCAATCCAATAAGGAAGCAGCCAAATATCGCCGGCGCTATTTTCAGAGCGGCCACCCGAATTTGCGTCAAGCTCAAAACGGTTTGCATTGTGCCTTCTAATTGGCAATTCGTCGGGCGGCAAAACTTCTGTAATCGTTTGGTTTCTGAAATTAGGTTCTAAAAACTCCAGGTCTTTGCGATGACTGTTTTTTACTGTCCAGTTTACCAAATCAAGCGGGTATTCCTGTAAGAACCAAACTGCCTCGTCCAAATCAATATTATCGGTTTCAACAATTGCTGTCATTATGTTCCACAAACCTTCTTTTTCGGGGCGTTCAATCTCAAAATGATCAATAATTGCTGCTTTGAAATGTGCTTTTAGCGTGTCGTTTAAAGCATAACGGTACAATCCCCAATATCCGCAATAATACATTTCATCGTCAGAGTGGTTCCAGGCATCAGAAAGTTCTTTGCTTAATTCATCAGCATCATCGGGCGCATAGCCAATTTCCTTCATAGGACGCATCAGATTTGTGAAGTAGCCATGTTCATTCATCAGATAAAACGCTGCGTCTTTGTATTTTTCTTTTTTTGTGAAGTGATAAGCAGTTTGCAACATTGCGATAATATTTGACGAATTGATTTTTCTGTCGCCAACATTTTCAGGCCGGGCGTTTACATATTCCGGATTCCAGCGCCCCCAGCGGGTTGGCTCACCATTCCAGTCGACCATATAATAATCATTTTTCACAACATGCGACATCAAAGTATCAATCAACATAATTGCTTTGTCGCGCAATTCGGGTTGGTCAACAAGTTCGGCAATTGCACCAAAAGCGAAAATATGACCAATTGCTTCATCGCTGCTTGTTGTCGATTTCCAGTCCCACTCGGGGTCTTCGGTTGCACGCCAGGGTTCGTCGCCCACATTGTAACCTGCCCTTTCAAACGAACGTGAAGGGAATCCTGATTTCATTGGATTTATTGTGTAAAGTCGTTCTATTGCATCTAAAGATTCGCGTATATTTTGCAAAGCATCCTCTGATTTTGTAACAGAATAGCGAAACGTTTCTCCGGCGAGGTACATTGTAGTCCACAAACCATCATTATCCGAATTTTCCATGCTACCTGTTGTAACATCGCCGTTTACCATTCGCGAAACAGTAGCATTAAAACCTGTACGAATATGACGTTCACGCACTTGTTTTCCAAAAAAGTCGGCTTTTTCAGCTAAGGTCATTTCTTCGAAACAAATTTTACCTAAACCACTATTTGTCAGAATTAAAACTGAATTTTCTGGTCCTTTTGCAATATCAACAATAGTATCTGACGGAATCCAGCGCTGCGAAGCATAGTAGCTAAATTTACCATCTTCGCGAAGCAGCATCGCACCCGAAGTTGAACCAAACCAGATTTTACCGTCAATATTACTGATTGCAGTTAACTCAGTCCATGGCATTTTTCTTTGAACATCGCCAACCTGTTTTTTTGTTTTCGAATCGATTTCAAAATAACCATCCTTTGTTCCAACAAACACTTT
>JBFHJA010000204.1:0-7754 GCA_041596165.1 Draconibacterium sp. | reverse complement strand
TAAATCACTTTAACTTTTGTAGTGGCTTTTTGCCTGGCGTAAATTGATGAGCTCGATAAAATTACGCCAAGAATTAGCAGGAATATTTTTGTGAATCTAATCATTTCAATTTTTTGTTTTGGTTTCAACAATTACAACACCACCCATTCCCCTTGAACCGTAACGTGCAGATGCCGCAGCCCCTTTTAATATATTAATACTTTTTACCTGAACAGGAGGAATATTCTGGAAAACATAAAACCCAACAACTGTTCCATCAACAACCAAAAGTGCATCTGTATCACCATTCAGTGTATTTGTACCTCGTATTGAAATCCCATTTTCTTTCAGTATAACGCCGGAAACCCTCCCCTCCAATATTTCCAAAATATTGCGATAGGAACTATAATCGGGTTGTGTGCCAAAATGTTCGATTGCATACGACAATCGTTTTTCATCAATATGCCCATATCCAGTGGCATATGTGATATTCTTTTTGCCTTTTTTCAGTTTTAAATCAACATTCACCGAATCAGTTTCGTTAAAATCTTTCAGGTTTATTTTTTCAGTAAAAAAACCATTTGCAGCAAAAGTGAGTTTATCATCAGGGTTGCACAAAACAGAAAAGTAGCCCATTGAATCGGTAAATGTTTCGTTACCAGAACTACCAATAATTATTGATGCACTATTGATTCCGAAAGTATTAAATGTCGAGATTTTCCCAACAACAATTCTTTCTTGCGCGTTTAATGAGAAACAACTAATAAAAGCCAGGATAAAAGCACAAGCAAACGTTTTAAAACAATCTGCAACAACCTTAATTTTCATATCTGAATAATGTTATTTCAATACCATAAAGTTAACAAAACAGACTTCGACTTCGCTCAGTTTGACCGTCACCCTGAGCGCAGTCAAAGGGTGTTTTCGTTAAAAAAACGAGATTGAATGTTATTATGAAAAAAAAAGGAACCGCCTCAAAATTTAAAGCGGTTCCTAATTTACAATAGATTTATATTGAATTGATTATTTTAATCTTTTCAATGTAGTTAAACAAAAACCTTATTTAGGACCTGCTCCGTAAACGGGGTCTTGTTTGTCAAACCACAATTTTTCGCTATTCAACTTAACAGGATCAGGAGTTCCAGTGCTAAATCCTTGTTCCTGAGCCGATGCCATTTTATTGGCATAGTTAAGATCGTCTTCAGTTGGCGTACTAATTACAAAACGACGGGGAATAGTCATTTCGCTACCTGAAGCAGTGAAAGTCTCCCAAGGTAAATAAGCACTTCCTTTTTTAGGAATACCAGACCTGCGAACAGTTGTCCAAACATCGTTTGGTGTATTCATAAAATTGATATACTGCTGGATATAAACTTTTTCCAATCCATCAGTAGCAAGATTATAAGCAGGTTTCGCGAGCAAATCTGTAATTTCGCCATCTCTTAGTTTTGTTGCAGCAGCTTCTGCAACATCAGCATCAGTATAAACAGGATCGCTGTTATAATAAGGCATTTGTTGGTTTTCTGCCAATTCATCCGCACGTTTTATTGATAACTCAACACCCCAATTAAAATACTCTTGTGCACTTTTCGGAAGGCTGGCACCCAACAATTTGAATTCGGCCAAATACAGATTGGTTTCGGCAGCGCTACCCAAAATTACATTGTGCGCAGGATCATTGTCTTTAAGTTCAAGAACACGGCCACCAGGTTTTGTTGGATATGTGAAATCATAAGCAGTACGTGTAATTTTTTCTGAATACAAGGAAGTTGCAATGTAAGTTTTGTTTTCAATCTTGTTAGTAATACTTTGATTGAAATACTTTTCATTTGCAGGATCCTGAGTTGCATCAGGTGAAACAGGTACACCATGATAACGCACCCAAGGTTCGCCATCACCTTTCCATCCGGCAAAATTACCGCTGGCATCGAATTCAACTAACGGTTCGATGTAATCAGGAAGTGTTTTATCAGCATCGATAAAGGCTTGAACAACCTCACCATTAAAAGCATTTTTCTCGAAGATAAAACGTACACGTGGATCTTTGTTGTCAACAAGAAAATCGATGAGGTTTTTACTCCCCCAGCCAATCCAAAAACCGTTGCCTGTACCATAATATTTTACGCCTCTCTTATAGATAAAATCTTCGTTCAGATTATCCATGTAACCAACGGAAGAACTTGCTACTTGCTGTGCAATTTGAATTGCTTTAGCACGATCAACATTAATCATTCTGGCAGCAATTCTCAATTTCAACAGGTTACAGAATTTTGCCCATTTCGCATAATCGCCGCTATAAATACGGTCTTCAGTTCCAATGGCAAATTGTCCGCTGGTGTTTGACAGCACCGCAATTGCATCATCCAATTCAGTTAACCAGGTATTAAACAAAGTTTCCTGATTATCTAAAACCGGTGTCAATAATGGTGGATTAGTATAAGGTGCCAAACCGGCTTCCGTATAAACTAATGATCCTGTATTGTCGGTTACAGTTAATGCCGTAGCAATTTGCACGGGAAAGGTCAATGCACGCATTGCCTGATAAGTGGCTTTTGTTTCATCAGGCATTTCATCGATACGCATGCGAACGTCTACAGTTTGCGGAAATAGTGAACTGTAAAGATTTTGTCCACCGGTTGGTCCCATTGTGTTAAAATCAGGACCATTTCCACCCTGCATTGTAGTTACCTGAGCCCATGGATAGATGTACTGGAAATTATCATAAAACCAGGTAGTATAATCATTTCCATACATTTGTTCTATGGCTTTGTTCATAGAATACCTTAAATCTGGCTCTGAAAGTGTTGATGGATTTGAGTTTAAATCGGCAAACTTGTCCTTGTCGCACCCAATGGCCATGATAAATATCAGAGCAAATACTATTTTATATGTTGTTTTCATATTTACTATTCTTTATTAAATTAAAAATCAATACTGAGCGTCATTGTATAAGTTGCAGTATAGGGAGTAAATGAACGCTCCCTGAAGGAAGCACTACTTGAAGTACCCCTGAAACTTTCAGGATTCAGGTTATTTGGCAGCGAGTTATACAAATAACCAATGTTCCTTGCATTTAAAGCAACATATAAATTTTGTGCCTTCATTTTCTGCGCTAAAGTTTTAGGAAGAGTGTAACCTACAGAAATGTTACGAACAGCTATGTATTTAACTTCGTTAAACCAGTTGTCGTTGATAACACCACTACTCCATGAATTTTGAAAATATGTATATAATGCAGCATGAGTTGGTTCAACATAACCAGCTTCATAAGCTGCCTGATAAGTCATTCCACCAACATCTGCGGTTTGACCAGTTGGTGTCACAACTGTTTGTCCGGCGGCAAAAACACCATCAGGTATCATACCATCATGAAATGTTTGTCCCTTAGTGTCAGAATATTGGCTTGTCCAGGTTATACCACCATGTTCTTCATCACGCCATTTCAAAGAAGTTTCCAACAAACCATACGATGTTCCGTATTTGTTTGAATACGAAGCAATATGACCACCAAAACGTGCATCTAACAAAACTGAAAATGAGAAGTTTTTATAGTTTACTGAGTTGTCCCAGGAACCTTCAAAGTCAGGATTAATTTTACCTATTTCCTGAACCTCATAACTTCTTGTTAAAATAGCACCTCTTTGTCCGCTTCTCCAGGTTAAAATGTTGTTACCATCAGCATCAACCTTTGGTTTTGTATCCGACATCAATACACCATATTCACCATCTTCGAATGCTACCGCACCTACGCGGAAGTTACCGTATGTAATGTTAGAATTATCAAGTGTTTTGTAAGCACCAACTTCATCCCTTAACTCCGACACCATAGTTGTGTTATTCCAATAGTTCAATGTTGAAGTCCATTTAAAATCTCTGGTTTGAACAGGTACAACTTTCAAAGAAAGTTCGAAACCTTTGTTTGTTAATGTACCAACATTTGTAAGCATGCTGTTTAAACCAGTTTCCCCTGGAAGTGGGATTGTTGAAATCTGGTTTGTAATTGCTTCATGGTAATAAGCAGCATCAGCACTCAACCTATTATTGAAAAACCTTACATCAGCACCAATTTCGAATGAATTTTTGCGTTCCGGCAAAATATTCGGATCGACAAGTGTTGTTGTTTTTGTATTGCTGTACACATATTGGCCACCTTCAATTTCAGTAGTTGCCAAGCTATATCCTTTATTAATATCGTACGGATTTGTGTCGTTACCAACCTGTGCCCATGATGCACGTAACTTACCGAAAGATAAAGCTTCCGGTAAATCAAATGACTCCGTAAAAATCCATGAAGCGCTAACAGATGGATAGAAATAAGAATAATTACCTGAGCCATCAGAATATACCAATGCAGAAGACCAGTCATTACGTCCGGTAATATCAAGAAAGAGTTGGTCTCTCCAAGAAATATTGGCCATATAGTACAATGAATTGATTTGTTTTGTTCCGTTCACATAAGCTTCCGTACCTAATGTCTTTTTTGAGTTACCCATGTAAAATTTGCCGGGAACAATTAAACCACCGTCAGTCCAGGTGCGTGTAGTTTCACTTTCAGTATCCCAAAGTTCACCACCAAGAATTAAACCAGTAGAAAAATCGCCAAACTCCTTGTTCATATTGGCCATCATTTTTAAGGTGCGGCTAATATTTTGATTGTTTTTCAATTCGTAACTACCACCGTCGTTTGCATAGCCCTGACCAAGGCTCTTGCTTTCGTAGAAAGAAGAATAGTGATTCATGTTTGCTTCAACAGCCACAGATACCCATGGAGCAATATCTGCAGTCAGTTTCACAACCGGACGGGTTACAGTTTCTTCCAAAACCTGTGAATTCAGATTATAGCTAAACCAAGTCCCATTTCCAGGTACATTGCCATATTTATCATCATAGTTGTTGTTTGGTATACCACCGTGTGATGCCTGATAAACTTCACGTTGTTTCCATCTTTCAGTATCATACCAACCTGCCCATGAACCTGTTGCAAAACTTGCAGACAAATCATTACCCGGATTTGTTGAAGTTGAAGTTGTGAATGACATAGAAGCATCAGCAGTTAACCATTTTGCAAAGTTGTATGAACCTTTAAAAAGTAATGAGTTTCTTACAAATTCATTTGTTGGTGCAGTACCTTCACGATAATTATAAGAATCAGAAAGATAAAAACTTCCTTTATCACTGGCACCACTTAAAGCAACAGATGTGTTAGAGTTTACACCCAAATCATAGGCATCAACCATTGCTCCGGGGAAACCCTGATAATTTCTGATCTCGCCATCAAAATCTTCAATAGGGCGGTTATCGTATTTTGGCCCCCAGTTAAAACCAGCGTTTGGATTACCAATTTTAGTAACCATTTGTGTACCATTTACATCGCGGGTATAAAACTGGTTTACATCGTATTTGTAGTAGTTACCGCTGCCATCTTTTTCACCATAACCAATGTAACCAGGAAGATCGCCTGGACCATATTCATATTGAATATCGGGTTCTGCATAAACATGTTCGAAACCCAGAGATTGCGTAACATTTACTCCAATTCCCCTACGGCCTTTTCCATCTTTATTCTTAATTACAATAGCACCATTAATACCTCTAGACCCGTAAAGTGCAGTCGCAGCAGCACCTTTCAGCACCGACACTGATTCATAATCATCGGGGTTTAGGTTTTTTAACTGGTTTCCAAAGTCATTTGCGTTTCCATTCCAGTCAGCACTTGCATCCGAAATACCGTTTTCAAGGATAACACCATCAACAACAAAAATTGGTTGGTTGTTATTTGAATTCAACACCGACACACCGCGGATCTGGATTTTACTGTTACCAAATAAACCACCATCAGAAGAGCCAATACTTACCCCTGCGGATTTACCCTGTAAGCCCAGTACCGGACTAATTGTATTAGTTTGTGCAATTTCGGCACCAGCAACTTCTGTCATAGCATAACCAAGGGCTTTTGCTTCCCTTTTAATACCCAACGCAGTCACTACAACTTCGTCAATACCAATTGCATCAACTTCCAGCGTCACATTAATTAATGATCGGTTAGACACCTGTTCTTCAACGTTTTTCATTCCAACGAATGAAAACACGAGTGTTACATCCCCAGGCACATTTAACGAATACTCACCATCCACATTCGTAATTGTACCATAGGTTGTTCCTTTTTGTACAATGGAAACTCCGGGAATACCGGCCCCATCATCTCCGATAACCTTCCCTGTTATCGACTGTTGTGCAAAAGCGCTGCCTATAAGCGCAAAGCACATCATAAAACTCAAAAGAATTTTCCTCATAGATTTTAATTTTACTAGTTAAAAAAATAATTCACATTTATGTTAAATCTCTCATATTCATATCGCTGAACAATTCCTGAAACAGCATTGCCGTTACGCCTAGTAGCCCCGACTGTTCCCAGTTATCGGAAATAACTATTTTCACATTTGCTGAAATTTGTTCGAGGCAATTTTTATTGAGGGCCTGCTGGATTGGTGTTAAAATGAAACGTTTAGCTGTTGAAACAACTCCGCCCAAAACTATAATTTCAGGATTTAACAGTTGAATTGTAAACGACAACCCCTTGCCAACAGCCAATCCAATTTTATTGAGCAACGAAATAGCAAATTCATCACCCGATTTGGCTGCATTAATAATGTCTTCAGGCTTCAGTTCGTTGATTCTGTCTTTAAATGCCACTGTTAAATGAGAAACAACATCTTTTTTGATTCCTTCAATAGCATTGTTAACCAATACATACATCGAACCGATTGTTTCAAGGCAGCCCCTTTTCCCGCAAATACACAAATCGCCTTCGTCATCAAATATGGTATGCGAAAGCTCACCGGCAAAACCTGTAGATCCGTTGTATAATTTTCCGTTAATAATCATGCCCATTCCAATTCCCCAGCTCCAGTTAATAATTATAGCATTTGAATAACCTTTTGCCTTTCCAAATGCATATTCGCCGTAAGCCTGCATCCGTGCATCATTATTTACATATATCAATTTTTGGAACTTAGCTTCAAGCCGTTCCTTTACATTCGAAAATTTCTTGTTTTTTATTGTGTAGTTTATTCCACGGGTCTCATCTATCAAACCGGGCATTGTTAATCCAATACCAAAAATCCGGTTTTCATCAATTTCCGATTCCTTAATTAAACTTTGAGCTGCGGTATATATTTTATCGACCAGATTATCATCGTCAATAGAGGTGTCGAAAAATGACATTGAAGTTACAGGCTTGTTGTGTGAATTGTAAATTATCATTTTCGCCTTGTACCTCCCTAATTCACAAGCAACAACATAAATTGATTCGTTTAACAACCTGAACATAACAGGTTTTCTTCCACCACTTGAAACTCCGGTTCCGCACGATTCAACAAACTTCATCTCGGATAATTCGTTTAACAATGCCAAGGATGTTGGAAGGCTGACTCCTATTTTTTTGCCTAATGCTGACCCGGATAACGAATCATGATGGTAAAGCAAATCCAAAATTTTCTTCTTTTGTCTGTACTTTTTGAGGTCATTTCCAGCCAGGTTCAGCCCATTTACGTCTTCTGAAAAAATCATTGCAAATAAATTACAGTTGTTTCAAAATAATTAAGGCTGCAATGTAAATCATTTTTTTATTGAACTCAAAACAATTGTTAAAATTTTTTAATAAGTCCTAATTTTTGGTAAATTATTATAGCAAGAGTGTTTTGTCTTAATATTTATTGGTTTTAAAACCGCAAACCTTTTAATTTGAAAGTAAATCACAATAAATATTGCCTACC
>JBFHJA010000203.1:0-7774 GCA_041596165.1 Draconibacterium sp. | reverse complement strand
ATCATGTTTAATATCATTGCCATTAAAAAACCAGAATACACCCTGATTTTCTGCTAATCCTGCAGGTAAAATACCCTCAGGAAGCATGGCTTTTAAAAGCATTTCATAACCCGAAGAGGAGAACAAAGTGGTAGATTGTCCTTTCGCCCCTTTCGTCATGTCCAGCAGGTATTTGGCTAAGTCTTCATTGCATGTATTGATACTTCTATCAGGGTAAGAATCATTGGCATAATTTTGAAGAGTAGTGTTTTTGTCCCAATAAAGTTTGGCGATGCCCTCGGTATTTAGGTCTGCCAAATCATAAGCTGTTTTAGTCATGCCCAAAGGCTGTAAGATGTTTGTTGAAACATACTGCTTGAATGGTATTCCAGTTGCTGTTTTTACCAAATACGCTGCTAGTGAAGAGGCAATATTTGAATAATTCCATGTTGAACAGGGGGTATATGAAGCAAAATTCTCCAAACTGTACAAATCACCATCCAGAAGGGAGTACTCCGCCATGGGTATGGTTTCCCTTTGATGAATACCAAAGCCATTGATAAGTAATTGAGCAACGTCTGTGGTTATATCTTCACCGGGTATTATATGATAAGCCTGAAAATAACTTTCAGTTTTATCCAGTAAGCCCGATGTGTGTGTTACGAGGTGTTTTACTTTTATGATACTATTTGGTGCTTTCGGATTTTTTAACTCAACGGGCAGAATGTCATTAATTTTTGTTTCCAAAGTAAAATATCCTTGTTCGATGGCTTTTACAATGGCCGCTGCCACAGAGGTTTTGCTTACAGACCCGATGGGTTGTGTTGTTTGGTTGGTGTAGGGTTTATTACTCTTAATATCTGCTTTACCAAAAGATTGCTGGTAAACGACTGTATCGTTTTTGATTACTGACACTGCGAAACCGGGTGCATCTGAATCGACATAAATATCATATAAAGTGGCGGTCAAATCCGCAGCGGTGGTTACGTTACCCTGGTCAATCGTTGGTTTATCATCATCTTTTTCGCATGAAATAAGTGTCACGAAGAACAAGACTATAAAAAGGGAAAAGAATAATAGATTTTTCATGATGTTTATTTTTTAAAAATTGATATAGAAATCCCTATTGTCGTTAGTTTATCAACCGACAGGGAAAAGAATTATCATCCGTTGTTTACTTATGTTTTAAGCGAATGACAATGCGAAGATGCAGCGAAAAGAGAGGCCAGTCGTTCTGAAATGAAATAGCGGACTTTTTGGTGAGAAATGGTACTAATGCAGAAAACAGAAGTTAAAGAAGAATCATTTTTTTCGTTGTACAATTTTATGAATGGAGTACATCAGCCCAAGAGTAACCATCATCACACCTATCACTGTCCAACCCAAAGTAGGAAATCCATGTATTATTCCATCGGCTGCCTGATAAACAATCAAACCTGCAACCGTTGCTGCAATACCTCCGGATACCTGCTGCAACGACGAGTCGAGTGCCATGAATGCTCCTCTGTCATGCTGTTCGGGAACAACGGTTGCCAAAGCGGTTGAAGCAATCATTCGGGCGTTGATACCAATAAAAAGAAGTGTATGTAACACCACAACTAACCCAAAAGGGACAATCGCCAAATTGCTGTAAACAGCTACTAAAATAATTGCTAAAGCAGACCCAAATGTGAAAATTCTTAATTTTCCATACCTGTCAGACAATCGCCCGATAAAAGGACTCAAAACAATAGTAGCCAGTCCGCCTGCACCATATATTAAGGGAAGTTTATCAATGCTTACTCCTAAATTATTGGTACTGTAAGCTGAACTGAAAGTCATGTACATGGCATCTCCCAAAACAAGGAAGATATTGTTTAAAAAAACGGTCCAGTAATCACGACTTTTTACGATACTCACAGAATGCCTTAACAACTTGTCTTTTGTGGCATTGTTTATATGTGTAATGATGGGTTTTACTTTAAAAATAACCACGGAAAAAACCAGGATCCCAACGACGAAAAATATCCAGTAGGTAAGACGCCAATTAAAGTTTGTTGCTAAATACAATGCCAGCGGTAATCCGGCCACAAGGCTTGCAGCAAAAGCTATTTGAACATACCCCATTACCCTGCCTCGTTGCTCGCTTCGAAATAAATCGGCAACAATGGCAAAGATTATCGCGGCTACTACTCCGCCAAACGCGCCTGTTATAATTCTTGCAACAATCAAAGCCAATAAAGAATTTGCGGCAGCACAAAGCAACATACCCAACAAAAAACCGCCGTAGTACACCAATAATAAAATCTTTCGGTCAAACCTATCCGAAAAGCCAGTTGCCAAAAATGCTGATGTACCTGCACTGAAAGCATAAGCAGACACAACAAATCCGAATTCTTTGGTGGTGATTTGCAATTTCGTGAGCAAAATCGCTGAAAGTGCCGGGAGGGTCATATAATCCACAACAATAGTGAATATTATAAACACAAATACAGCGATTAATAAAATTTGATAGGATGTTAGCGGGTTTGTCTTTATCTTATCTTTTTCAATCATTGTACTTGCTTTTTTACCCAGGCTGTTGGTGTGATTCCTTCCATTTTTTTGAAATAACTGTTGAACCTTGTTTTAGAATTAAAACCACTTTCATAAGCCAGTCCTAAAATAGTAATGTGTTTATTTTTAGGGTCAATGGCTTTTGTTTTAAAGGTTTCCAGTCTGAAATCGTTGATGTATTCATTGAAATTTTTGTGAAGTTGTTCATTGAGCAGCCACGATAATTTATTTGGATGTAATCCTATTTTTTCTGCTACCTGTCGCAATGAAAGCAAAGAGTTCGTAAAGACCTTCTCCTCATTTATCAATTGCTCCAATTGTTGTAAATAATATTTAATTTCGCTATCATTTAATAGAGAGGGACTGGTTGCCTGTAACTGACCGATCGTAATTGGTTCGGGTGTGCTTTTGTTTATAATAGAAGGAGGGAAGTTCATCCGTTTGTACATTTCCTGAAAACGGGAATCATCCCGAAGGTTGTCCCATACCCAATAGTTTTTCAGTGTCACCATCATCACCGAACGCTCCTGACAAGCCTTATCGAGCCAAAAAATAGCTTCGTCGCGCATATCCAAAAGTGCATAAAGAAAAGCAGGATCCGAGGAGTCCACATATTCCGATTTTTCCACAACAGCTAATACTTCCTTTTTTTTACCCATCAAAATTTTCACCACCAGCAGGTCCAGGTTGGCTAGTCCTTGTCCGCTTGCTAGTTCAAGTGCCCTATGAATGTCTGTCAATGCCTCCTCATATTTACCTAAATAGCCTTTCACTAGACCACGATAGCGGAGCGCTTCACCAAAATTGGGGTCAACTTCTAGGGCTGCACTAAAAGCGGTGATGGAATCTTTAAATCTGCGGGCAAAATAATAAGTCAATCCCATTTGCCAATGCGAAATAACATGAAGGGGATCTGTTTCAGTCACTTTTTTGGCCACCTGAATTGCTCTTGCAAAATCTTCTTTTATGAAAATGCAGTAGTAGGAGATAAACTCATTTTGTTCAGAAAGGCCAAAATTGATTGCTTTGTTATAGGTTGACAAGGCGGATTCCCAATCCCAATCATAAAACAACTTCACATAGGCAAGCACTTTATGTGCATGTGCGTTTTGGGAATCTAACGCAATAGCATTTTCTGCTGATACTCTTGCCAATTCATGCGCTTCCTTCGTTGACATCATCCCAAACCCAGCAGCATGAATATATGCCTCGCCTAACAGAGAATAGGCTTCGGCATAGTTTGGGTCATTGCATATCGCTTCTCTGAAAAAATTCATCGATTTTTTAACATCATCAAAGTCTTTCCTTTTCAGGTGATAACTCCCTTTTAACCATAAATCGTAAGCCGTTATATTTTTGGTTGGAATAATGTGTGGTAAGGATGGGATTTCAAAATGACCAAAATTTTCCCTGATTTGGTCAGCAATAAGCATACTAACTTCATCTTGCAAGGCAAAAATATCTTCCAGTTCCCGGTCGAAACTTTTCGACCAAAAGTGTGTTCCGTCATCGGTACTTATTAATTGGGCGGTAATACGAACTCTGTTTTTTGCTTTACGCACACTCCCTTCCAAAACTGTACTAACTCCTAATTGACTGCCAATCGTTCGAACATCGATATTTTTTCCTTTGAAAGCAAAAGAGGAGGTTCGGGCGGTTACTTTCAGGCCTCTGATTATAGTAAGCGCGTTGATAATTTCTTCGGTGATTCCATCGCTGAAATACTCATTATCCGGATCTGAACTCATATTTACAAAAGGCAGAACAGCAATTGATTTGTGATTTGTTTGATTTGTTATTTTTTCGATAGAGTTCATTCGGTAAAAATCCGTTCTCAATTATCTATTTGGTAAATATAATTTTTTTAGTGCGTCAGAAAAAACGGTTCATATGGTTTCCAAATATGCTGTTTTGTAAGTCTGTTCTTTATACTTATTTCACTTTTCGCTGTAATAAGTAACAAATTATATACAGTGTTGTTTTCACACCTGGCAATATCGGCCGCTAGTATGTGGTTGGCAGGGATTTTGAAGAGTGTCAGTCCCTGGAATCGGTATGAAGGTCATGAAAGGGGCAGGGACAGCGCAATGCACAGATCCTGTGCGATGGTGTTTGTTGTGTGTAGTTTTTATTCTTATGAGTCAAAGTACATTCTACTGTGTCTTGTATTGTTTTATTCTTTGCTGTTTCTAACAAAAGTAAAATCCCAAGCAAATTCAGTATTCAACCAAATTATATCAGGTTCGGGGTTTAAATTAAATCGTGATATCCAGTTTTTACCTTCAGATTCAATTTTCGACAAAGGTATTTTGACAAGTCGATAAGACTCTTTCTCACTAAAAAAACTGTTTGGAGTTGAGGCAGCTACTTTTGTGTCGCTGGTTTTTTAATTTTTCAGGATGATTTAAAATAACAGCCGTAATATCAATATTTCATTGTCCGATACCTATATATGCCGAAAATATATAAAGAATCTCCAGATTTGATGAAAGTTCGTCTTGTTAAGCAATAGGAATAAAATAATGTCATAAATCATTTGTCACTTTTGTTTAAACTCACCCCTCGCATCTGCGATGCTCTTCCCCTCTCTTTGCAAAGAGAGGGGGGAAGTCCGCTTGCGGGCTTGGGGTGAGTTCTGTTTAAAATACGACAACAAATTGTTCTAATTACTTAGATTTTATTTTTTTCTTTTCAAAATGTTTGGTAACAGGTTTATACACGCAAATATTCATTTCATGATTAATTTTACTTTTTGTAAAACGAGGTGTTTTGAGTCGAAAAATTTCGTTCATAATGTTTGGTTTAAAATCATTGTTTTTTCCAATGTTAAGTTGATTTCATTATTGAAATGGTCATTCATGAACTACATAGGATGCCAAGTGGGCGTTTTATCCAATGATTATTATTTAATGGAATTATAAATCTCCAAAGCTTCCTCCGCATTTTCTTCAAGAACCCTGATTTCAATCCCAATATTTGAAGGGCTGCCGGCAAAAGTTCCGTCAATTGTACTCGTTATTTCGTTTACAACGATGTATTCTATACCGCCTTCTTCGAGCATTTCCCTGAAAAGCATGTATTTCATATCGAAATTGCTTGTAAATGACGCGATGGTTATTGCTTTGCTCATAATTAAACTTTTTTATTTTTGAAAGTCATTTAAATAATCCATAGAATTTATGGTATTTCCTAAAAGTACAAATTTGCGTACATTATTGAATCCATTTTAAATCCTTATAGCATACCATGTCCCGTTTTTATTCTAATTTTATCCTTTTTAAAGGCAATTTTAATCACTGCTGATAAGTGACAATTTTGTTTAAATTATAAACCTGCCCAATTTCGTCATTCCCACTATAACATAATGTTTCAGGCTGGCAGGCAATAAACATTAAACTCACTATGGACTGGCATAATTTTAAATTTCAGGTTGCCAAGTTAATTATATGCTCTCAATTTTTACCGATGTCATTGTTAGCGAGCCCGCCATCGCCTTATCGTTAAAGATGGAAATTTTTTCATTGTCACTTTTAAGTGCAAGTGTGTAGAGTATTGGAAGATAATGTTCGGGTGTTGGAATTGCATATTTAAAGGAATTCCCCAGTAAATCATATTTGATTAATGAATTGTGGTCGCCATTCAATATTAAATTTTTCATTTTTGTGCTTGCCTCAATTGCCCAGTCGTAACTGTAATTATCGACATTCATCTTGTTCCAGGCAATCAATCCCAGGTTATGAACCATATTCCCGCTTCCAATGATCAACACTCCCTTGTTTCGCAACCAGGCCAATTCGCCTGCCAATTCATAATGAAACTGTGGTTGTTTTGTGTAATCGATACTTAATTCCAAAACAGGAACATCGGCTTGCGGGAAAAGGTGTTTTATAACGCTCCATGCACCATGATCGAGTCCCCAGGATTGGTCGGGACCGACGACTGTTTTTTGCACGCCATTTTGTATTTCTTTCGCAAGTCCGGGGTTTCCGGGAGCCGGATATTGTACATCAAAAAGTGCTTTTGGAAAACCCCCAAAATCGTGAATGGTTCTTGGTTTTTCCATCGCAGTTATCTTTGTACCCTTGGTTTCCCAGTGCGCCGAAATACATAAAATTGCTTTAGGTTTTGGAATTGTTTTTCCGATGTTTCTGAATCCGGCAACGAACTCATTTTCCTCGATTGCATTCATCGGACTACCATGTCCAAGAAACAAAACCGGCATTTTTTCAGTGCTGGAGAAGGTTTGGGATATATTTTTTATTGTCGATTCCATATTCAAATTTTAATGATATTAAAACACGCCGGGTTTAATTAATGTTTTTAAAGTACTGTTTTGAAATCATAATTAGTGTTTATAAGAAAACAACAATTTCCAAACTTCAAATTACAAATAAATCCCAATTTCCAACTTTCAAATTTTTTAAACTGTTTGATTATTTTAAACCTGGCATTTTGAGATTTATTTGTTTTTTGGTTATTGAGATTTGTTATTTTAATTTTTGAAGCGCTTTCTATTAGACACTAATTAGTTCGGTTTTTACTGAATTTTTCAATTAAAGAATTGAGGATTAATCAGGAATTTCAGGGTTGCTGGTTCAATCTCGAATTATAACTTTGCTTCAAACCAAATAACCTAAATTATGGAACGTCGAAATTTTATAAAAACTACAGGGCTTGTTGCAGGCGGAGTGGGATTAGCAGGAAATCTTGCTTACTCAAAAACGCTACAAACAGTTCAAAACAAATTGCCTCAATGGAAGGGATTCAACCTTCTCGATTATTTTTCTCCAAATCCTAAAGGGAGTGGAAGAGGAGCAACTACCGAAGACGATTTTAAATGGATGGCTGACTGGGGTTTCGACTTTGTGCGTTTTCCGATGGCTTATCCACATTACTTAAATTTCGACCGTTCGAAAGATATTACTCCCGATGACATTTATAAAATCGATGAAACTGCCGTTAACAAAGTGGAGGAAATTGTTGAAATGGCGAATAAACATGGTTTACACGTTAGTTTAAACTTACACCGGGCACCGGGATTTTGTGTTAATGCAGGTTTTAACGAACCCTACAATTTGTGGGAAGACAAAGCCGCACAGGATGCTTTTTATTTTCATTGGGGAATGTGGGCAAAACGTTTTGCTTCAAAAACACCAAAACAAATCAGTTTCGATTTGGTAAACGAACCCTGCACGCGCGAAGATATGAACGACCAGCACTCAAAACGTGGTCCGATTCCGGGAGAATTATACCGTGAAGT
>JBFHJA010000202.1:0-7811 GCA_041596165.1 Draconibacterium sp. | reverse complement strand
GTATTGTTCAACATAAGCTTTATCGTACCATTCGTTATTGATGATTTCGTGTATCCATGTCAGTAACAAAGCAATATCCGTTGCCGGTTTTATGGGCAGCCAGAATTTCGATTTGCTCGCCGCAGTCGAAAATCGGGGATCTACAGTTATAATTGTTGCACCTTTATCAATCGCATCCGACATTTCCTGCACCTGACCGTTGTGCATATTTTCGCCAATGTGCGAACCAATCAGAACAAGGCATCGGGTATCGCGGATATCAGTTGATTCGGGCGAATCCAGACCTTCGCCAAAAGTTGCAATAAAAGCAACTTCACGCGGGCCGCGGCATTGCGCATACGAAGGTGCAGCTATATTAGTTGACCCGAATGCTTTTAAAAGCGTTCCCCAGTAATGTCCGCCGGAACCATGTGTAAACAAAGCCGTACATTCCGGGCCATGTTCAACTTTGATTTTCTGCATTTTATCTGCAATAAAATCAAAAGCCTCATCCCACGAAACTTCTTTGTAAGTTTGTTTCCCATCTTCACCAATAACCCTCATTAATGGGGTTTTCAGGCGATCTTCGTCATGGTACATTCCAACCCCGCCCGTGCCACGTGGACAAAAACGCCCGTTGCAATTTGTATCGTCATCGTTACCGACAACTTTTTTGATTGAGCCATCCTCATTTTTATGCACCCAACCGGCACATTTCCAGAAACATACTTCGCAATATGTTGGGGTTCGTCCCAAATCTATTCCGTTAGAATTTATGTTCTGGTTAGAAGAAAAAGCGGGAATCGCAGAATGCAGGTACTTTGCGCTAACCGCAAGTCCGGCAGCACTCAGTGTGGAGATTTTTATAAAATCGCGTCTTGTTTTCGACATAATTTCAATTGCTTTTCACAAACATACAGAAATCTTCATATCAATATATATGATAAAATAGATACTTAGAGGGACTTGGAGTCGAATCGGACAAATGGTTAAAAAGGTGTTGTGTATTGTTTGCTAATGGCCTTATAATCAATTACAAATTAAATTATTTGTATGTGATTTAAATAAGATAATTTTAGAAATTTATATTCATTCCAAATAATTTGTTGAAAGGTAGATATGTTTTCAGAATTGGGTAACTGCACAACCTTTCAAATTAGTGACAAGGATGTTGATTTAAATGATTGTAAAAAGGCCTATTTCGTTTTATGTATCAGTTGGTTACCAATATCCGAAAAGTATGGGGTTTAAAAGCAGTACTCCCATGTAATATCCTGATTACGAAAGTAATTCAACTTATTTTTGCGATGAAATTACGTTTTATATATTCTTCAATTTTGAGTGCATGTTCTTTTTCAATGATGTACACCACAGCTTGAAGTAAATGTTTCCCCGTTTCACTACTTATTAATTTAATTATAGGTTCCTGAGAAGCAGCGGCCCACGGCGCATTTATTAAAGCTAGTTTCAATCCTGAAATTATTTGGGTTATATCCTGGTTTGATTGTATTTGAAATGTAATGGAATGCTTTTGCAAATGCATGTTAGAAGCGTTCTTTGAAATTATTTCCGTGCTTATTTTGTTGTAAGGAATGGTATGTATAATTCCATCTTCCGTATTAATATCGAAAGTAAAATAGTCTGTCTTTATAACAACACCTTTCAAATTCCCTATTTCTATTTTACTGTCAATTTCAATTTTCCGTTGGATTTTAAGCTGCATCCCATGCAAAAAATCGCGAACAAAAAACCATGCAGGGGCAAAAAGTAGCACAATCAAAATTCCAAAAACAATAAGTGTGGAATATGCTTCTACCTCATAAATCAAATGTAAACACCAGAATATAAATCCGAGCCATGAGATTAACTCAATAACCGGAAGTATAAAACCTGTAAAATGTTTTGCTTTTTTCGAAATGGGCAGTATTTTTTTTAGGTACGATAAAAGTCTGAAAAATAGAAAACCCCCAATTCCAACCAATACAATTTCGAAGTACATAATGAGTAAATTAAATGATTCCCATGTCAACAATTACTTTCACTATAAACGGTTCCAAATACCTGTTTAGCGTATAAACATCCTTTTCCCTGAAATCAAGGATACGGGCGTTCGAGAGATTATAAATTATATTCTCAGCCTCTTCGCGGTTGATTGCCATTACCCTGGACAATTTGTCAGCCGACATGTTTTTGTGTTGAATAAATAACGCAACCACAATTAACCAGTCGGGATTTAAACGATTCAAAACATCCTGATTTGGGTATTTTGGGTTAGTAATGTAAATTTCCTGCTTGTCAACTTTTGTTATGTTTCCTATCCATGCATTCATTGCCACACCTGGTATTCCCTGAGAGTACAAAAAATAGTTGTTAAACAATGAAGCTGTTTTTATTATTGACACCGATTCTTCTGGTTCGTTCCTATATAAATAAGTAAGCCCGCTTGTTTTATGCCTGCGCTGAACCAACTGTTGCAAACGTTTTGTGTCGAAAGGGTTGCACTCGACAATCGAAAGGAAATTATCTTCCATTGGAAATGCCTTGTTGATTTGATTCCGGGAAAAAGTATTTGTGTTAATCAGGAAAAAAACTTTTTTGCCAAATACACGGATTAAATCTATGATTTCCTTCAAAACGCTGTACCCACTGTTTGTTCTTTCCCACCACAATTCAAGGTCGTTAATTACAACAACACTATCATGGGGCATATTTCTGAAAATTTCATAGGAATCATTTCCAGCGCCAATCTCAGTTCTAATTTCAGTTAACCATTCATCAATATTTACTGAACCCCCAACTGGAGCAGAAATGGTAAAAATACGATCCTTTTTAAAGAAATGGGTAGCACAATATCTGGATAAAGCTGTTTTTCCCGAACCGTGAACACCCGTAATTAAAACCGCACCACCAAGACCGTTTTTGTGTCTTTGCAGAGCATTTTTAACAATGGCAGTTTCGTTTTCCATTGGCACCCAGAAATCATCGTTGATAAGTGATTTGCTGTTGAATAGGGTGCGATAAAAAACAGGAATTTGTGGAAAAACTTTTTGATCAGGCATTTCCTTCTCAACAAAATCGAGAACTTGACGGATACCAACTTTTACATCCTTATTTTTATTCAGGTATTTTTTTGCCTGAATCATTCCTCCACTTGAACTATACAGCAAATTAACAATCTGCGAATTCATTTTTCCCTTTAATTGTTCCCAATTTCGGGTGAAAACCATGCCGAATTTTTTCCCTTTCTGCTCGCGCAAAAGCGTTGATATTTTTTGCTGTGAGCCGATAATTGCATGGGAATATAAAGGTGAAATTGCATTTTTAAGAGTTTCTTCAGATTTAAATTTTAAATCGTCAAAAGCTTCAGCTAATCTGTTCTTTTCAATTAAAACCTGTTTTTCGAGTGAATCGAGAAAATCAAGGAACCCTTTACCATGTATTAGTTTGCCCTGGTTTTCTTTTTGTTCATTTTCTGATTTGAATTTTAGTAAACTATAAACTTCCCTGCTTTCGATTACTAACTGTTTAACCAATTTATCGAGCTGTTCCAACTCTCTGTAAAATGGATCATAAAAGCGTGTGTCGAAATAAAAGCGTGCAATTTTCTGGGGTTCTACCAAAACAGGAGTTGAAATTCCAGATATATTAGTTGCATCTTCATTTGTAAAAATGAAATTGGCGATTTCGATTTCAGCAGGCAGTCGCTCCAGTAATTCCGAAATTTTCAGGTAAATATCCTGAAACAATATTCGCACTTCTGGATTTTCTGCAAATGTTACATTTTTAATCTCCAGTTTTTCCGGTGTTTTGTTATTTACTATATTTTTCAAAATAGTATCAATTGAGGAGATAATATTTTCGGAAAGTATAGTATTTACGTTGTCTATAAAATTTCGGGTTATTTCCTGAATAATTTTTTGTTCAGATAAAATACGGCAGTCTAAAAGCAGGGCATTATTTAGTATTCGTGCGTTTATTTCCCAATCTTCAGGAAATGCGCTTAAATTTTCAATGCTTTGTGGTCCTTTTATTTTTAGTTTTTTGTTTAGCTGTTTGTTTGGGTCGGAACTCAAAATGTCGTTACTTATTTCAATAACCCAGTTTCGGAGGTTACCAAAAATCGTTGCTTTGCTTTGGGCAATCTGTTGGAGGAGCATTTCTTCCAATGCGTCATAATCATCGAAAACTTGTTGTTTCCCTTCTTGTATGCCAGTGTTGAAATCGGTATTATTTATTTTTCTCTTTTCGTAAATATCATAGGTTTTCAGGGTAAGGCTTTTTAGGTTACTGTAAAATCGGGTAGTGTTTCGTTCAAATAATTCAAGATGATTCATTAAATCGGCGAGCATTATTTTTTGCATTGAATCTTCTACAATTTTTCTGAATGGAATTGAAATGTCCTTTTCAGATTTTGAATTTCCCCTGATCACGGTTACAATAATTGATTCGGGTGATTCGAAAATAAAATTACCGGTTTTTATTTTTATTGCATTAATTCCTCCGCTCAAACTATCCTTGATTTCGGATAATGATTGGTTTCCCTGATTGCTAATGTATTGGGTTACAAATGATAAAAAAGCCTGATGGTTTTTTGTTACTGATTTTATTAAGTTATTCCCTTTTTGAGTTGCTAAAGCATTTTCGGTGTTTTTGATATTGAGTTCAAAAAACTCCTTCATTGTTTTAACAACTTTAATTTGCTGTGAAACAGCTTGATTAATGGTTTTTTCGATAAAACTGTTCGCCAGGGAAAGCAATTCTTCGTCTAATTTTTCAATTCGTGTTTTAAGTAATTTGTTTTCGATAAGTGGGATAGGTTGAAGTTCGGCTACAAGTTTTTCTGTTTTTTCAATTGTTTCAGTTTTGCTAACTGAACTTATAATATTTATTTCCTCAAATTCATCGGAGGGGCTTAAAATTACAAGGCTGGCCGGGAGTTTACATATTTGGCTTATTGATTCAATATATTTCGTTGTATATGAACTGGCATTTGATGATATTCCTAAAATGATAAGATCTGCCTCGGCTGATTCGCTGTTTATAATTATTTCCTTGTTTCGTGTTCCAAAATCGTCGCTTATTATTTTAACATCTGCAGTTATCCGTTTTTCTTCGAGCAGTGTAACCGTATTCCGATATAATTTGTCTGTGATTTTATTGTCATTGTTAATAATCAAAATGCGTAAATTGGCATCTCTCCACTCATGATTTGCTGTAATGAACCGCATTAAGTTTAAAGCAAAACCTAAATGGCGGCCTTTGCCATTCCACCAAATATCAATATTTTCTTTTTTCCCAAATCCACTGGTTTTGTCGTAATCCAGAAAAACAGCATTCATGTTTTTCTTTTTTAAATCAGAAAGGATATTTGCCAAAAAGTTAGCATTTTTAGTATCGCGGCTCCAACCCATCATCACCGTATTTGGTTCAAAACCGCTAAATCCATAAATGTTTGTAACCGATTTTATTCCATTTTCCACTGAATCGCAAACTAAGCGTCGACTAAAATATTGCACTTGGTTTTTAGCATTCTTTTGAGTTTCAAGGGCCTCTGTTTTAGAGCTTCCATCTGCAATTAGTTCGAAATCAGTTAAGGCACCAAGTTTGCCGCTCATGGCAAGGCCAAATTCAACCAAATGCAACCTTTCCTGTTTTCCCCCTCTAAAAAGAATGATATTCGGCCGCCAGTTTCTATTATCTGTTTTTTGTTTGGTGAGTTTTAATAAAGCCCGTTTAGCAAGATTTGTCCAAAAACTACTCCATGCATCTCCTGTTTCCAGCACTAATTCCTTTCTGCTGAGATAGAAAAATAACAATCCCAACACAACAACAGCTCCAGCAAGGGCAATGAAATCGAGTAAAATCATAACAATAAATGCAGAACCTGCACCCAAAATGCTTACAAATCTTGGGATTTTAAAAGCAGGCCTAAAATCGGAGCTGGACCAGCTTTCAATCGCCGAAGCGAGGTTCAGAAATGCATAGGTTGTAATAAAAAACATGGAAACAATCCGGGCGATTACATCCAACTCGCCAATCAGGATTCCAATTTCGGCAATTACAAAAGCAAGTAAAAGAGCATTTCTGGGTTCCTGTGTTTTGCCTGTTCCTTTGGCAAATATTTTTGGTGCTATTTTATCCATGGCAATGGCCTGAAGAATTCGGGGCGCTCCCAAAATACTGCCAAGTGCCGATGATAATGTGGCGCCCCAAATCCCAATTATCACAAGTACAGGCACAAGTGAAATTTTGAAAAGGATTTGGCTATCGTTGCGAAGTGCTTCAGCATCAACGGTAAAGGCATAAAATAGTGCTAATCCGATGTAAACAACAAACCCAACTCCAACCGCGGCCATAGCACCAATTGGTAATGATTTTTTTGCATCTTTTAAATCGCCCGACATGGAAACACCCGCTTCAAAACCAGTTACTGCCGGAAAGAAAATTCCGAACAACAACATAAATGGCGCTGCATCGGCCAAAGGTTTTAAATGGATTTCCTTCGGTGCAAACTCATGATGCCCGAGAAAAATGGACAATAACGAAAGTACAATTGCCGCCATTATAAAATACTGCGATTTAATGGCTAGTGAAGTACTTATAAAAGTTATAGTGGTTACAATTATCAATATTATTGTTCCGGTAATCCGCACGGAATTGATAGAAGGATCCAAATCCCAATAGGCCAGAAAACTTTCGGCAAAACCAATAAGATATAAACTTACGCTGAAGGATAATCCAACAAATAGTGCTAATCCAAGTGTTCCGCCAATTGGCAACCCCAGACTTCGTGAAATCATAAAATAGGTTCCGCCGGTTTTCACGGTTTTGTCGGTTGAAAGTGAAGCTACGCTTAAACTTGTTGTTATAGAGATAATATGTGCAATTACAATAATACCAATTGTGTTTATTAGCCCCGCCTGACCAATAATTGTTGGAAACCGCAGGTACATAATAACACCCAAAATGGTAAGTATTGAGGGTGTAAATACTCCACCAAAGGTTCCGAATTTTTTAACTTTTGCCATTTTAAAGGTCTGTTTTGTTTCTGGTAAATGTATTTGTTTTTAACAATTTATATATCGTCAGGATTGTTCAAATTATGAAATATTTTGGGAAATCTTTCAATCCAATGCTGTGAATCAACAAATTTAGTATTTATCGAGTTTAGCAAGTTATACATTTTATAATTTCTGGAATCCAGCATTTTCTTCATTTCTGTCAATCCTTTTTTTTGATACAAAGCAATAAGTGGCTCTTTTCCATCATTATGAACAGGAGCTATTGCGTCGTAATTTCCGATTTCTGAAATTAGATTCGAAACAAATTCAGGTTCAACAAAAGCTGCATCAACGCTTATCACGAAATTCCATTCGGTTTCAGATTGTTTCAGGCACGAATAAATGCCGCCAAGAGGGCCACAGTTTTTAATTTCATCGGGTATAATTTTGTACCCAAATTCTTCATGAGCTTTGTTATTTGAACTAATAAGAATTTGAGAACATAAAGGTTGGCAAATATGAATAACCTTTTCAAGCAAGGTTTTCCCATTGATTTGAATTAACGCTTTATCTGTCCCCATTCGGGTGCTTTGTCCGCCTGACAGTATAATTCCGGTGATCTGCATTTTGTAAAGTTAAAAATATAGGCTCAACTTTATTCATCATTTATACCTGTTATATACAAATGCTTTTTGCTAATTGAACATTCACAAACTTGAAGCGAAATCTTCAACACTCTTAAAGAAAATAAATAACCGGATACAAAATTGAGAATCCTAATATGTAGCCTGCTGCCAATTGCAGGATACTGCTTTTGTTCAGCACCAAATG
>JBFHJA010000201.1:0-7817 GCA_041596165.1 Draconibacterium sp. | reverse complement strand
TTCACTGAATCGGCGATTGCATATTTCGATGCTGTGAAATACAAAATAGAAGAGGAGAAAATGGCGGTAATTATTCAGGAAGTAGTTGGGCAAAACCACAACGGCAAGTTTTATCCAAGTGTTTCGGGGGTTGCGCATTCGTATAACTATTATCCGGTGTCACACATGAAACCCGAGGATGGATTTTCGGTGGCTGCATTGGGGTTGGGAATGTATGTTGTGGGTGGCGAAAATGCATACAGATTTTGCCCACGTTACCCGTCCATTAACATTAACTCGGTTGGCGAACAGGTGCAAAATACTCAAAAAGTGTTTTACGCTATGGATCTCACAAATCCAGATATCGATTTGGTAGCTTTTGGCGAAGATGCTTCGATAAAAAAATATAAAATTAAAGAGGCCGAGACGGATGGAACACTTGAACATTTGGCATCGACATACGATTATGAAAATGATGATTTGATCCCCGGCGTTCGACAAAAGGGACCGAGAGTAATTGATTTTGCCAACCTCTTAAAATACAATTATATACCCTTTGCCGATACCCTTCAAATATTGTTGAAATTGTTTAAAGAAGCCATGGGATCGCCTGTGGAAATTGAATATGCAATTGATTTGAATTCCTCTGAAAATGGATTTTCTACTTTTTATTTGCTTCAAATAAAACCTTTGATAAGGGTTGAAGAAGAAGTGGATATTGATTTGGGAAATGTTTCTGAAGAAAAGGTTTTTATGTTTGCCGAACAGGGTATGGGGAATGGCAAAATCGATAATATTTTTGATGTTGTTTATGTTGATCCTGAAAAATTCGACAAACACAAAACAAAACAAATTGCGAAGGAAATAGCCGAAATCAACCTCAACTTTGAAGCAAACGGAAAAGAGTATATTTTGATAGGTCCGGGCAGGTGGGGCTCCCGCGATCCATACACAGGAATCCCGGTTTATTGGGCCAACATTTCAAAAGCGCATGTAATCATAGAAATGGGATTGCCTGATTTTCAAATTGATGCTTCGCTTGGATCGCATTTTTTCCATCACGTAACTTCAATGAATGTGGGGTATTTTTCGGTCCCCTTTAATTCTGAAAACTCTAGATTGAAAATGGAGGCATTAACGCAGCAGAAAATAATCAAGGAAACAGAATTTGTGAAACATGTACAATTCAGCAAACCACTTACGGTTTTAATGAACGGAAAAGAGCGCAAGGTGCTGATACATTGCTGAAAGTTCCGTTTCCATCACTGTACTTCACCTCAGGTTTCCCATATCCATAAAATTTGTTATGTACTCCATTTCGTTTATTCTTCTGAAAAAGCTAATTTTGAATCGTTCAAAATAACGTAATCAAAAGTTAAAAATTTACTACAAAATGAAAGCATTAAGTTTTATCACAATTTTTTTTGTAATGGTGTTTATCACCCAAGTATCCTGCAGTTCAGCAAAAAATGATAATCAGAAAACTGCAGAAACCATTCAACAATCCAGTTCGCAGGCGGCAATTGCAGCGGATGTAAACTCCGCAACCCCGGAATCAAGTCTCGCAGATCCAACGGAAGTAATAAAAAAGGGAGAAAAAATTTTCAAAGACAAAGGTTGTATTGTCTGCCATCAGTTAGACACAAAAATGATTGGTCCTTCGCTCAAGGAAATATCAAAAGCATACGCAGGCAATAAAGAAAACTTGAACAGCTTTTTGAAAGGCGATTCCAAATCGATAATCGATCCGGCGCAGCACATTATTATGGAACCTCAGATCGGTATAACTAAAGCCATGCCAGATACGGAAAGAATGGCAATTGTTGAATATATGATTTCAGTAAAATAATTTACTGAAAATGACGGGAAAGGCATTGAATGATAGAAAATTTGAATTGAAACAAATCTCAAATTTTTCTCCTTTTATCATGCGAATAACATGTTTGAATAAGAAAAAAAAACAGAACGATTCCCTTTTTTGAGAAGAAGTATTAAATCAAAACAGTAAATGTTAATTTTTTTTCAAACTGTTGCTAAATAGGTTTCTAAAATATTCATAAGACAGTTATAAAATTATCTTTGTACTGTGGAAGTTTTTTTCATTGAATAAGCAAACTAAAAATCAGAGATAAATAATTATTGTCAATCTAATCCGTAACGACAGTTACATAAAAAATTTCAACCTATGAGTAACATTTTCTTTTTAGTTCCAATTGCTTCAATTCTGGCATTGGTATTTGCCTGGTTTTTCTTCAAATCATTGATGAAGAATTCAGAAGGTACCGACCGGATGAAGGAAATTGCACAGTATGTACGTGAAGGCGCTATGGCCTATTTGCAACGCCAGTACAAAGTTGTGGGAATTGTATTTTTGGTGCTTTTTGTACTACTTACAATTATGGCGTATTTCCAAATTCAAAATCCATTTGTACCGGTTGCTTTTATTACCGGTGGTTTCTTTTCGGGTTTATGTGGTTTTCTTGGTATGAAAACTGCTACTTTCGCTTCAGCTCGTACAGCACACGGTGCATCACAATCATTAAACAAAGGTTTACAGGTTGCTTTCAGGAGCGGCGCTGTAATGGGTTTGGTTGTTGTAGGTTTTGCATTGCTCGACATTGCTGCCTGGTACTGGTTTTTAACAGAAGTTATTTTCACTCCTGAAAACATGCAATCTGGTTTGCATTTTGCCGGGTTAACTTTTGTACATGAAAACACAACTGAACACCAAAAATTAATTGAAATTACAACCACTATGTTGACTTTCGGTATGGGAGCTTCAACGCAGGCATTATTTGCACGTGTTGGTGGTGGTATTTATACCAAAGCTGCTGACGTAGGTGCTGACCTGGTTGGAAAGGTAGAAGCCGGTATTCCAGAGGATGATCCGCGTAACCCTGCTACCATTGCTGATAATGTAGGCGATAACGTAGGCGACGTTGCTGGTATGGGTGCCGACCTTTATGAAAGTTATGCAGGTTCTATTCTTGCAACTGCTGCTCTTGGAGCTGCACTTCCTGCGGTTGCTTTGTCTGATTCTGGAATCGATCCGGTGCAGGCAGTTATGGCTCCTATGATTGTTGCTGCAATTGGAATTATACTTTCTATCGTAGGAATATTTATGGTTCGAACTAAAGAATCAGCAACTCAAAAGAACCTGTTAAACGCATTACTTATTGGTACAGGTGGCAGTTCGTTGCTGATTTTGGTTGCAATGGCTGGAATGGCTTATGCAGGTTGGGTAACCTGGGGTGTATTTGGTGCCGTTGTAATTGGATTGGCTTCCGGAGTTATTATTGGCCAGGCTACTGAATATTATACTTCCGATGAATATAAACCAACAAAAGGAATTGCTGCCCAGGCAAAACAAGGTCCGGCAACAACAATTATCGATGGTCTTGCAGTTGGAATGTATTCTACATGGATTCCTGTTGTGACAATTGTGCTTGGGATTATGGGTTCATTTTGGGCTGCCGGAGGTAACACTCACTTTGCAATGGGTGTGTACGGAATCGGTTTTGCTGCAGTTGGAATGCTTTCAACTCTTGGTATTACTTTGGCTACCGATGCTTTTGGCCCTATTGCTGATAACGCCGGTGGTAATGCTGAAATGGCTGAACTTCCGAAAGAAGTTCGTGAAAGAACTGATGCTTTGGATATGCTTGGTAACACAACAGCTGCGACTGGCAAAGGTTTTGCAATTGGTTCTGCCGCTTTGACTGCCATGGCACTTATTGCTGCCTACATGGAAGAAGTTCGCTTGTGGTTTGGCAAAATTGCAAAAGCAGGTGAAGGTTTTGTTACAAAAGGGGAATATGTTTTTTATAATGATATTGCTCCAACTGTTACTGAGGGAATGAAAGCTGTGAAAATTTCAACAGCATCGGTTAAAGAATTGGCTGCTGCTTATGATGTTACACTTTTTAATCCACTTTTCCTTGGAGGTTTATTCCTTGGATCAATGATGGCATTTGTTTTTAGTGCCATGACAATGAAGGCTGTTGGTCGTGCTGCGGGTGCTATGGTTGACGAAGTTCGTCGTCAGTTCCGCGAAATAAAAGGTATTTTGGAAGGAACTGCAGTTCCAGAATATGCAAAATGTGTTGAAATCTCAACAAAAGGTGCACAAAAAGAGATGCTTCTTCCTTCTTTGGTAGCGATTATCGTACCGGTTGTTGTAGGTGCAACAATGGGAGTTGCTGGTGTTATTGGCCTTTTATCAGGTGGATTAACTGCCGGATTTACACTTGCTGTATTTATGAATAATGCCGGTGGTGCATGGGACAATGCTAAAAAATTCGTTGAAAAAGGAAATTATGGCGGAAAAGGCAGTGATGCCCATAAAGCGGCAGTTGTTGGAGATACTGTTGGTGATCCGTTCAAAGACACAGCAGGTCCATCTTTAAATATTCTGATTAAACTTATGACTATGGTATCGGTTGTAATGGCCGGTTTAACTGTTACTCTAAGTTTACTGTAAAAGAAAACTAATTCTTGTAAGAAATAATAAAACCATTCGTTTTTTAACGGATGGTTTTTTTTTGCAGAAATTAGGATTAAATTGGTTAGGAAATAAAAATTTAGATTGATTCTTGAACAAAATAACTCTATTTTTAGTTTCTCTAATAAAAACGATTAAAATCAATAAAAATCAATAATTATGGCAAATCTATCAACCACCTACATGGGTGTAAAACTCAAAAATCCTCTAATTCTGGGTGCATGTAATCTTGTAACAAAACCCGAAACAATTAAGCAAATTGAAGAAGCTGGTATTGGGGCAATTGTTTATCGTTCCCTGTTTGAAGAGCAAATTCAGCTTGAAAACCTGCAAATGGATGAAGAAATGTCGGAATATGAAAACCGTAATGCCGAAATGACAAATATCTTCCCCGGACTCGAACACGCCGGACCCAAAGAACATTTGTATAATTTGGAAAAACTAAAGAAAAGTGTGAATATTCCCGTTTTTGCCAGTTTAAATGCCATTTACGAACCTACCTGGGTTGAATATGCAAAAGAGCTTGAAAAAACAGGTGTCGACGGATTGGAGATAAATTTATACGCTGTTCCGGGTTACTTTGAAGTTACCGGGCAGTCGATTGAAGACAAGCAAATTCAAATTGTAAAAGCGGTTAAAAAAGCAGTTAAAATTCCGGTAAGTGTTAAAATAAGTATGTTTTATACAAATCCGCTCAACTTTATAAAAAAGGTTGATGAAGCAGGTGCAGATGCTTATGTTCTTTTTAACCGGTTTTTTCAGCCCGATATCGATATTGAAAAAGAAGAATTCCATTATCCCTGGGAATTGAGTAATCCAAAAGACAGGATGCTTGGGTTGCGTTATGCAGGGTTACTTCATGGTAATTTAGCCGGAAGTATATGTGTTAGCCGCGGGATATACGACGCAAACGACGTCATTAAAATGATACTCGCCGGCGCCGATACAGTTCAAATGGTTAGCACAATTTACCGTAACCAACCTGCAGTAGTAGCTGATATACTTACTGAAATGAACCGTTGGATGGATGATAAAGGGTATAAAACACTGGATGATTTCAGGGGTAAACTTTCACGCAAAAACATGAAAGACCCGTATTCTTATCAACGCGCTCAATACGTCGATATACTAATGAAATCAGAATCGATTTTTAAGAAATACCCAATGGTTTAGCGAGTCACGAGAAAAAGTTTAAACTTGGAATAAGATATTAAAAACAGGAGCCGTTTGGTTCCTGTTTTTTTTATGCTTCAATCTCCGGTATTCTCTCCATGAAATAATTAACTCCGGTATCGTCAATTATCTTAAATCCCAGCCGTTCATAAAGTTTTAATGCCGGATTATTATGTTTCACATGCAAATTCAGTTTTTTTCCTGATTTATTTGACTCATCTATTAATTCAGTCAAAATTTTGGTGCCAATTGACTTACCCCTGTATTTTTCCAAAAGAGTTATTTCCACTATTCGTATTTGGCTTTCCAACCTCCATAAATACAAGCGGCCAATGTCTGTTTTATTCCATATAACGATTAAGAAATCAGCCCCTTTAAACGAATTAATATAGTGTGAATGTTGTGCATTGAATTGAAATTCAATGAATTTATCTTCTTGTTCTTTGTTCCAACGATGAGTTTTTAATTCATTTACCCTGGTACTCCGGTATAATTTTTTTAAAAAGGGGAAATCGGTGTTGGATATTGGACGAAAGTAAATTTTCATGTTTTTAATTTATGTTCAACGTTCAAATTTATGAATAATTGTAGTTTTTATTTGGAATTGGTCTAAATAAGTTTTAATTTGCATATAATTAAGTAAAATTAAAAGATTTATAACTTAAATAGGTTTTGAACATTCGTAACTAATACTAGAACCGTAATTCCCATTAAATAAGCTCTTCGTACTTACGGTTAAAATGAAATAAAATGAATAACAGAAGAAATTTTTTAGGAAATGCAACTAAGCTATTTACAGGTTTATTATTGGTTCCAGGAGTTTTTATAAGCAACTCAACAGCCGCGGATACAAGGTGGAATAGTTTGCAAACAGCACACAAAGCTGATTTAAGGAGTTCCGGTATTCTCGGAAAGCACATTGTGGTTAAAGGAAATATTTACGATAAAGCAGGTGTTATAACGCAGCCTGGTGTTACAATTGAAGTACAAAACTCATCAAGTACTTTGCTGCAGAGTAAAAAAGGAACAATGGTAACTTCCGACGAAAATGGAGAATTTGAGTTATTGTTGGATATGCCGGAACGAAAGCAAGGTCGCGCACCTCGTGTAAAATTTCACATTTCAAACGGAATTAATGCTTATTCCTCGGAAGTAATCGTTACAAAAAACGATGCACAAATTTCGGATAAGCATTGGGAGCGAAACCATCAACTTGGCGACAAACTTTTTCCTGTAAAGGAAGATTTTTCTAATCATACCGTAATTTTTATTAATCTATCAATATAATAGGAACCATTAAAAATTAATTATTATGTCAGATCCATTTATAGGAGAAATTCAGACTTTCGGATTCAATTTTGCACCACGAGGATGGGCAACTTGCGAAGGACAGTTATTGGCTATTTCATCAAACACTGCTTTGTTCTCTTTGTTAGGGACCACTTATGGTGGCGACGGAAGAACAACTTTTGGGCTTCCCGATCTTCGGGGAAGAAGTATTGTTGGGCAAGGCACAGGGCCAGGATTACCTACCATTCGTTGGGGAGAAAAAGGCGGTAGTATAAATGCAACCCTTACTAATGCAAACCAGTTACCTGCTCACAATCACGTTGTTAAAATTCCTGTAAATACAGGTGGCGGTGAAGAATCCATTGCACAAAATTCGTATATCTCCAACCATGCCGGAGCTTTTAATGAAAACCCGACAGCCAGCTCCTTTTTGGGAAGTGCAACTTCTGAAAATACTGGTGGTAGTGCACCTATCCCAATTCGAAACCCATTTTTGGGAATGTATGTTTGTATTGCATTGGTGGGAGTATTTCCTTCGAGAAGCTAAGTAAATGCATCGAATTTAATAATAATCATCATTTAAAATTTTATTATGGAACCATTTTTAGGACAAATTCAGGCATTCGGATTTGGTTTTGCCCCTCGTGGCTGGTTAACATGTGAAGGACAGTTATTGCCGATTAGTCAAAATCAAGCTCTTTTTGCCTTGTTAGGGACCACGTATGGTGGCGATGGAAGAACAACTTTTGGGATTCCTGATCTTCGGGGAAGAAGTATTGTTGGGCAAGGCACAGGGCCAGGATTACCTACCATTCGCTGGGGAGAAAAAAGCGGTAGTATAAATGCAACCCTTACTAATGCAAATCAGTTACCT
>JBFHJA010000200.1:0-7850 GCA_041596165.1 Draconibacterium sp. | reverse complement strand
TTTCACGCACTAAATAACCTTTTCGCGGAAAACCTAAAATGGTTATTGCCAATGAATATATTATCAAAATTGAAATAACCGAAATGATTATCGCAAGCACAAAACCTGGAATTTTTTCTTCTGAAAGAATTAGGAATGCCAGAAAACCCCCAATTAAAAGAAGTGCAAAAATGAGTGTCCGTATCAGTGAAATTTTTAGATAATTTTTATCTAAAGCGTTAAACGATTCCTGATTTATTTCGGGTAAATCTGAAGGTAGAATTACTGAGTTCGAAAAGTTATCCATTGGAAAAAAATAAATTGATTTTGACTGCAATCAAAAATAGCGCAGTTTTTGTAATTTCGGAATTAACAGGCTAGTTTTATTCAAATTGCTTAAATATTGGATATTAACTTTAATTGTACGAACTATCCCTTTAGCCAACTTTAGTTTCTTGTGGAAAATAATTGAAAAATTTATCGTACATGCCAAATTTATTCTACCCAATCTTCACCACTTCCAACCCCAATATCTGCCCCAGCTTTTCAATTTTTCCGGCAATGTGTCCAACTCCAATTGCGCAGTGGTGGGCAGGTCCTTGTTTCGACCAGCGATCGATAAATTCTTTTGCACCAATGGGGAATCGATAACGGCTATTTGTATTGCCAATTTGAAGTGTTGGCCCGGGGACTGATTCACCTTCAGCCACCAATAAAAAAACACCGTCTTTCCCTTCCACAACCGAAAGCAACGTCACCGAACCATTTTTTACTGTCATTTGAATGGAAAGTCCTTTGCCGGGCTTCCCGTGGTAAATTGGCAGTGGAACAAGTTTTACCTTTCCTTCTGCAATATCAAAATGTGCTGGTCCGTCATGACCCAAATAAACAACGTCATCGGTAAAATCCATTAAATAGAATTCTGAAAATGAACCGCCTGCCCCAAATTCTGCCATAATTTTCATGGCGTGTGCATTTTTTACTTCGCACTCACCGGCTACCGGAATGTTTTTCCCCGTAAGCAAAGTATTTCCGGCAATAACCGACGTGGCAATGTTTTCATATTCATTGCCGGACTGACCTTCGTAATAATAGGCAAGTGAGTTGATATTGTGCTCTTTAACTAATTTATCCAGAGCAACCGAAGTTTTTGCAGCCCGTTCAATCTCGGCGGTTTCACATTCAGTTGAAACTTCGAAAGTTGAGTGAAATTCTTCAATTTTAGATTCTAACTGCTTATCGGTAACTGTTTCACGAAATTTGGCGAGTTCGCACATTTCCAAAATTTCGAAATGGGTACCAAAAGCAGCACTTTGCCGGGTGAGGTCGGTGTAAACATCAAGCATGCCACCATAATAATTACCAAGGATTCCCATTCTGTTGTTTCTCAATTCCATTGCCACATGGGCTGCATCAACCCATTTTTTTATTTCACGCCAGGCATCTGCATCTTTTAAATGGCCGGTTACTATATTGTAATTGATGCCGGTTCGATTGAAAACACTTGCAATTTCAGGAACCGAGCAGGCCTGGCAATGCTCCAGCCACAAACCTGTCATTTTTCCACGGTCGCCGAGTTGATTAAACTTTTCGTAATCCAGCTGGGCGACTGGTTGCAAATTCAGCAAAATGATTGGGACTTTCAGTTTTTGGGCAATGGGTAAAACAGTTGAAGAAAGTGCATAAGTTGAAATATAAAGAAAAACGATTTCTACATCGGCATTTTTTAGAAATGCTGCGGCATCGTGGGCTTTTACGGGATTGTCAACCATTCCGGCATCAAAAACTTCTGCACCAAAACTTTCTATTTTTGCACTTATTTGTGCCTGATATTTTTTCAGGTTTTCGAGCAAACCACCAAACTGGTCCCAATAAGTATCGAGGCCAATCCCAAATAACCCGATTCGAACTTTATTTTTCATTTTGAATATTTTTAATTTTTCATGTTTTCCAAGCCTGTTTTTGCCCTAACCCGAGCTTTCTCAAATTTAGCACGCATTTCTTCAAGAATATCTTTGTAATCCTTGTTATCTGCTAAATTGAATTGTTCTTCAGGATCACTTTCGTGGTTGTAAAGTTCTTCTTTTTCAGGTTCTGCAGTCGCTCCCCAGCGTGTGTATCTGAATTTAGAAGTTCTCAATGATGCATTTTTGCCTCCATTGGAAATGGTGAATGCAGTAGCATTTTTATCTTCAGGTTTGTTTTCTTTTAAATAAGCAACCAAACTTTTACCCTGCATAATTTCTGGTTTCTTGTCCGAAAAACCGCAAATATCAACGAGGGTAGGATAGAGGTCGAGCAATTCGGTGATGGTTTTACACGAAGTTCCGTAATTGTTTTCATAACCCGGAACTGAAATAATGAGAGGAGCACGAATACTGCCTTCCCACAAACTTACTTTCCCCCAGCAATCGTGTTCTCCCAAAACAAAACCGTGGTCTGACATAAAAATCACGATTGTTTCATTCCTGAGATTTAACCGGTCGAGTGCATCAAGCACACGCCCAACTTGTTGATCCATAAACCGGACACTGGCCATGTAACTGCTGATTGCAAGTTGTTGTTGATAATTGTCCATTGCCCAAATTTTATTGTTTTGAAAATGCATAGCTTCTTCGGGTACATTTTCGCCAATTCGGTAAGGTGGCAAAACAACCTCGTTTGCCGGATAAGGATCGAAACAATTTTTTGGAGCTATCAAAGGAACGTGGGGTCTCACAAATCCAACAGCCAGAAAAAATGGAGCATCTTTTTTTATGCGCTTTTTATTCGTGCCGTTTTCGGGTACTTTGCCGGCACGGTTTTCCAAAATAGCGATTGCCTGGTTGGCTGCCAAATAATCGGCTTGTGTATTTTCTGTTCCATCAGGCAAAATCATCCTCGAAAAATTAGATCCATAATGTTGATTTTTAGGGGAAAGTAATTCCAATTTTCCCGGACTCATTGTTTCGGGGGCCATTACGTTATAAGCATAATCCCAGGAATCGGTTTCATCGCCGCCGGGTTCGCCTCTTTCAATTCCACCCGGAACACCCATGTGATAAATCTTTGAAACCCGTGCCGTGAAATATCCATTTTCTCTGAAAAAACCCGCCATTGAAGGATGATTTTTTAGTGCAGGAGTTTCTTTTTTATAACTTCCCGGAGTGTCATCGTTTCCCAAAACACCATTTGTTTCAGGATATAAACCACTCATAAACGAAGCCCGTGACGGACCGCACAGCGGAAATTGGCAATAAGTGCGTGTAAATCGAACCCCTGCTTTTGCCAATTTGTCGAGTTCAGGAGTGTGGTTGTCGATCCCCATAAAAGAACCAATCCGTGTATTCAAATCGTCGGAAATAATTAATAAAATATTGGGTTTCGATTGGCTCGACTCAGTAGTTTTTTGAGCTGAAATAATTTGAAACGGGAAAAAAGTCAGGATTAAAAACAACAATAAATAATGATGAAATGAAAAACTTCTATTCTGAATAAGCCTGCAGTTTTTTGTTTTACCACGTTTTCCAGAGAAATTGTATTTATTCATGATTATAGATTTTGATTTTCAAAGTTCATATAAAAAAAGTGAAAAACAGATTGGTAAGCAAACTTTAAGAGTGGAATAATTTTGGTTCAATATTGTTTTGTATAGAAAAAGTTATGATTGGAAATATTTATTGCACCGTCGCTTTAGCGCGGTGGTAATCTTCTATTTTTCATAAGAATCACCGGGTTGAAACCCGGTGCAAAAGATAACTGTTTTTGTTGCAATTTTCACACAGCCTGTAAAGCATGGTGCAAAACCAGCAAAAAAAACGGGTTGCTCAATTCAGAACAACCCGTTTTTGTATTGATAATCCAACTTTATTCTTCCCAGGGAACCCTTGTTGATGGGAAATAATCAATTCCCAAAGCATCAAATTTTTTGTTTTGTTTAGCCAGACGGAGCTTATATTCGTCCCAACTCCTTGTATTTGGAGCAGCCCAACCAATTTCGGCATAACCCGGCAAGCGCGGGAAAACAAGGTATTCCACTTCATCCATATTTGCAACGGTTTCTGTCCAAAGTGCAGCTTCTATACCCAGTATCTGTTCTTTTTTCAATCCCGGAACTTGTTCCAGCGGTTCCCAATCGTATCCGGTGTCAACTTCAATATAACCTGCCCAATGCAAACCATAAGTTGAGGTAGAGTCGTATTGCATGTCGAGATATGCTTTTTTTGCTGGCGAAATTACCACTTTAGCACCTTGTTCAAGCGCTTTCGTCGTGTTTTCAAGATTAGCCCAAAACTGAACTGCCGAACTTTCGACCAAAGTTGCATTGGCAATCTCGTCCCAGCCAAGCACTTTTTTTCCGTGTTTTAATACAATTTGCTGCACGCGGTTTACAAACGGAATATAATCTTCAAGAGGTGTAGCGTGCGATTCGTCGCCACCAATATGAATGTATTCACCGGGTGTGAGGGCAGCCAGTTCACCAAATACATCATCAATAAACTGGTAAGTAATTTCCTTATCGGTGCACAGTGTGCTAAACCCAACTTCTATACCCGTATATAAATCACGCGCTTTTCCGTCACAGTTTAGTTCAGCATAAGATGCAAGTGCTGCATTAGTGTGGCCTGGCATGTCAATTTCGGGGATTATTGTAATGTTTCGTTCAAGTGCATATGATACCAATTCAGAATATTGTTCCTGGGTATAAAATCCGCCTGGACCACCGCCAACTTCGGTACTGCCGCCTATTTCGGTGAGTTTTGGCCACGATTTTATTTCGATTCGCCAACCTTGATCGTTTGTCAAACCAATGTGAAGCACATTCAATTTATACATCGCCATATAATCGATAAACTGTTTTACTTCGTCAACACTAAAAAAATGGCGACCTACATCGAGCATTGCACCACGATAAGCATATTCCGGAAAATCACGGATCTCACCTGTTGGAATGAGAAGTTTTTCGCGTGCCGCATTATTAACTGGCAAAGTTTGCAACAATGTTTGAATTCCATTGAAACAGCCTGCAGGTGAAGTTGCGGAAATTGTTATCAGTTTTTTATCGATCTTCAATTCATAACCTTCAGCTCCCAAATCGGTTGCAGTTGCCGAAAGCGACAAATAAATGCCCTTTGCTGCTGCTTGTTCTGCAACAACAATTTCGGGTGCGAAACCTGAAATGCTTTCTATGGCCCCGGACAAGTAATTTCCTGTTTGTTGCAGTCCGTCCTGTACGTAAATTACTGTTTCTCCGCTGATTTCAAAAGTACCACCGGTTGCTGTTACCAAAACAGGTTTTGGAATAAATGCTGTTTGAGTGAGGTCGGTGGGAGTTTTTGTTGCGCAGGAAAACTGAATTACTAGTGCCATGAAAAGGCTGATTTTTAAAATTGATTTCATTTTCATTGTGCCGATATTTTTTTATTTAGTTGGCAAAACTAAGGAAATGCAGGGAAATAAAGTGTGTTTATCTTGAATATTGAAAGACAATTTTCGACTTTGAAAAAGCCTTTTTAAAGTAGTGATAAAATCGAACTGACTTTTATTAAAATCCTTTGTTCATAAAATGGATAAAGCAATGTTTTGAATAAAGTTTCAACTTTATATTATGTTTTAAGTTTCGAAATGCAGAAATGGGATTAAAACTGATTGTAGCATTGCAGTATTTTTTAGTTTTATCGGCAGAAACAGAAAACAAAAGAGTTGGAATTTTACCAGCTCGTACGAGAACAGAAAACATGACGCGATTTTTGATATTGCCTTTTTTTATGGTGATGGCAACTCTTCACCTATGGGCACAACCTACTGAAATATCCGGTAAAATTACCGAAAAGGCTACAGGTCAGCCTATTCCATATGCAAACATAATTTTCAGAGGAACTGCAATTGGCACAATGTCGGATATTAACGGGAGTTACAACCTTAAAACTTCTAAACCTGGAAGCGAGATTGAAGTTTCATCGATTGGTTATCTGCGGCAATATGCACAGATACAAATCAATCAAAAAAATCAGATAGATTTTCAACTTGAGGAAGAGGTTTTCAACCTAGGGGAAATTAATGTTCGACCGGGTGAAAATCCTGCCAACATTATCTTCCGTAAAATTGTTGAAAATAAAAGTGTGAACGACCCCGCTAATTTTCCCTCGTGGCAAAGTAAGATTTACGCCAAAACCGAAATCGATTTAAAAAATGTAAAAAGCTCCCTTCGGGATAAAAAACTGATGGCGCAATTCGATTTTGTGTTTAATTATCTCGATTCGCTCGATAACGAAGGCAAAACTTTCCTGCCCGTATTTTTAAACGAAACTGTTTCAAACTATTACCACGACAGCGAATCGAACAAAGAGCGCGAAGAAATTATTGCCAACAAAGTTTCCGGCACAAAGTCGGATATTTATTCGCAGTTTACAGGCAAAATGTACGAAAACATAAAGATTTACCAGAACTACATGACCTTTTCCGATATTGGGTTTGTGTCGCCGGTAAATAACCTCGGACTTCAGTTTTACAAATACTATCTAGTTGACAGTACAATTGTAGATGGACAAAAAATCTACGAACTTTCGTTCCGCCCAAAACTGTCGCAAGAGCCTGTTTTTAAAGGAAAGTTTTGGGTTGAAGATGAGAGTTTTGCCCTCACAAAACTCGAAATGCAACTTTCTGAACAGGCAAACGTGAACTTCATCAACAACTTGCAGTATTCAATTGAATACAAGAAAAATGATGGGAAATGGGTGCCAAAAACAGAATCTGTTGTGGTGGACATTGACATTCAGAAAAATAGAAATTCGGAGAAAATGGGTTTAATTGCCCGGAAAACAAATATATACGACAATTTCAAATTTGAAAATGTAAGTGAAATTGTGAGGAAACAGAAAGATCCGATTGTTCTGGCCGACAATGTTATGGGCAAAACCGATGACTTTTGGATCGAAAATCGCCCGGTTGAATTACAGCAGCGCGAACAAAATATTTACCATGTGGTTGATTCGATAAAAGATGTAAAACTTTATCGTACGATGTCTGAATATATTTATATGTTTTATTATGGTTACAGGGATTTGGGAAAAGTTGAACTTGGCCCTTATTATTATGTGTACAGTACAAACAAAATTGAAGGTTCGCGGTTTCGCTTGGGTGCGCGCACTACCTTTAAATTCGACGAAAACCTTCGGTTGAATGGATTTGGAGCGTACGGTACAAAAGACAGGGAATTCAAATATGGAACAGGTTTCGAATACTATTTCTCGATAAAACCGTTGAGTATGTTTTCGTTTCAGGTGCAGCATGATTTGGAAATGCTTGGCAAAAGCGACAAAGCTTTTTCTGAGCAAAACATTGTAACTACACTGTTGTCCAAGCGACAAAACTCCAGGTTTAATATGATTGATAAATACGAAGTTCAAGCCAAAAAAGAGTGGCGGAAGGGTTTTGTCAACGAACTGAAACTGTCGTCAACAAAAATCCAAACTTCGCCATTTGTACCGTTTCTTGATTCAGACGGAGCAATTGTACCTTCCATAAAAAGCACAGAAATAATGCTGGGACTTCGATACGCACCGGGCGAAGAAATTGTGCAACATAGTTTTGAACGAAATGTTTTGTCGAACTTCAAACCAACTTTCAATTTAAAACTCACAAAAGGGTTAAACGGTGTTTTTGGGGGCGAATATGATTATTTCAAAATTCACGCAGGTCTTTATGATAAATTGACCATAAACCCAATTGGTTTTAGCAACTACTATGTGCAAGTTGGGAAAATATGGGGTGATGTGCCGTTTCCACTGCTAAAAATACATGAAGGGAACGAAACTTACAGCTATGATATTTATGCATTTAATTTAATGAATTATCAGGAATTTGTGAGCGACACCTACGCGAGCATTTTT
>JBFHJA010000199.1:0-7861 GCA_041596165.1 Draconibacterium sp. | reverse complement strand
GTTACAATCCACTCGTTTTTTCAACTTTCGTTTGCACCGCAAATTGGCATCGAAAACGAACAGATCAGGCAAATGCGCTTCAACAAAGAAAAAATCAATATCATCCGCAGCCTCGATTTGTTGGTAATTGATGAAATCAGTATGGTTCGAGCCGATATTTTGGATGCAATCGACCGGGTAATGCGCCGGTTTAAAAACGGACGAAAACCATTTGGCGGCGCACAAGTTCTGATGATTGGCGATTTGCAGCAACTGGCTCCCGTAATAAAAAATGACGAGTGGAATTTGCTGAAACGTGAATATGATACCATCTATTTTTTCAGCAGCAAAGTTCTGAAGGAAGCAAAGTTTGTCAGCATCGAATTGCGGCAGGTTTTCAGGCAGCAGGACGATAAATTTATTGCCATCCTCAACAAAGTGCGAGACAATAAACTAGATCAGGAGGCGGTTATTTCATTGAACCAGAGGCATCTGCCAAATTTTCAGCCTAATGATGTTGACGGATATATTACACTTTGTACCCACAATGTTCAGGCAGACAGGATTAACGATGCGAAATTGAGATCAATCTCCTCAAAAGCACAAATTTTTAAAGCACAGATTGAAGGAAAATTTCCCGAATATTCTTACCCAACCGAGTTTGAATTGAAATTAAAAGTTGGTGCACAGGTAATGTTTGTAAAAAACGATCCTTCACCTGAAAAGCTTTTCTACAACGGTAAAATTGGGATGATTACGGATATTGATGACGGTTCTGTTTTTGTGCGCTGTCCGGATGATGAGGATGAAATTGCAGTTTCGCCGCTGCTTTGGGAGAATGTAAAATATTCAATCGATGAAAAAACTTCAGAAATAACGGAAGAAACAGAAGGTTCGTTCAATCAGATTCCATTAAAATTGGCCTGGGCAATTACAATTCACAAAAGCCAGGGATTAACCTTTGAACGGGCGATAATTGATGCAGAAGCCTCATTTGCACACGGACAGGTTTATGTAGCGCTTAGTCGATGTAAAACGCTGGAAGGCATGGTTTTAAGTACACCAATTTCGAACCGCAGCATTATTAACGATGGAACCGTGAGTGGTTTTGTTGAGCAGGTCGAAAAAAATCAACCCGGCGATAAAGACTTGATTTCAGCAAAATTAGCTTATCAAAATGAATTACTCACGGAGCTTTTCAGGTTTAACTTTATTTCATATCTGGTTAGTTCTCTCAATAAACTGATGCTTGAAAATGCCTCCGCCTTACCAGAAATCTTGATTGAGCATTTTAAAAAAATGCAAATTTCAGTTTCTGATGAATTGGTTGAGGTAGCCGAAAAATTTCAAAATCAAGTCAACCAACTTTTGACGGTTCAACCTGATGTTGAGCAAAATGTTAAATTGCAGGAGCGGGTTACAAAAGCTGCCGGGTATTTTGAAGAAAAATTGAAAGCAATTGTTGTTGATGGTTTGGCAAAAACCGATTTGGAGGTGGATAACAAAACGTTGCGGAAACAAATCAACAACACCGCTTCGCGATTGTTGGAAGAAGCAGAAACAAAATTAGCTGGTTTTGAAGTTTGCAAAACCGGTTTCGATGTAAAAAAACTTCTGGATGCTCAGGCAAAATCGCTTATCGATAATAGCCAGCCCACTGCAAAAAAACGAAAAGTAAAGGAAGTTTTGGAGCCGGATAATATTCCGCACCCTCAATTATATTCATTGCTTCGTTCATGGCGATACGAAAAAGCTTCAGAAATGGGTGTTCCTGTTTATATGGTTTTCTCCCAAAAAGCTTTGATTGAAATGGTAAATTACCTTCCAACCGATTCGCCTACATTGCAATTAATCAACGGAATGGGTGCAAAAAAAATCGAACATTTTGGAGCGGATATTATACAAATGATTCAACATTATTGTAATGAAAACAATATTGAAAAAGGCGAAATCCCATTAAAAGAAAATCCCCGAAAAGAAAAAAAGCCCAAAATCGATACGAAAAAAGAGAGTTTTGATCTTTTTAAATCGGGTAAAACAGTTGACGAAATTGCAGCAGAACGTTCATTAACAGCAAATACGATTGAAAATCATCTCGCATATTATGTAGGTCGGGGCGAGTTGGATGTCAAACAATTTTTAAATGAAAACAAACTAAAAAAAATAGTTGATTATTTTAAATCGGTTGAGAATAAAAGTTTTGGCGAAGCAAAAAATCATCTTGGCGATGAGGTGAGTTACAGCGAAATGCGGATGGGTTTGAGCTATTTGGAAAGTTTGAAATAGGAGTTATTTTGTATAATGCATTATTACCATTTTCAAATTCTCATAAGTATTCGATAATACTTCGTCCAGTTCGTTTTTCCCAAACCACCTAACTTCCGTAATGTTTTCGCAGGTTTCCGGAATTCCGTTTTCGGTACCCGAATAGCTCATTTCAAACCAAAACGTTTCTTTTAAAATCCATTGGCCCAATGTTTTTTTATAAGGCGATTGGTAAATATGAAATGTTGACGGCAGGTTTTTTATTATTTGATGGCCTTCAATTCCGCACTCCTCGGCAACTTCGCGTATTGCAGCTTCACTTGCAGTTTCTCCTTTGTCGATTTTCCCTTTAGGTAAATCCCATTTTCCGTTTCGATATATAAAAAGCAATTTTTCATTTCGAATTACAACACCGCCGGCCGCAGGAATTTGAGTAAAAGCAGGTAAAAAAAACTCTTTCCAAAATGTTTCAGGTGACGGATGTAGCAAAATAGCCGATTGTGTTTGATTTAAAGAAAAATCCAAAAACCAATTTTTAACCTCAATAACAGAATTCAAATTCTCAATTATTATGGTTTCTTTAACAAACGGTGTATTCCCGTTACTGATAATTTCTATCTTCCTGTCATTAAAAAAAACTTCATACATTTGTTTTCGAATTAAAAAGTTTACAAAACTATGGAATCAATTCAAATTGAAGTAACAAAAAAGTTACTGGAAATAAATACTATAAAAATACAGCCGACAAATCCTTTTACATGGGCTTCGGGCTGGAAATCGCCCATTTATTGTGACAACCGTAAAATTTTGTCGTATCCCGAAACCCGCACTTACATTCGCGACAGATTTGTGGATGTAATTAGCAAAAAATATCCGGAAGCAGAAGTAATAGCAGGAGTTGCTACAGGCGCTATTGCAATAGGTGCTTTGGTTGCCGAGGTTTTGGGCCTGCCATTTATTTATATCCGTTCGAAACCAAAAGGACACGGTTTAGAGAATTTAATTGAAGGTGATTTAAACCCAAATCAAAAAGTAGTTGTGATTGAAGATTTGGTTTCAACCGGAATCAGTAGTTTAAATGCCACAGAAGCGGTAAACGATTACGGTGCGGTTGTAATTGGTATGGTTGCAATATTTACCTACAATTTTCCTCATGCTATCGATAATTTCAATATAGCAGGTATCGAATTAACGACTTTAAGCCGCTATCAGGTTTTAATTGATACAGCCGTTGAACTTGGTGAAGTTACACCAGATCAGGTGGAAACTTTGATGAAATGGAGGGAAGATCCGGCCAATTGGGGGAAATAGGATATTAAAATGAGCTTAGACAAATATACAAGCAGTGTAAAGTTAGTAAACCACAATGAGCAGGTGGTTTACAATTACCTCTCTAATTTCAATAACTTATCGGGGTATTTAAATTCGGGATTGATTGAAAAAGTAACAGAAAAAATACCACAGGTAAAAATAAGCGATTTTTCATCGGATTTGGATTCGTGTAAATTTAACATAACAGGACTTGGACTCGCAGAAATCCGAATTGTAAACCGCGAACCATTTAAAACCATTAAAGTTGAAAGCTCAGGTGGTCTTCCACTTAGTTTTACATTTTGGATTCAATTAATGCCAGTGGATAATTATAATACAAAAATGCGTTTAACGTTGCACGCCGAAATGAGTATGATGATTAAAATGATGGCGGGAGACAAGCTCAAAGAGGGAATTGATAAACTGGCGGATACTTTGGCGAAGTTGCCGTACCAATAAAAATAACTTTACTGGCCTTTTCCCAAATGAGGAAGATCGCTGCTGTTTTATGTGTCATATGACTCCAGATCATGCTTTGAATAGAACTCTGAACTCGAAACGTTGAACTTGTATCTCAAGCTAAATCACAAACTCCACTTCCTTAAACATATATTCTGAAACAGATCCGTTTCTTTCTTCCAAAATTAATTGGCCAAAATCGCCAATGCCGGCAATTTTTGCTTCAAACGAAATTCCTTGTTTCCTAAAAACAGCCCATTCATTTGCCCTAAAAAGAAGTTTAAAATAGGATCTGTCAATTTCATCAAACCCGCCTATTTGTAATTTACGATACCAGTTTTTTATATTTTCAACGATAGTTTCTGTAACTGTTTCAATATCATAGTTTATTGCTGAAACTTGCTTTAGTGAAACCGGGTTTGGAGCATCGGAAACAAATAATTCCTGATTCAAATTTAACCCAATACCAATTATTGACGAGGAAAGGTTTTTCCCTTTTATTGCATTTTCTATTAAAATACCTGCAACTTTTTTATCCTCAATATAAATATCGTTTGGCCATTTTATTGAAACTCCGTTCGCTTCGGTAATCAGAAAATCAACTAAAGCAAGGCTGGCAATTTTTGAGAGATAAAACTGTTTTCCTGCTGACAAAAAATCGGGGAACAAAATGATGCTTGCCAGAATGTTTTTTCCGGCTTCACTTTCCCAGCTGTTTCCCAGTTGTCCTTTGCCCTTTTTTTGGTGTTGTGCCAAAACGACAGTACCGTGTTCTGCCGCTTTAGACAAAACAAGTTGGTTGGCATAGTTGTTGGTAGATTCGACCTCGGTTAAAAAGATTATGTTTTTGTTTGTCATTGTTTTTAATTTAGCAGGTACACAAAGAAATAGAAGAAGTGCGTTTGTTGAATATACTATTTGATAATCAATAAAAAATGATTTTTTAAAAACGCAAATTACGTAAAATAAGACTAAGGCAAAAAGATTATCTTTGCATGGGAATAAAATATTTATGACGGAAAAAATAATAGAGACAGAAAAAATACTTGACGGAGTTCTGGAAGGAATACAACGGATTAAAGGAAAAGAAATTACCATTGTTGATTTAAGCACAATAAACCACACTGAATGTGGTTATTTTGTTATTTGCCACGGCACATCAACAACCCAGGCCAATTCAATTGCACAATCGGTTGAAGAAACGGTGAAGGAAACAACAGGAGTTGATGCATGGCACAAGGATGGCTACAGGAATTCAATCTGGATTTTGCTCGATTATGGCGATATAATGGTTCATGTTTTTCAGAAAGAAGCAAGAGATTTTTACAATTTGGAGGGACTTTGGGCCGATGCCAAAACAACAAAAATAAAAGAAGACAATTAATATATCATGACAGATAACAAAGAAAACAAGGAAAACAAAAACCAGAATAATCCTTTTAACCAGTTTAATCCTAACCGGAAAAATGACGGGAAAGGACCTAAATTCAATGCTTATTGGATTTATGGTTTAATTGCTATCGTTTTTATAGCGGTTCAATTTTATTTTAGCACTAGTCGTGGCCCGGTTAAAACCACCTGGAATGAGGTGCGTGAAACAATGTTGGCAAGTCAGGACATTGAAAGAATTGTGGTTGTTAACGATAAAATTGCCACGATTTATATTAAAAAAGATCGACTGGATAAGTATAAAGCCGAATTTGATGCAAATTTTGCAAAACCTGCCGAAACCGGCCCACATTTTACTTTTAATATTGGTTCGGTTGAAACTTTTGAAAATAATTTGAAGGAAGCGCAGGGTAGTGGTGTAAATGATATTTCACTCGAATACAAGGAAGAACGAAACTGGGCAGGCGAAATTCTTTGGACAATCGGACCTTTTGCCTTGATTATCCTACTTTGGTGGTGGATTTTCAGACGAATGAGTAAAGGTGGCGGTGGTGGAGCCGGAGGTATTTTTAGCGTTGGAAAATCGCAAGCGAAAATATTTGATAAAGATCAAAAAGTTTCAACTACCTTTAAAGACGTTGCCGGACTTACAGAAGCAAAACAGGAAGTTGTTGAAATTGTGGAATTCCTGAAGAACCCCGAAAAATTCACAAAACTAGGAGGTAAAATACCAAAAGGCGCTTTGCTGGTTGGTCCTCCGGGAACTGGGAAAACGTTACTTGCAAAAGCTGTTGCAGGTGAAGCTGAAGTTCCGTTTTTCTCTATGTCGGGTTCCGATTTTGTTGAAATGTTCGTTGGCGTTGGCGCATCACGGGTTCGAGATTTATTTAAACAAGCCAAGGAAAAAGCGCCATGTATCGTATTTATTGATGAAATTGACGCAATTGGCCGGGCCCGGGGAAGGAATCCCAACATGGGGTCGAATGATGAACGCGAAAATACGCTCAACCAGTTACTTACCGAAATGGATGGTTTCGACACGAATACAGGAGTTATCATCCTTGCCGCTACAAACCGTGCCGATATTCTTGACCGTGCTTTAATGCGCGCAGGTCGTTTCGACAGACAAATTCATGTTGAATTGCCCGATTTAAACGAACGGGCAGAGATTTTCAATGTACACCTTCGCCCGCTGAAATTGAGCCAGGAATTGAAAGTTGATTTTCTTGCCAAACAAACTCCAGGTTTTTCGGGTGCTGACATTGCAAATGTTTGTAACGAAGCTGCGTTAATTGCAGCACGTAAAAACCATGAGTCGGTTGACAAACAGGACTTTTTGGATGCGGTGGACAGAATTGTTGGCGGTTTGGAAAAGAAGAACAAAATAATTTCAATCGACGAGAAAAAAACAATCGCATATCACGAAGCTGGTCATGCAACTATTAGTTGGTTGCTCGAACATGCACATCCACTTGTAAAAGTCACAATTGTACCTCGAGGTAAAGCGTTGGGAGCTGCCTGGTATTTGCCCGAGGAACGTTCAATTACAACAAAAGATCAACTTCTTGATGAAATGTGTTCAGCTCTTGGAGGTCGTGCTGCTGAGCAACTTGTTTTCAAAAAAATATCATCAGGTGCGCAAAATGATCTTGAAAAAATTACCAAACAGGCTTATGCGATGGTTAGTATTTTTGGTATGAGCGAAAAGGTTGGAAACGTAAGTTATTATGATTCAACAGGCCAGTCCGACTTTTCTTTTTCAAAACCTTACAGCGAAAAAACTGCTCAGTTGATTGACGAAGAAGTGAAAGTACTTATTGATGCCCAATATGTGCGTGCATTGGAAGTTTTGAAGAAAAATGAAAAAGGCCATGCAAAACTTGCAAATCTACTTCTTGAACGTGAAGTAATTTTTAGCGAAGATTTAGAGGAAATATTCGGGAAACGCCCATGGGATAAAAAACATGTAATTCCCGAAAACGGTATTACCGATAAAGGAAAGAAAGAAACATCAGACAACGTCTCTATGGAACCGCCAATGGATGAAAACAATGATGATAAAAAAACAATAGCATAATCATGAATGCGGCCAGGGAAGAAATATTGAATAAACTGAGAAGTGCTGTTCATTCAGTACCTGAAAAGCCGGATTTTGAAGAACCCATTTACCATTCTATAGATTTACCTTTGGAACTGGCTTTCAAAGAAAACTTAGAAAAGGTAAATGGGTTTGTTCATTTATTTCAGTCCGAAAAAGAACTTTATGCAGCACTGAAAGACTTTCTTTCTTCACATAAAAAAGAAGTCGTTTTTTGCAATGAAGATGAAATCAGCAATCATTTAAATACTTTCGGAATACAATTTCAACAAACTTCAGAAATGTTGAAAGAGATTGAAGTTGGAATTACAGGTTGTGAGTTTTTAATCGCCCACACCGGATCTGTTATGGTAAGTTCGG
>JBFHJA010000198.1:0-7868 GCA_041596165.1 Draconibacterium sp. | reverse complement strand
TTTATCTCTCCTTCGAATTAAAAACCCTGAACCCCACCAACCTGTCATATCTCGTCGAAAAATCGCTGTAGTATACAAAAAGCTGGTAATCGTTTTCGGTTTCCCAGAAACTACCTTCAATGTTTGCATGATCGGCAGACCTGGCTCCCTGCGGAACATAAACGTATTGGTAATTATAATATCCCTGTTTTAAAAGTAAAGTCAACTCGTAGGCACTTGTGTTAAAATTCCATGTCATTTCGTTGCTTTTGTTGGCATTCCAACCTGTAAGCGCCCCAAAAACATTTACCGTTCCTCCCAATAAAATTGAAGGTAACGGTAAAGTAAAATGTACAAAAGTATAGTCGCATTCGGTATCGGGGTCGCTCACTTCCTGATCCTGGCTTTCAATGGTAAATTTGCCATTCATTTCTTTGTATTGAAAAAAATCCTTGTTGGCGCGCACTTCATCTGTCATTAAAGTTTTATGAAAATAAGGCCTGTGGAACTCAGTTTCTGCAACAAATTCGCCATTATATTTATTCGAGCGGTTATCAAAATACCTGAATTCATTGCCCGCTTTAAAAACATTTTCTTTTTGATAATTATATTCAAGCTGTTTTCCACGGATAAAAAGTGGTTTCAAATCAAGTATTGCATTGTCCCACCGGCCATTCTGCATCAAAACAACTTTTACGTCTTTTAAAGGATTATCGATTGTAAAATCATTGTGCGTAATCACAAAATCCACTTCCTGATTTGAACCTTCAAACGGATCATTTGAAGCCCGATGAACATTTCCCTGTATATCAACCCGCTGCTCAACAATGTAAAACCGCTGTGTAATTACTACTTTTTCTTTGTCATTGTCTTCATAAACAACAAGTACATAATTTCCCGAATAATTAAACTTTAAATTGTCATTCGGCAAAAGCAGCTGGTAATTGGTATAATTAAAAGTTGTATTGAACGATAATTTATAGTCGTTTATTGGGTTTTCGGTAAACCCTGTGAGATATTCACTTTGGTTGATATAACTTTCGTTCCAGTTGGCATCACAATGAATCACTGTGTAATAGTAATTTTTACTTTCATCCGACAAATCATCGAATTTGAATAAAAGGCTTGCATCTTCATTTAGCATCAGCACCGGAAATGACAATTCGGAGCCATCGCGATACATTTGAACTGATTTAATATATTCCTTGTAAACAGCATTTTCATAATAATAACTTTTGTCCTGCGAATATCCCTGCAAAACTGAAAAAATCAAACAAATCCATACAACCCAATAATTTTTCATTTAGACGATATATTTTAATCTATAACAAATTAAAACAGCAATTCCATTTGCTATAAACGTTAAAATTGCCAAATTAATCTGTTCTGTAATACTTTCTGAAAAAAAATGTTCAATACCCTTAAAAAATACGAATTAAACTCTATTGACACTATTAAAAAAGAAAGAATAAATACAAATAGTTAAGTTTGCAATTCAAAAATTGCCACTACACAATAAATTATATACTTTTGGGTCGCAAAAAAATAACACTATTTGAGTAAAATATGTCAGAAACTATTAAGTTAAGGAAAGGGCTGAATATTAAGCTAAAAGGAAGTGCTAAACAAGAACTTGAAACATTACCGTTTCCGGGTACTGTTGCACTCAAACCAACCGATTTTCCGGGACTTACACCAAAACTCAAAGTAAAAGCCGATGCTTTGGTAAAAGCCGGTGATGCTTTATTTTACGATAAGTACCATCCTGAAATTCTTTTTACAGCTCCTGTTGGGGGAAAAGTTGTTTCAGTGAACCGGGGAGAAAGACGTAAAATACTGGAGGTTGTAATTGAAACGGACGAAAAAGCGGGTTCAGTTGAGTTCAAAAAAGCAGATCCAAATTCTCTTTCGGGAGATGAAATCAAAGAATTGCTGCTGCAGAGTGGGATGTGGCCATTCATTAAAAAACGCCCGTATGGCATAATCGCTTCACCCACCGAAACTCCAAAATCAATTTACATTTCAACATTCGACACGGCACCTTTGGCGCCCGATTATGGTTTTATTTTGAAGGGGCAGTTAAACACATTCCAAACCGGAATAAATGCTTTGGCAAAACTTACCACAGGAAAAGTAAATTTGGGAGTTAATGCAAATTCTGCTTTTACCGGCATTAAAAATGTTGTAACAAACACTTTCGAAGGGCCGCACCCTGCAGGAAATGTGGGTATTCAAATCCACAATACTACGCCCATCAACAAAGGCGATGTGGTTTGGACAATCAATGTTCAGGATGTGCTTTTCATTGGCAGGTTATTCGAAACAGGTAAGGTTGATTTCAACAAAACAATTGCACTTGCCGGTTCTGAAGTTGAAAATCCAAAATATTACAAAACTTTTCTTGGCGCTCCTGTTTCCTTAATCGTTGACAAAAAACTTAAAAACACTGCTTACAAACAACGTATTATCAGTGGCAACGTGTTAACAGGAACAAGGGTAAAACCTCAAAATTTTCTGGGATATTATGATTCAATCATTTCAGTAATCCCCGAAGGTGATGAATATGAACTTTTTGGCTGGAGTTTGCCCGGCATTAATAAATTCAGCGCATCAAAAACATTTCTTTCCAGTTTGATGCCTAAAAAAGAATATGAAATGAACGCCAACTTGCATGGCGGCGAACGGGCTTTTGTGTTGTCAGGTCAATATGAAAAACTGCTACCCATGGATATTCTGCCGGTTCATTTGCTGAAAGCTATCATCGTCAACGATATCGACAAGATGGAACAACTTGGAATTTACGAAGTGATAGAGGAAGATTTGGCGCTTTGCGAATATGCCTGCACATCGAAAATAAAAGTACAGGAGATATTGAAAAGCGGAATTGACGTGATGATAAAAGAGTTAGGTTAGTTTTAAGAAAGAAATTAAAATCAGTCTTTAGAAGATGAAATTCATAAAAAACTTTTTTGAAAAAACAGAACCATTAGTTCAGAAGGGAGCCAAATACCACTGGCTAAATTCGGTTCATGATGGGTTTTTTACATTTTTGTATGTCCCAAAGAAAACTTCAAAATCGGGGACACATATTCATGACCATATTGATTTAAAGCGTACCATGACAGTGGTTGTGCTTGCACTTATGCCTGCCTTGTTATTTGGCATGTATAATACAGGCTTTCAACATTTCACAGCCATTGGGGAAATAGCCACAACTGGTTTTTTTGAAGTGTTTTTCTATGGTTTGCTTAAAGTACTTCCAGTGGTTATTGTTTCTTATGTTGTAGGATTGGGAATTGAATTTATATTCGCCCAGTTCAGAGGACATGAAATCAATGAGGGATTTTTGGTTTCCGGGATGTTAATTCCACTGGTAATGCCAATAGAAACCCCGCTTTGGATGATTGCAGTAGCAACTGCTTTTGCAGTAATAATCGGCAAAGAGGTTTTTGGAGGTACCGGGATGAATATTTGGAATCCGGCTTTGGTAGCCCGCGCATTTTTATTCTTTGCCTATCCAGCGCAAATGTCGGGGATAAAAGTTTGGGTTTCATTAAGCGAAACCGACAAAGTAATTGATGGTTTTACAGGTGCTACTCCAATGGCCGATGCAGCTGCCGGACACTTAAATTACAGTATTGCCGATGCTTTCTTTGGTTTCATACCAGGTTCAATTGGCGAAACTTCAACACTTGCAATATTGCTGGGAGCTGTTCTTTTAATAATCACAGGTATTGGAAGTTGGAAAATAATGGTTTCAACCTTTGCAGGCGGAGCAATTATGGGACTCATCTTAAATGCTTTTGCAGGCAGCGCAGGACTATCTCCAGAAGTTGCAACCTACTTTGGAATGCCGTTCTGGCACCACTTAATCCTTGGCGGTTTTGCATTTGGTGCAGTTTTTATGGCCACCGACCCAGTTTCGGGAGCACAAACCGATAAAGGAAAATGGATATACGGATTTTTAATCGGGTTGATTGCGATTTTAATCCGCGTCATTAATCCTGCTTATCCTGAAGGTATGATGCTTTCAATATTGTTAATGAACACATTTGCACCACTTGTTGACCATTATGTTGTTCAAGGCCACATTAAACGCCGTTTGAAAAGGGCAAAAATTACTGCTTAAAAGAAAAATTAATGATCATGAACAGAAACAGTAATACATACACAGTTTTATATGCGGCAATTATGGTAATACTTGTTGCTGCAATACTGGCCTCAATTTCAATGTCTTTAAAACCCCTGCAGGTCAGGAACACAGAAATTGAGAAGAAACAAAGTATCCTCGCTTCGGTAAACATTGAAAGTACAGCTGCAAACGCTGAAGAGATTTATGCCGAAAAAATTAAAAATGAATACGTTGTAAATATTAAAGGCGAGCAGGTTGAAGGCGATGCTTTTAATGTAGATCTCAAAAAAGAACGGGCAAAACCAGAGGAAGAAATGCTACTTCCTGTATTTGAATGTCAAACAAATGACGGTTTAAAATATGTACTTCCTTTGCGCGGTGCAGGTTTATGGGGGCCAATTTGGGGTTATGTTGCATTAAACGAAGACATGAATACCATTTTCGGTGCCAACTTCGACCATCAGGGTGAAACCCCTGGTTTGGGCGCTGAAATATCCACTGATATGTTTGAAAAACCATTTATCGATAAAAAATTGTTCGATGAATCGGGCAAATTAGTTTCGATAACAGTCGCAAAAGTTGGTCAAGATGCTCCGGCTGAACACAAAGTTGACGGAATATCAGGTGGAACAATTACAAGTAAAGGGTTGGAAAAAATGCTTCTTGACGATTTTTCCAGTTATCAGGAATTTTTAAAAAAGAAAAAATCTTAAGCGATGAGCGAACCATTATTTTCAAAGAAAAATTTAAAACTGCTGTCGGATCCGTTGAATAGCAGCAACCCAATTACCGTTCAGGTATTGGGGATTTGTTCGGCACTTGCAGTTACAGCACAACTAAAACCGGCAATTGTTATGTCAATTTCGGTTACAGCTGTTTTAGCACTGGCAAATGTTATTATATCGCTTTTGCGAAATACAATCCCAAACCGAATCCGCATCATTGTGCAACTTGTAGTAATTGCAGCACTTGTAATACTTGTTGACCAGGTGCTAAAAGCATACGTTTATGACGTGAGCAAGCAGCTTTCGGTATTTGTAGGATTAATTATTACCAACTGTATCCTAATGGGTCGTTTGGAAGCTTTTGCACTGGGCAACCGTCCCTGGCAATCATTTCTCGACGGGATTGGAAACGGGGCGGGTTATGCCTGGATTTTAATAGTTGTAGCCTTCTTTCGCGAACTCCTTGGTTCGGGTTCTGTTCTTGGATTCCGTATCATCCCTGAAAGCTGGTACATTATCAACGGAGGTTTTTATGCCAACAATGGAATGATGATTTTACCTCCAATGGCGTTAATTACAGTGGGTATTATTATCTGGGTACAACGCAGCCGCAACCGTAAATTAATTGAAAATTAGAAAGCCAAAAAGTAATTATTATGGAAAATCTAATTAATATATTTATCAAATCGATTTTTATCGAGAACATGGTTTTTGCCTATTTCTTAGGCATGTGTTCTTACCTTGCCGTATCGAAAAAAGTTAGTACAGCAGCTGGGCTTGGAATTGCAGTAATTTTCGTATTAGGAATAACATTACCTGTAAATTACCTCCTCGAAAATTATGTATTAACCGAAGGAGCCCTTGTTTGGCTTAGTCCTTCGTTTGCATCTGTTGATTTAAGCTTTTTGTCTTTTATCATTTTCATTGCAATCATTGCATCAATGGTACAACTTGTTGAAATGGTTGTTGAAAAATTTGCTCCTGTACTTTACAACCAGCTGGGAATTTTCCTTCCATTAATTGCAGTAAACTGCGCCATTCTTGGTGGTTCACTTTTTATGCAACAAAAGGCATTTCTGAATATTGGAGAAGCTTCTGTTTACGGTCTGGGTTCGGGTGTTGGCTGGTTCCTTGCTATTGTCGGGATTGCAGCTATCCGCGAAAAAATAGAATATTCAAATGTACCTGCACCTTTGCGTGGACTGGGGATCACTTTTATCGTAACTGGTCTGATGGGACTTGCTTTCATGGGTTTCATGGGAATTAAATTATAAAAACAAAAATCAATTACCAATGATATTGTTATCAGCACAAATTACAGTTGTTTTAACCAGTGTGGTAGTATTTTTAGGCATAATTATACTGCTTGTAGTAATGTTGCTTTATGTGAAAAAGAAACTCACTCCATCAGGCACTGTTAAAGTTAATATCAACGAAGGTTATCTTGAACTTGAAACAGAGCCGGGAAGCACACTTTTAACTACGCTCGGAAATAACAAAATTCTTTTACCATCAGCTTGTGGTGGAGGTGGAACCTGTGGAATGTGCCGTTGCCAGATTGAAGAGGGCGGTGGTTCAATTCTACCTACCGAAACCGGTTTCTTTACACGTAAAGAACAAAACAACAACTGGCGTTTAGCCTGTCAGGTAAAGGTGAAAGAGGATATGAAAATCGACATTCACCAGGAAATACTCGGCGTTAAAAAATGGGAATGTACTGTTGTATCAAACAACAATGTTTCAACTTACATTAAAGAATTTGTCGTAAGATTACCCGAAGGTGAAATACTTGACTTCAAATCCGGAGGATACATTCAGATTGACGTTCCAAAAATCGATGTTGATTTTAAAGATATGGAAGTTGACGCCAAATTCCGCGAAGAGTGGGAAAGATTTGGTATTTTCAACCTTCAAATGAAAAACCCGGAGCCAACTTTCCGTGCATATTCAATGGCCAACCACCCTGCTGAAGGAAATATTGTAATGCTTAATATTCGTATTGCAACTCCACCATGGGATCGAGCCAATAATGCATTTAAAAAGGTAAATCCCGGTATTTGTTCTTCATATATATTCTCGCGTAAACCTGGAGATAAAGTAATGATATCAGGTCCTTATGGAGAGTTTTTCCTGAAAAAGAACGATAATGAAATGATGTTTATTGGTGGTGGTGCCGGAATGGCTCCGATGCGTTCACACCTTTTCCATCTTTTCCACACAGTAAAAGAAACAAAAAAGAATGTCACTTTTTGGTATGGTGCACGTTCGTGGAAAGAAGTATTCTATTACGATCAGTTTCGGGATATAGAAAAGAATTTTCCAAACTTTAAATTCAACCTTGCTTTATCAGAACCACTTCCTGAAGACAAATGGGAAGGACCGGTTGGTTTTATCCACCAGGTGATTTATGATAACTATTTAAATAAACATGAGGAACCGGAAGAAATTGATTACTACTTATGTGGTCCTCCGATGATGAATGATGCTGTACAGAAAATGCTCTATAATCTTGGCGTTCCAGATGAAAATGTATTATTCGATGATTTTGGATCATAATAAATTAATACAAAGAATTAAAAATATTGAGACCACTTTCCTTTTTGGAAGGTGGTTTTTTTTTAACGCTTTCCGTTTATTATTTGTATTTTTCGACGTCAGAAATCAATAAAAAGAAAACCTAACATGAAACAAATTCAACTGGTATCACTAATATTCATTGTCTTCGGATTTGTAAATTGTAATAGCGACGATCCGGATATTGATGAAACTCCAAAAGTTTTAATTAATGAATTGCTGCCCAAAAACACTCAATATGGATCAGATCAGGATGATGAATTTGACGACTGGATTGAATTGTATAATCCGGCCAATGAAGCGCAGGACTTATCTGGCTATTACCTCACCGACAGTAAAAAGGATTTGACAAAATGGAAATTCCCGATTGGTACAACAATCGATGCAAAAAGTTACCTTATTGTTTGGGCTGATGGCGATTCCACGCAAGTTGGTTTGCACACAAATTATAAACTTTC
>JBFHJA010000197.1:0-7893 GCA_041596165.1 Draconibacterium sp. | reverse complement strand
TTTGAAAATGCGTCTCTTGAAGAGATAGTTAAGATGGCTGATGGTGGTATTTTTAACAATGGTGCACAAGTTTGGAACCATACTTTTTATTTTATGCAATTTAGCCCCGATGGTTGCAAAGAGCCGAAGGACGCTTTAAAAACTGCAATTGAAACTAAATTTGATTCAGTTGAAAAGTTCAAAGAAGAATTTACAAAAGCGGCAGCAACGCTGTTTGGTTCAGGTTGGGCTTGGTTGGTAAAAAATAAGGAAGGCGAACTGGAAATTGTTCAAACCAGTAATGCTGGAAATCCATTGCGCGATGGAAAACAACCTATTTTAACCTGCGACGTTTGGGAACATGCGTATTATATCGACAAGAAAAATCTTCGGCCAGCGTATATCGAGGATTTCTGGAAAATTGTGGATTGGAAAGTGATTTCGGAAAGGTTTTAATGCCACTCTGACTCTTCGGAAGTGAGAGAAATGCAGTTGATAATAGAAATTCAGTGTTTTAAATGATAATATTGAAAAAATGAGTGTAGAGAAAGTATTGGAAACCCTGCAAAAAGCAGGTAAACCTTTAAAAGCCGGCGAAATTGCCGATGCATCCGGGTTGGACAAAAAGGAAGTTGACAAAGCAATGAAAGTATTAAAAACCGAAGGAAAAATTGAATCTCCGAAAGTTTGCTACTGGCAGCCGAAATAATACAAAACTTACCAGCACATCATCTGAAGGGTGATTCTAAAGCAAAATACAAGGTTTCAGTTAATGAAACCTTGTATTTTATCTAAAAATTCCTCTTTTTTAAGGAGGTAATTAGGAAGAACTTTATTTCTTCCACAAAAACTCCATTTCTTCCAACGTTTTTCCTTTGGTTTCGGGAACCATTTTCCATACAAAAAAGAATGAAATGATACTCATTGCACCATAAAACCAGTAAGTTCCTCCACTGCTGAATTCCATCATTGCCGGATAAGTTGAAGAAATGAAATAGTTGGCTGCCCATTGAGCTGCAACAGCAACGGCAACTGCTTTCCCACGTATTTTATTCGGGAACAGTTCCGAAATTAAAACCCAGCAAATCGGTCCCCACGACATCATAAACGAAGCTGTGTAAATAATGATAAAAACCAAAGTGCTAATACCGATTATTTTCATAAATGCCAGCAAACCAATCGCAAACATTCCTATTGCCATTCCAATTGAACCAACCATCAACAGTGGTTTTCTTCCCCACTTGTCAACTGTCATAATTGCAACAACTGTGAAAATTACGTTTACCAAACCCATTACAACGGTTTGCAGCATCGAGGCATCTTTTTCGGCACCCATGCTTTCAAAAATACGCGGAGCATAATACAATGCAACATTGATTCCTACGAACTGTTGGAATACAGATAATAAAACCCCAATTAGTATTATAATCTTCCCGTAGGAAAAAATTTTGGCTGATGATTTTTCAACACTCGATTTAATATCGGTAAAAATCTCCTTTGCCCGTTCTACGCCATTTATTCGTGTCAAAACATGCAAGGCCTTAGAATCCTGATTGTTCAATGCCAGATAACGAGGCGTTTCGGGGACAAAAAATAGAAACAGACCAAATAAGCCAGCAGGTATTGCTTCCGAAAGAAACATCCATCTCCAACCTATAGTGTTTATCCATTCAATCGGTTTGCCATTGGCAATTCCCCAGTTTACAAAATATACAACCAGCATCCCAAAAATAATGGCAAACTGGTTGATGGAAACCAAACGTCCACGAATGTCAGCAGGGGCAATTTCGCCAATGTACATGGGGCTGATAGCCGAGGCTAGTCCAACTCCGATTCCTCCAATGATCCGATAAAAATTGAACATAAACAACAATCCCATCGTTGGTTCACCTTTGGTGAAAAAGAGAAATTCTGGAAATCCAGAACCCAGAGCAGAGATGAAAAACAGGATAGCTGCCAGAAAAAGCCCCTTTTTTCTTCCATAAGCAGAAGAAATCAAACCTGATAAACTTCCGCCAATGATACAACCAATAAGGGCGCTTGAAATTGTTGCACCATGAACAAGAGAGCTCAATCCAAGCCCATTAATTAAATAGGCCTGGATTGATTTTTCGGCACCTGAAATAACCGCTGTATCATAACCGAACAGCAATCCCCCAAGTGTTGCAACAACAGTAATTCCTAAAATATAAAGCGAATTGCGTTCTTTCATTATGTTAAATATACCAGTTGATTAGCTGCTCAATTAGTTCTTGTTTTCCGCTAATTTGTGCAGGCTCACCAACTTCAGCTGCAATTTTGTAAAGGTCTTCAAGTGAAAGTTTACCAGCTTCATATGCTGCACCTTTGCCTGTGTCGTATGATGCATAGCGGTTTTTACGCATTTTCAGGTAATCTGAATTCGATAAAATTTTATCGGCAATAACCAGCGACCGTGCAAAAACATCCATTCCACCAATGTGTGCAATAAAAATATCCTCCAAATCAGTTGAATTTCTGCGTGTTTTTGCATCGAAATTTATGCCACCGTGCTTAAATCCGCCTGTTGGCAAAATTTCAAGCATTGCTTCGGTTATTTCATAAATATTTGTTGGGAACTCATCGGTATCCCATCCGTTTTGGTAGTCACCTTTGTTGGCATCAATTGATCCTAACATTCCTGCGTCAGCGGCCATGCGCAAATCGTGCGCAAAAGTGTGGCCTGCCAATGTTGCGTGGTTAACTTCAACATTCAGTTTGAAATCATTTCCAAGTCCGTTTGCTTTCAGGAAACCAATAACTGTTTGAGCATCAAAATCATACTGGTGTTTTGTTGGTTCCATTGGTTTTGGTTCGATGAAGAACGTACCTTTGAAACCCTGTTTCCGTCCATAATCGCGGGCTGTGCGCAGGAATTGTCCGAGATGTTCCAGCTCACGTTTTGTGTCGGTATTATGAAGACTCATATAACCTTCGCGACCTCCCCAGAAAACATAGCCTGTTCCGCCCAATGAAATTGTTGCATCGATGGCATTTTTTACCTGAACCGCTGCATTTGCTAGTACTGCAAAATCGGGGTTGGTTGATGCTCCATTCATATAACGTGGGGCTGAGAATACGTTTGCAGTTCCCCAAAGAAGTTTTACACCCGAAGCTGCTTGTTTTTGTTTGGCGATTTCTACCATTTTTTCAAGCCGTTTTTCAATTTCGAAAACCGAACCATCACCAACAACATCGGTATCATGGAAACAATAATATGGGATATTCATTTTAGTAATGAACTCGAATGCAGCATCCATTCTTTCTTTGGCAGCATCCATAGCATCAGTAGCTCCGTCCCAAGGGAAAATTTGAGTTCCGGGACCAAAAGGGTCGCCGCCTGTTCCGCAGAATGTGTGCCAGTAGGCCACTGCAAAACGCAGGTGGTCTTTCATTGTTTTTCCCGCAACAACTTTGTTTTCGTCGTACCACTTAAAGGCCAGTGGGTTTCTTGAGTCCGCGCCTTCAAATTTAATTTGGCCAATTCCCTTAAAATACTCTTTATTACCCTTTAATACTTCCATTTCGATTTATTATTTATTATTTATGAATCCTAATTGTTGTTATTGTTTTCTTTGTTGTAAGAGAAGTCTTCCTTGATAACCTGACATTACAACTTGACAACTTTTTTTTACAAATTTTCTCCGTATTCCCAACCTTTGCGGGCGGGTTCTTTTATGTATGCATCTAATTCAGGACGACCAACCGCCTTCATATTTTCAGCGTCATAATTAATTGTTCCACCAAAACGTTGTGCTAAAACGCCAATTTGTGCCATCTCAACCAAACTTGCTGAATAATCAAAGGTAGAGCCTGGAAGTGTGTTGTTTTTGATGGCATCAATCCATTCTTCAACTGGTTGCTCCTCGCCAATTCTAGGAATAGTTTGAGCAGGTGCATTTTTTAGAAATTCTTTCATTTCTTCTTCCGGAACAAGCAGTCTTGCGTCGTTTGGTCTACCACCTGTGATTAATGTTTTTTTATCGCCAATCATGATCATTCCACCGTTGGGTATTTCAGTCACTCCCCATTCCGGCCTGATTGCAGGTTTCTCAAAGCCTTCATACCATTTCATAGTTACAGGGGCTTTGTTGCCGCGAGCGCCAAATTGCCAGGTTACAACTGATTCTGTTGCAACAAAACTATGGTCTGGAACGGGATCTGTAATAACTGCGTCAACAGTGTGAGGCAATCCAAGATCTAATGCCCAGAAGGGAGCATCGAGAGTATGACAGCACCAATCGCCTAATTTCCCATTTCCATAATCATAAAATCCCCTCCATGTTCGGGGTGCATACAAATTGTTAAATGGTTTCTCTGCTGCCGGTCCCTGCCATAAATCCCAATCCAAACCATTTGGAACTTCATCAGCCTGAGGTGGAAAAGTACTCGGTTTTGCAAAATATCCATCCTTTTCGAAATCGATTTTTCCCTGCCAGGCAATTACTTCCTTAACTTCGCCAAGAACACCTGCTTCGTACCATTCTTTTACCAGTCGTATTCCGTTTGTAGTATGTCCCTGATTTCCCATTTGCGAAACAATACCGTAATGTTTTGCTGCTTTCTTTAAAGTGCGTAATTGCCAGATATTGTGAGCTAACGGCTTTTCAACAAATACGTGTTTTCCTAATTCCATGGCTGCCATGGCTGCAGGAAAGTGCGTATGGTCTGGTGTAGCAATAATAACTGCATCAATTTCTTTTGCCATTTCATCGAACATGACTCTGAAATCTTTATACTTTTTTGCTTTTGGACGAGCCTTATAACCATCCTGCGACATCCTGTCGTCAGCATCACACATTGCTACTAACTGGTCTTCCGGAATCCTGCTCCAGCTTGCTTCACCTCGACCGCCTACTCCAATTACCGCGTATCTTAACTTGGTGCTTGGTGCACAACTAATAAAATTGGGAATAAACAATGCTCCTGTACCGGCAACTGCTGCCGACTGGAGAAACCTTCTTCTTGATAAATTATTCATGATATGATTTCGATTTAAAAATTTTTGTTTTTAGTATGAATATTAATTCGGTAAATAATAAAAAGAAATTATGACAGAGCTTTGTCAAGTTCCGCTTTCCACTTATTGTATGCATCCTGATACTCATCACTTTTTGAAAGATCAGGAACAATGGTTTCTAATTTTTTTAGGTTTGAAAACGCCTCATTAAACGTTTTGTAATAACCTGAACCTACACCAGCTCCACGCGCAGCACCAATTGAACCATCGGTATTATATAACTCGATTGTTGCGCCGGTTATTCCCGCCAAAGTATCCCTGAAAATTGGACTGAGGAACATATTTGCTTTACCGGCACGAATAACAGAAGCATTGATGCCAATGTTTTTCATAATATCCATTCCGTATTTAAATGAGAAAACAATCCCCTCTTGAGAAGCTCTCAGTATGTGGCCTTTTTGGTGAATATTAAAATTGATACCACTCAAAACCGAACCAATATTCTTGTTACACAATACCCTTTCTGCACCATTTCCGAAAGGTAAAACCGAAAGTCCGTTTGAACCGATGGCGATTTCAGAAGCCAGCTTATTCATTTCTTCGTAAGAAAGATTTTCGCCAACCAACCTCTTAAGCCAGGCATTTAAAATCCCGGTGCCATTTATACAAAGCAGAACACCCAAACGTGGATTTTCTTTTGTGTAATTAACATGTGCAAAGGTATTTACACGTGATTGCGAATCGTATTTAATTTCCTCGCTCACACCGTAAACCACACCTGAGGTACCAGCAGTCGTGGCAATCTCCCCCGGATTTAAAACGTTCAGAGAGAGTGCGTTATTGGGCTGGTCACCAGCGCGGTAACTGATTGTGGTTTTAGTGGATAACCCAAGTTCATTTGCCGCACTTGAAGAAACCTGACTTTGAACAACAAAAGTTGGAACGATTTCAGGAATAATTTCTTTTGAAAAACCATAATTAGCAAAAAGTAAATCGGCAATAGCATTTTCCTTAAAATCCCACATAATACCTTCCGATAAGCCACTAACAGTAGTTTGAATTTCACCTGAAAGTTTCATGGCAATATAATCACCGGGCAGCATAACTTTATATATACGGTCAAAAAGCCCGGGTTCATTGTCTTTTACCCATTTAAGTTTTGACGCCGTGAAATTTCCGGGCGAGTTCAAAAGATTTGTCAAACACCTTTGCCCGCCTATTTCCTCGAACGCTTTATCCCCAATGGCAGCAGCGCGGCTATCACACCAAATTATTGACGGTCGGATAACTTCATGGTTTTTGTCCACCATAACCAATCCGTGCATTTGATATGAAATACCAATCGATTTAATGCTTTCAGGATTTACCTTTGACTCGTTCAAAACATCGGCCAGTGCAAGTTTGAGGTTATGCCACCATTGTTGTGGCTCTTGTTCAGCCCAACCAGCTTTATGTGCCGTAATTTTCATTTCCTGCTTTGGGTGGAACGAACTTGCCGCACAATTACCATTTTCGCCATCAATTAGTGAAACTTTTACGGAAGAACTTCCTATGTCAAATCCAAGTAAATACATGATATGTAGTGTTTTGTATTTTTTATTATAAACGAACTGTTCTGTTCTGGTATGTCGTCAAAATTAAATGCAAAATATGGTGTTTCAAAGTCGTGGAATATGTTGTAAAACATATTTATTCAGATTTTATTTTTTTTATCAAGTTTCAAATGCAAAGTCAAAACTATCAGGGATCACTAATTCATCAACGAGTTTCCAGGATCCAGCTCACAATGACGATCGTAATTTCAACGTTGTTGGCACTTCAAACCGGATTGGTTTACCTTCGGTAACAAATTCTGCTGCTTTTTGTCCCATCAACTCAAAATTGGTCGAAATAACTGTAATTCCGTTTTTTACATATTTTTTCATGGGCGTTTCGTTGTATGAAATTACGCCTACTTCCCGGCCAGGTTCAAATCCTTGTTCTTCACACTGATCAAGGAAATTGGCCAAAGTACGGTCGCTTACCAAAAAATACAAACCACCTTTTTTTATCTTAAATTCTTCAGGTTCATAAGTTACCGAATGTTTTATTTTATAGTGGCTGCAAAATTTTTTGAAGTATTCAACCGAAGTTTTTGGATGGTAGGTAAACGACGGATAAAAAAAAGTAAATTCTTCATAACCAGAAATCTTGTCGATATTTTTTTCCAGGCATGAATAAACAGCTTTTCCAAAATCCTGATAAACAACTGATTGGATTTCTGTTGAATGAATTTTCCAATCTATAATCAGCAATTGTTCTGGCGGGATTTTATTGATTATTTCAGGCACTTTGCCATTATCGAAATTCATTATTATATAACTGCTGTATTTGCCTAAACTTTCGGTTATTATTTTTTCAAAAATATTGATATTGTAATGATGAAAATGCAAATCGATAGCAATATTTTTGGGTAGATTTTTGAGAAATGAACCATAAAGAACCTCTTTGTAGGCTTTGAATGTATCGAGGAAAAGGAAAACTTTAGTAATATTTTTTGTTACAAAATAACCGCGGTTTGGCACCGATTCAACAATTCCACGTTTTTTTAATTCTGCATAAGCTTTGAAAACTGTATCACGTGAGAGTTGACTCTCGACCATAATTTGGTTTACCGAAGGCAACATGTCTCCCGATTTCAACTGGTTCTGACTAATCGAATCGACAATAGCATCTACCAATTGCTGAAATTTTAATACATTGGAATTGTTATCAACATTAAATTTGAATTCGCTCATTTGCAAAGTTTTTCTCAGAATAGTTAGTATTCTGTTCTGTTCTACAAATCTAAAAATTAATTGCAAAGATTTACAGTAAAAAAAGGATGACTAATGCCACCCTTTCTATTTGAAATTATATAGATTCTGTTTTCAGTAATCCGAATTCGGCCTATGGTT
>JBFHJA010000196.1:0-7909 GCA_041596165.1 Draconibacterium sp. | reverse complement strand
TAAATCACTTCTTCATCGGAAAGTGCGGTTTTTGCAGCGGGATCCCAGTTTACCATTCGTACTCCGCGATAAACCAATCCTTTGTTATACAAATCAACAAAAACTTTGATTACCGATTCGCTGCGGGCTTCGTCCATGGTAAAAGCTGTTCGGTCCCAATCGCAGGAAGCACCTAATTTTTTGAGTTGTTCGAGTATTATTCCACCATGTTTGTCTGTCCATTCCCAGGCGTGTTTCAGAAAATCTTCACGCGACAGATCATATTTGTCAATTCCCGATTTTTTTAATTTGTCAACAACTTTGGCTTCTGTAGCAATAGATGCATGGTCGGTTCCCGGTACCCAGCAGGCGTTTTTACCTGTCATGCGGGCGCGACGCACCAGAATATCCTGAATGGTATTGTTGAGCATGTGGCCCATGTGCAAAACTCCAGTAACGTTTGGCGGCGGAATCACTATTGTATAGGGTTCGCGCTCGTCAGGTGTGGAGTGGAAATACTTGTTTTCCATCCAGTATTTATACCATTTGTCTTCTACTTCGGCAGGGTTGTATTTGCTCGGAATTTCCATAAAATGAATTCTAAAATTTTGAGGTGCAAATGTAGGGGGAAAAGTTTAAAGTTTAAAGACTAAAGTTTAAAGTTTGAGTTCAATGTTAAAGGTTTCAAGTTCAGGTCCGACAAAAACAATGTATTACTGACAAGTATTCTGAATTCTTCAATAAATACAATTATCTGTTGACTCATTCAAATATTTTTTCAATGACACGCGGTAAACACCCCGATCTTTTCATTTCCACGCGGGAATACAATTTGTATAAACGGTCTGCTTTCGTTTCCAGAATGGTTATATTCATTGAGCAAAGAATGTTCATTGGATCACATGGTTTGTCAAATTTCGTTTTAAAACTGGTGCCGTTTTCATATACATTAATCAAAAAAGCCTGATAAGTTTCGGATAAAGAATTTCAGGAGACGGTAAGCGCAGAAATGTTTTTTATGCTGATATTGCTTTAATTGTGAAAGGTTTATAAATGAAATAATGAGATATTTTCATTGAATAACAGACGGTTTTGTGTTCAATATTTCATGAACGTTTTAACAATTTTAATGAAGTTTAGAGCAATTAGTTTTGTATTTATTTAAGAAGTAAATTTTATCTTTGGAATTATTTTTAAAAACAGAAATTCAAAATCAATTATAATGAGCGACAAAATTCAAACTTCGAGAAGAAGGTTTTTAAAAGGTGCTTTGATTGCGGGTGCCGGATTTACAATTATTCCGCGTCATGTGCTGGGTGGTAACGGATTTCTTCCTCCGTCAGATCAACTTACAAAAGCAATAATTGGTGTTGGCGGAATGGGTCGCGGCCATATTCCTTACGAAGGAACACGAGTGGTTGCCATTTGCGATGTGGATACAAAACACCTTGAATTGGCACAAAGTCAAATCGATTATAAAGTGAAACATTTTCACGATTTCAGGGAAGTGTGTCAACTGCCCGAAGTTGATATTGTACACATTGCAACCCCTCCACACTGGCATGGTTTAATGGCTGTTGAAGCCGCAAAAGCCGGCAAAGATATTTGGTGCGAAAAACCAATGACCCGCACAATTGGAGAAGGAAAACGTGTGGTAGAAGCTGTTAATGCGCACGGAAGAATGTTTCGATTAAATACATGGTTCAGGTTTAAAGACAATTTCTATGGACTTGGCACCGACGTAAAACCATTGAAAAAAGTGATTGACAGCGGAATTTTAGGCTGGCCGTTAAAAGTTACAGTGAGTGGAATTACCGGGTACAACTGGAAGTTCTACTGGAGTGGAAAACACAATTTGCCACCACAACCTGTTCCTGCAAATCTGGATTATGATATGTGGCTCGGACCTGCACCTTACAAACCTTACAACGTGGAAAGAGTGCATGCCAATTTCCGGGGTTACTGGGATTATGACGGTGGCGGACTTGGTGACATGGGCCAACATTATTTGGACCCCGTTCAATATATGTTGGGAAAAGACGATACAAACCCAGTGAAAATTGAAGTGGATGCGCCACAGCAGCATTACGATGCAGTTGGCTCTTGGAGACGGATAACTTACACTTATGCTGATGGTTGCCAAATTATTTTAGATGGCGAGAACCGCGATAAAGATGCCGCTTACATTGAAGGTCCAAACGGTAAAATTTACCAGGGATTCAAATCTGATATTCCAAATCTGAAAAGTTTTATCGAAACTTTGCCCGAACCGGAACCGCAGATTGCAGTTTTCTCCGATTCTGTAAAATCACGCAAAAAGTTTGCTTTAAATGAAATGAATGGATTCCGTTCGGCAACTTTGGTGAATCTTGGAATTATTGCGGTTAGGTTAGGTAGAACGCTAAAATTCGATCCTGACAAACTTGAATTTATTGATGATGAGGGAGCCAACCGATTGATTAACCAACCAATGAGGTCACCCTGGAGCATTTAATTTATTATTGATTAATTATTATTGAAGAAATGAAAAAGAATATATTCCATTTACTCACGTTTTTGTTGCTAACTATTTTTAGCTCAGCAAGTTTTGCGCAGGATAACCGCACACTGGATACTAAAGTTGCCGATATTCTGGCACAAATGCCAACCAAGGATTTGGTTCATCGTGACAGGATCATCAATGAATTAATCGGACTTGGTTCCGATGGTTTTCAAAAAACTGCAAATCTTTTGGTTTCACCTGGAACGGGTGACGATACTGCTGTTCGTTTTGCAATAAATAGTTGTGCACGTTATGCCAGCGAATTTGGTAAAGAAGAGGAAAAGTATTTTGTTGAAGAACAACTTTTAAAAACGCTTAGAAATCAATCGGATAAAGACGTTAAAACATTTTTGCTAAACCAGTTGAACCTTGTTGGTGGAGATAAAACAATTACAGCGGTTAAAACATATTTAAGCGACGAATATTTAGTTGGACCTGCCACACAGACCATTGTGTCGATAGGTGGAAAATTGGCTGCCCAAGCAATAGTAGAGGCTTTCCCGAATTCTTCGGAAAAATGCAAACCTACTTTGATCAAAGCTTTGGGAGAATTGCAATGCATCGGAGCTGTTCAGCAAATTGCACCTTTTGTAAATGATGGAAATCCTGCTACAAAAAAAGTAGCATTGCAAGCCCTTGCAAATATTGGCGATCCAGATTCTTATAAAACGCTTTCAACAGCTGCAAAAAATGCAAATTATGTTTATGAGCCAACAAATGCTGCCGAAGCATTTTTAAATTATGCTGATGTACTGGGTGCAAAAAATGAAATTGAGCTTTGCAAAAAAGCTTGCAACGAGATTATAAAAGCAAATCAGGCTGAGGATAAACTTCATAATTATTCAAAAGCACTTTCTATCTATTCTGAATATTTGGGTGTAGATGTTTTACCGCTTTTGCTGAAAGCAATTGACAACACAAACAAGCCATTTCGGTATTCAGTTTTAAACCTTGCTGAAAGAACTGGAGATATTGCTGCAACCCGCCAATGGATTGCAAAAGCACAAAAATCCTCAGACCAAATTAAATCTGAAATTATTGATTTGCTTGGTCGCCGGGGAGATGCGTTAGCAAGTGATTTTGTTAAAGAAAGTATGAACTCGAGTTCTGAAATTGTTCGTATTGAATCAATTGGGGCACTTTTGAATCTGCAGGGAAAAGAAACGATCCCGGTTTTGGTCGATCAACTTGCAAAAGGAAAAGATATTGAAGCCTCAAAATCTGCGCTTCTGCAAGTACTCGATAAACAGCACTTGTCACTGGTTGCAGCACAACTCGGTAAAACTTCAGGAAAAACAAAGGCAGCTTTTATTGATTTAATTGCAGCCAAATCCGGTTCACAATTTTTCACCCAGATACTGGCCGCTACTTCATCTTCTGATTCTGATGAAAAAGCAGCTGCGTATAAAGCCTTAAAAAGAGTTTCTTCTTATGAAAATGTTGATGAGCTTTTAAAACTACTTCTTTCGGTTTCTGCTGATTCTGAAATTTCTGAAACACAGATGGCTGTAATAGCAGCAACTGCAGGAGTTGACGCTGAGCAAAAATCAACCGGTAAAGTGATGAAGGCATTCAATTCAACAAATAAAAAAGAGCGGATTGTTACGGTTCTTCCGGAAATTGGCGGCGACGTAGCATTGGAAACTGTCACCAAATCTTTTAATAGTTCAACAGGTGAGTTAAAGGAGGCTTCTTTTAAAGCACTTACCAACTGGAAAGATTATTCAGCTTCAAAACCGCTCTTCGAAATCTGTAAAAACTCAGGTGGAGATTACAAAAAAAATGCATTAACAAGTTTTGTAAGAATGATGCGTAACGCTGATTTACCCGATGACCAAAAGTTGTTGCAATTCCGGAAAATAATGCCTTTTGCTTCATCAAGCGATGACAAAAATTATGTGATTTCTTCGATTGGAAACCTTAAAACTTTCCTTTCACTTGTTTATTTAGAACAATATTTGGATCAGAAAGAACTGGCTGAGGCTACTTCCCGCTCTATCATGAAAATTGCTTTGCCAACGAACGATGAAAATAATGGAATGTATGGCGAAATTGTGAAAAGAATTCTTACAAAAGCTGAAAAAGCATTGTCAGGGGAAGATAGCCAGTACGATAAAATAAACATTAATAGATATCTCAACGAAATGCCAAAAGGGGAGGGTTTTGTTTCCATGTTTAACGGGAAAAACCTCGATGGCTGGCAAGGAATGGTTGCCGGAGGAAACCCACTGGCAATTGCAAAGTTGAATGAGAAAGAACTTGTAAAGGCACAAAAGGAAGCCGATGTAAAAATGGTTGAAAACTGGAGTGTAAAAGACGGCCAGATTGTTTTCAGCGGGAAAGGACAAAACCTTGTTTCAACAAAAAAATATAAGGATTTTGAAATGATTGTGGATTGGCTGATCACAAAAGAAGGTGACAGTGGAATCTATCTCCGCGGAACACCACAAGTACAAATCTGGGATACTTCGCGGGTTGAAGTTGGCGCGCAAGTAGGTTCTGGCGGATTATACAACAACAATAAAGACAATGTTCGCGACCCGTTGAAAGTTGCTGATAACCCAATCGACGAGTGGAACACTTTCCGCATTACAATGATTGGCGAAAATGTAACAGTTTATTTGAATGGCGAATTGGTAGTTGATAATGTGAAAATGGACAACTATTGGGATCGCAGTATTCCGATTTTTGAAAGTGGAACAATCGAATTGCAGGCACATGGAAACCTATTATTATTCCGCGATATATATGTACGCGAAATCAATACAAAGCAAATCGGTTTAACGGAAACTGAAATCAGCGAAGGTTTTGAATCTCTTTTTAACGGTAAAAACTTAGATGGCTGGCAGGGAAATAAAACTGATTATTTTGCCAAAGATGGTGAAATGGTTGTAAATCCTGCCAGGGGCGGACATGGGAATATTTTTACTGAAAAAGAGTACAGCGATTTTAATTTCAGGTTTGATTTTCAGTTGACACCGGGCGCTAATAACGGTTTGGGAATTAGGGCACCACTCGAGGGTGATGCAGCTTACGAAGGAATGGAATTGCAGATTTTGGACAACACCGCAGCTATTTATGCCAACTTGCAGGAATATCAATATCATGGTTCAGTTTATGGTGTGATTGCCGCAAAACGTGGATTTTTAAATCCGGTAGGTGAATGGAATTCTGAAGAAGTTATTGTTAAAGGTTCAAAAGTGAAAGTTATTCTTAACGGAACAGTTATTTTAGATGGTGACATTGCAGAAGCCAGCAAAAATGGCACTCTTGATCACAAGAATCACCCCGGTTTATTGCGCGAAAAAGGATACATCGGATTTTTGGGCCACGGTTCAGAATTGAAATTCAGAAATCTTAGAATTAAGGATTTGAGTAAATAAAATCAATTTGGTAGTTTAATATAAATCGGCAGGGTTTCATTTATTTGGGACTCTGCCGGTTTTTTTAATTGACTTTTAGCGCTGACGGTAGCTTTGTCCGTTGTCAGGATAAAAGTCAGTACTGGCTTATCAACGTTCGCAGAATTCCGATTTATCGGAACAAGCTCTGACAACATTAAGGAAATATTCTGAATCCGGAGGATTCAAATGTGTATAGAATTATAAGTTTGTCGTTTCGTACGACTCCGGCCGGAGTCGAATATTTACACGAGAATGTATTTCTATAAACATTTGACCTCTCTGAGGTCATCCATCTCATTCTCTCATCCACGCACTTCCTCACCCCATTATCATCCCAATAATCGTTGCACTCATTAACGAAGCGAGTGTTCCGGCAAGTAAAGCAGTCATTCCTAATTTTGAGAGAAGTACACGTTTATTGGGTGCAAGTGCGCCAATCCCACCAATTTGAATTCCAATAGATGAAAAATTGGCAAAACCGCATAAAATATAGGTTGCCATTATTATCGATTTTGGGTTTGAAAGTACTCCACTGGCTTTTAAATCTGCCAAACTGATATAACCGATAAATTCAGTGAGGATCAGTTTTTCTCCAAGTAATCTGCCAAGAGTTACAATATCTTCTGAGGTAACACCAATTAACCACATGAGCGGTGCAAAAGTGTAACCCAAAATAAATTGTAGTGAAAGTTCATTGTACCTGCCATTTGTACCTGCCGCAATTACTTCGTTTAAAGTTGTCCATTGCCCGATTTTACCCACAATAAAATTAAACATGGCAATAAAAGCGATAAAAGCCAGCAACATTGCGCCAACATTTACAGCTAATTTTACGCCCTCGGTTGTTCCGTTTGAAATGGCATCTAAAACATTGCTGCCTATTTTATCCTGGCTCACTTCAATTTCTTTGTTGATTTCGTCGGTGGGTGGAATCAGCATTTTTGAGAAAATGATTGCCGCCGGTGCCGCCATAATTGATGCTGCAAGCAAGTGTTTTGCAAATTCGAGCCGGAGTTGCGGGTCATTTCCACCAAGTAAAGCAATGTAAGCTGCCAAAACGCCACCGGCCAAAGTTGCCATACCACCTGTCATTACAAGCAGCATTTCAGATTTGCTCATTCTGTCGAGATAAGCTTTTATCATCAGTGGCGACTCGGTTTGTCCAAGGAAAATGTTACCAGCTACTGATAGTGCTTCGGCACCCGAAATTTTCAAGGCTTTTGTAAAAATCCAGGCCAGTGCATAAACCACTTTCTGGATAATTCCCCAGTAGAAAAGCAAACTTGTTAAAGCCGAAAAGAAGATTATTGTTGGCAAAACCTGGAAAAGAAAAATGAATCCATAAGTTTCGGCGTTCATTAAATCTCCTAAAAGGAATTCGCTGCCGGCTTTTGTGAAATCTAGGATCTTTACAAAAATCTGCCCGAAAAACTCAAATACTGAACGGATTGCCGGTACATATAAAACGCCAATTGCAAGTATAATCTGAATAATCAGTCCTATGACAACCGTTTTCCAGGGTATATTTCTCCTGTCCTTGCTGAAAAGAAATCCAATCAACAGCAAAACTGCCATTCCTAAAATTCCTTTCAGAACAGAAAAAATCTTAAATGTAGGAGCTGGCATGTGTGTAAGCAATGCGTCGGCATTTCCTTTATTTACTTGGGTTTCAATTTGATTGGTTGTTGTATTTGAGATAGAATCCTGAATTTGAGCAACTACCGGTTGAAAAAACAAAATGCCGGCACAAAATACCAGCAAGGCAAGAAAATGTTTCATAAGTAGATTATTATTTTTTCCTTTTCTTCAATTCGTCGCGGATGATCGAAGCTTTTTCGTAATCTTCATGCTGGATTGCTTCGTTAATCATATCGTTCAGTTCTTTAGCCGAATATTGTGAATAAGTGGAAACATCTGGTTCTGTAAAATCATCTTTCTCAGAAATATTCCTTACCGGTGAATCTTCATTTTCAAGGTCTAAGAT
>JBFHJA010000195.1:0-7936 GCA_041596165.1 Draconibacterium sp. | reverse complement strand
GAAACATGATCGGGATGATTATTGTAAGTTGTGTATTCACTCTGCCCGGCGAAAACCATCGAAAAACCATAGGTGTAATCGTTTTTAATACTTACCTGATTGAACACCTGAAAATTTTTAACAACAGGGATTTTACTTAAAATATCACGCCCATCTTTCAGAAATCTATCAGCTTGTGCCGATCCTTTTTCATGTTTCAAATCAAAAATAACCATGTGTTGAATCTCTTCTCCTTTTAGCTCCGGAGATCCTTGTTTTTTTTCTAACTTTCCCATACCGTTTGATATTAAGGGCATTGCAGAAAAAGCTAATGCCCCGGTTCCTACATTTGTAATAAACTTTCTTCGTTTCATATTATTTTGTAAAATATTTTGTTTCCCCGCTTTTCAAACCATCCGATCTAGCTAAAATATTTAATTCGCCAGGTTCGCCAGTTAACCTTACAATTAATTGGCATTTTCCCTGAAAAGTATTTACAATGGGTTGCTGTAAACTGTGCATGTCTTTTGGATTTTCACTGGCTACCGACTGTAATTTACATGGTCCTGAAATCTCAAATTCAACTTTATTTTTGGCATTAGGTACGAGCATCCCGTTTTCGTCGAGGACTTCGATATTAAAATAAGCCAAATCATTTTGCCCCATCGGCAATACATGTGGTTCAGCTGTAACTTTAAGCTGATTTGGTAAACCGGTAGTTTTTATACTTTGTCGTACTACTTCTTTTTCATCGGTTATACCAATTGCCAAAAGTTCTCCAGGTTGGTACGGTACATCAAATCTGGCTGTTAACTTTGTTTTATCCGAAACATCTTTTGTTCCAATTACTTGGCCGTTTAATTCCAGTCGAACTTTTTCGCAACGCGTATAAACCGAAATTCCCAGTGGAGTTCCTTCGTTGCCTTCCCAGTTCCAGCTTTTCATTTCATCGGGCCATCCCCAGTAACTTATAATTTCTTTTCTTTTGGCAGGAATTGGCGAGTGAACTAATACTTCCAATTGACTATTGCGCCAAACAACATCACGAAAAAACATTTGCGGTTTTTTGAATCCCGAAATACTAATATCGCCGCTGTTGTTTAAAAACCAGGGCCAGTCGGGAAGTCCATTTACCGTTTCGTTATCAAAATGCGAACTTCCAATTCCTGATTCTCCAAGATGATCCATACCTGTCCAAACAAAATCGCCAATTACAAATGGATTTTTTTCCACTTGTTGCCAATTTTCAAAAGCTTCAAGAGCAATTGATTCGGTACCAATCATTATTCTCTCCGGAAATTTTTCATGATCGGGTTCGTACTCTCTCCATTGATAATTATAGCTATGAACATCCATTTGTGCAAATACTTTTTCGGTGTCATCCCACGTTTTTCCGGGATTATCCCAGAAACTGCAAACAGCTTGAGTTATTGGGCGGGTTTTGTCAAATTCAAGGATTTTATCTTTTAACTTTCTAAAAATCTCCACCCCCGACGAGTCGGCGCGTTCCTTGATTTCGTTGCCTACACTCCATATTATTATTGAAGGGTGGTTGCGATCACGTTTTACCATTGATTCGATATCTTTTTCCCACCATTTATCGAAATACAGATTGTAATCCTCTGGATTTTTGGGTTTCTGCCACTGGTCAAACGATTCGTCAATAACCAGCATTCCCAGTTTATCACAAGCATCCAAAAAATGTTTTGAAGGTGGGTTATGTGAAGTTCTGATCGCATTGAATCCGTGTTCTTTCATTAATTTTACCCGGCGGTATTCAGCTGTTTTAAAGGTTGCTGAACCAAGTGCACCATTATCGTGATGCATACAACCGCCTTTTAACAACACATTTTCGCCATTCAGTAAAAACCCTTTTTCGGGTGAAAATTCGATAGTGCGAATACCAAAAATTTCAGTTGTTTGATCAATGATTTTACCACTTTTTACAAGCTGAATTCTTGCGGTGTATAAATCCGGACTTTCAAGTGACCAAAGTTGAGGGTTTGCTATTTCTATTTCAACAGATTGAATGCTTTTACCTGCCCCCTTTATTTTCATTGGGTTTTCAGCACTTGCAACAAGCACTCCGGCGGGATTAAAAATTTCGGTTTTTACTATTATTTCCTGTTTCTGTTCATTGGAATTTACAACAGAAGTTTCAGTTTTAATAACAGCTTTTCCGGAGGAATCCTGTGCTGTTGTAACGTGATTTCCCCAAATATCAATATTAACGAGATTTGTTTTCAACAAGGTAACATCTCGGTAAATTCCAGAACCACTGTACCAACGGGAGTTTTTCCCTTCATTTTTTACCTGAACGGCCAAAACATTTTCCTGGCCGGTTGGATTAAGATAATTTGTTACATCGAATGCAAATGCTGTGTAGCCATACGGGTGATTTCCCAAATGATTGCCGTTTAGCCAAACATCGGCATTCATATAAACCCCGTCAAAAAGGATTTTTACAATTTTACCTTCATCTTCATTGTTAAGGGTGAAATGTTTTCGGTACCAGGCTGTGCCTCCAATCACATGTCCGGTTGATCGTGCGCCGGGACTTTTTTCAGAAAAAGGCCCTATTTGTTTCACTTCTTTGTTATCTGACAAATCCTCAATACTGTAATCGTGCGGTAAATCGAGTATTCGCCATTCAGAATCATTAAACCCGGTTTGTTCGGCACCGGAAATATCGGCGCGGATAAATTTCCAGTTTGCGTTGAAATTGGTTTCGCGCTCAGGATTATTTGTAATAGAACAGGATATTGAGAATGTTAAAATAAAAAATACATTAATGGCAAATTTTAGATTCATGTTAGTTGGTTTATTTTCAATAAATCTACAAAAATCATTTTACCACTACAGTTTTTACATTCATAAATTCTTTGATTCCATGGGTTGAGAGTTCGCGACCAAAGCCACTTTCCTTAATGCCACCAAAAGGCAACCGGGGGTCAGATTTTACAAATTCGTTGACAAAACAACAGCCTGCATCCAGGTATAGTTCGGCAATTTTTTCACCTTTTTTCAAATCTTTTGTAAATACTGCTGCTCCGAGACCAAATGGGGCATCATTAGCAATTTTTATGGCTTCTTTTTCGTCTTTAACACGGATAACAGCGGCCACCGGACCAAACAATTCCTCGTCATATGCTGGCATTCCCGGTTTTATGTTTTCTAAAATAGTTGGTGGGTAAAAAGCGCCTTTACGGTTTGGTATTTCTCCACCCAAAATAACTTCGGCTCCCTTTTTAATAGAATCGGTAACTTGCTGGTGCAGTTCATCACGCAAATCCATTCTTGCAATTGGTCCCATGGTTGTTTCATTTTCACAAGGGTCGCCAAAATGGGCGGCGTTCATTTCGTGGGTAAAATATTCTAGAAATTCAGAATACACTTCATCGACAACAATAAAACGTTTGGCAGCAATACAGCTTTGGCCGGCATTTAACAGCCTGCTTTTTGCGCAGATTTTTGCTGCCGCTTCCAAATCCGCGTCTGCCAAAATCAAATATGGGTCGCTACCTCCCAATTCTAAGACACATTTTTTAAGTACACTTGCGGCAATGGCTGCTACACTTCTGCCGGCAGGGGTGCTTCCGGTTAAACTCACTGCTTTTATTGCCGGATGTCTAATAATATTTTCGACAAGGTCGCTACCAATTAACAAAGTTCGAAATACATTTTCGGGGAACCCGGCTTCGCGAACAAGTTCTTCGATAGCCATGGCGCAACCCGGAACATTGCTTGCATGTTTCAAAACTGCTGTATTTCCAGCCATTAAAGTGGGTGCCAAAAATCTGAAAACCTGCCAGAAAGGGAAATTCCATGGCATTACGGCAAGTATTGTCCCAAGAGGCTGATATGAAATAAAAGAGCGATATGATTCTGTTTGAATGAATTCGTTTTCCAAAAAACTTTCAGCATTACCTGCATAATATTCACAAACCCAGGCACATTTTTCAATTTCGGAAATACCTTCATTAATGACTTTTCCCATTTCAAGTGCCATTAACAATGCAAGTTCTTCTTTTCTGCTTCGCAGCAAAGAGGAAAGATTTTGCATTAGAACGGCTTTGTTTGAATATGATATAAACCGCCAATTATGCCATGATTTATCTACTGAATTGATTATTTTCTCAACTCCTTTTTCGGTATGTTTTTCGTAGGTTTTAACAATTTTTCCTGTTGTAGGATTTATAGATTTTATCATTATTAGTAAACTTGAATAGATAATTTTAAATATAGAAATTAATACGATAAATATGGGAAGTTGTTTTTACAATTTTTATTTATAAAAATAAAGATGGCATCTCTGTCAGGGATGCCATTTTTGTAATCAACTTATGCAGAACGGGTTTATTTAAAATATCAAAATGGGAATTTAATTCATAGGCACTTCCTGTACTTCTCCAGTAGTGATAATTTCCTCGTTTCCCATATTATCGGCATGTCGCAGTGTCCCTGAAAGTGGAATAGTTATGATTTCCATGTCCTGATGAGGATGAAGATCGAATCCATTTGAAGGTTTAATTAAATCGTCATTTGGCACCCTCAATTTTCCAAAATGAATTTTTTCGTTGTCGTAATAATTTGCAAAACCAAACGAATGTGCTGCCTTAAGCCAGCCATGATCAGCATAACCACGTTGTGATACCTTGTGGAGAATTGTATTCATAATGAGAAATAAGACAAAATCATATTGATTTTGTTCATTGAAAAAGCAGGCTAAAGTATTGAATTGCTTTGTGCTTAATACTGCTTTAGTCCTATTCTACAATACGAATTTCAGTTTCCATTTCCATGGCTTTGCGATATGTTGCAGTTACACCACAGTAAGTAGTTTCGGAAAGTTTAACGGCTTTTTCCAACTTATCCAGAGGCAAATTCTTTCCTTTAAACTGGTAAATAACTTTCATTTTAGTGTAATGTTTCGGATGTTCATCTGTTACCTCGGCTTCAACAATTACATTAAATGCATCAGGAAAAACTTTCATTTTTTTCAGGATCATAATAACATCAACACCTGTACATCCGGCAAGAGCAGTAAGCATCAGTTTCTTTGGGCGGGGTCCCAAATCGCTTCCACCTGATTCTTCAGTTGCATCAACAATTACTTTATGCCCGTCCATGTCACCCTCAAAAGCTACTTTGTCTGTCCAGGCCATATCAACTACATGTTTCATATTATATCTGTTTTTAAATAGTTTTCATTTAATTTGTAACACAAATATAGTACATCTAATTATGTTGATAAAGTTTATAAATAAATCACGAAGTTGTATCTTTAAACCTGATCAAAGGTGATTTGTTTACATTTTATATTTTAATTAAAGAAAATGAGAAGCATAATAAGCAGGCCAACCGAACAGGAAACTGATTTAAGTGGATTTCAATTATTTAATAAATTGACGGAAGAAGAATTTGGTCGGCTGAATTTTGATAAAACCTGCTCGGTTTATAAAAAATCAACTGTAATTTATCGCGAAGGTAGCCGTTTGACAGGATTTTACTGTGTTACTCGTGGAATCGTAAAAATTTTTAAAACCGGTATCGACGGTAAAGAGCAAATCATCAGGTTTGCTAAGAGAGGCGAAATAATTGCTTATCGTTCGTTATTGAGCCAAGAGTTGGCATGTACTACTGCAAAAGTAATCGATGAAGCCGTTTTATGCCATGTCCCTTATCAAACACTGCTATTTTTGATTCAAAGCAATTGGCAGTTTTCTCATCATATGCTACAAATTGTATGTAGAGAGTTACGTGAAGCCAACGATTATATTACCGACATTGCTCAAAAAACAGTGCGTGAGCGTCTGGCTGAAGTACTTTTGCTTTTAAAAGATAATTTTGAATTAGATAATCAGAATACGCTTCAGATTTCGCTAACACGCGAAGAATTAGCAAACATGGTAGGCACGGCAACAGAGTCGGTTATCCGCCTACTTTCAGAGTTTAAACAAGACAAGCTAATAGAATTACAAGGCCGTAAAATTAAATACCTCGACATTGCTAACTTGCAGAAAGTTGCTAATATTTAGGTCAATCATTATTTATGCAGAAACGCCACAAAAACAAGGAACAGTATTTTAATGAGCAAGGATTGACATCGAAGACATTTGTACTTCCATTTATTTCTGATTTGGTTAATTTTGGTGTTGGAACTAGTGTTCTTGAAATTGGCTGTGCCGAAGCAGGAAATCTGAAACCATTTGTTGATATGGGTTGTAAAGCCACTGGAATCGATATTTCATGCAACCGGATTGATCTTGCAAAAACGTATTACGAGGATCATCCAAATAACAAAAATCTGACTTTAATTTGCCAGGACATTTATAAAGTAAATCCCGATAAAAAATACGATGTAATAATCATGCGTGATGTAATAGAGCATATTCCCAATCAGGAAATATTCTTAGGATTTGTAAAAAGCTTTCTTAAAGCCGTGGCAAGTTCTTCCTCGCTTTTCCACCTTGGCAAAATCCTTTTGGCGGTCATCAGCAAATATGCAGGAGTAAATTACTTTCGGTCCTTCCCTGGTTTCACTTATTGCCAAGACCTTTATATAGGTTAGTACTTAAAGTTTTTGGTGAAAGTGAAGGAACGATTGCTGCTCTTTTTGAAATAAAAGATACAGGCATTTCTATTGAGCGGTTTGAAAAAATTTTAAAAAAAGAGAATTACAAAATCGAAAAACGTGTTTTCTGGTTTATTAACCCAAACTACCAAACAAAGTTTGGCTTAAAACCGCGCAGACAATCAAATATTATTTCAGGTATTCCCTGGGTCAGAGATTTTTTTACAACTGCAATGTATTATGTGGTTTCGAAGTAAATCATAAGTTGGAATTATCAGATTTATTTGTGGTTTACAATGTTAAATTGCAGATAACCAGTTGTATGTGACTTGTAAATGCATAAAATATTGCACTTTTATATTCGATAAGAACAAAATAGCAGCAACTTATTTACAACCTAATTGGTAATGTTTTATTGCAATTATCATTAACAAATCACTGTAATTGAATTTATCTTGAAATACATTAAGAAGCTGATTAATGATTATAATAAAGGGGAAAATAAAAAAGAGTAGAATTTTTCAGACGCTTTTGGATAGATAGAAAATTTTACAAACCCCTTTATAAAACTAATCCTTTATGAAAATAAAGATATTCTACTCTTTTAATGCAATATCTTAAAAAATAATTTGACAACAAAATATTTAATCATAAAAGAACGTTATAACATAAAATATCTTGAATAAATTGGCTTTGCAAAGGTTCTAATATGGGAATAAATTGACTTTCTTTTCCCATATTAAGAATATGAAAAAAAGATAAAAAATCGTAGCACTCTGGATATCAGGCTTGAGAATAATTGGCCTGAAACTTGATTGGTGCAATAACACAAAAGGGGAAAGTAACTTCTGTATTTATGATTGGTTTTATATTAAGGGGTTTGTAAATCATCAGTCATCTATCATCTTCAAAAAGCGTCCATAGTTCTTTCCCCTTCCTTTTTTTTAATCATTTATTTGGTGGCAGATTGAGGGAGTGGTGCATGTTTGCAGATAACAGGGCCGATTTTTTTATTTTAAACGATTAAGTAAAGGATTTTAATTCTGATTTTGTAAAAAAGCATATTATATCAGGATATTTACCCAACTAAAAAAGGAAGAGTTACAAATTTTATTTGTAACTCTTCCTTTTTTAGTTGTCCTGCCAGGGGTCGAACCTGGACTCTTCTGATTCAGAGTCAGACGTGTTGCCAATTACACCACAGGACAATAAATTTTTCGCAAAAATATAAAAAATACCGATTTAAGTACGCACAATAACAGGATTGCATTATTTTTATCGGATAAAACTTAAAAATTAACTCAAAATAAAATAACGATGAGAACTAATCAAAAAAGAAGAGATTTTCTGAAGATTTCAACGGCAGGAGCATTAGGCGTAATT
>JBFHJA010000194.1:0-7962 GCA_041596165.1 Draconibacterium sp. | reverse complement strand
AGCGAAAACCTTTTTTGCCCCACGAATTTTTTGTGTATGAAGTTCTCGAACCCAACTGCGAGTTTTAAATGATAGAAAAAATGTCTTCGCTTTTCATCGGAAAACACTTGCGAATTGCGGGTGCTTTCCATTTTTTGTTTGAGCCATTGCACAACTTCAGGGTGACGGATATACACATATTCCACCCCAATGGAATGGCAATAAGTAGCTTCCAGATGCGCTATTATATCCTTGAGTTTTGCCGGGCCGATCCCAATTTCGTTACCTGCTTTAAAAGTTGTTTCCAGGTCTTTAGGTTCAAGGCCAAAATTCTCGATTGCCAGCGTTGGCGAATATGTGCGGCGGCTGCGAACAGGATTGGTTTTTGTAAACAAATGGCCACGTTGACGATATCCATGTATCAAACTTAAAATTGCAAACTCCTTGTCGATATGGTCATGATTAGCCACGTCAGATTTTTGCTGATAATTGGTGCGGGCAAGTTCATATCCGGCAAAAAATTGCTGCCAGCTTTTGTCAACCGTTTCGGGACTTTCAAGATATGTTTGGTACAGATCCTCAATGGCTGCCAAATCCTGATTCCCTACTGAAGAAAATTTGTCCATAATAGCTTTTTATTATAAATGTCAGTTGATAATGAGAAACAAAACAACATTTTTATTGTTTAGCGAAATTGCTGTTTTTACGTGATAAAAGTAGGGTTTTTACAATTTGTATCGGCAGAATGCGATATTATTCTTTATGCATCGGTACCAAATCAACTTAATTTAACATATTAAAAAGACCTGATTGTCGAATGATTTACTAAAAACCTATGGATATTACAAGTAAATAAACCGCACTGTCGCTAATCGCCTTATCAATCAAAATGAACATAAGTATAATAATAAGAAATTATAAATGATTTTCATATTAGCCAAAAACTTGAAATCCATCCCGGTAAACCGGGATGGATTTCAAGGGATTAAAAACAATCTTTAATTTTCAAGAAGGCCATCAGCCACCCATTTTTCAAGTATGGCAATTTTATCGGCTGATAATTTGGCACCATTTCTTGGCATAAAACCTGTTGCTCCAGGATCACGTTTTACGCGATCAAGTATTGAGCTTATACTGCTTTTGGCTGAGGCGTATTCATCCCATTTATTAGGATTTGAACCTCCTGCCATATGACATGGTGTACATGAGGTCGTCAATATCGGCTTTACATCGGAAACATAGGTAGTTTTCAGCAGGTTAACAGTAACAACAACAGTTATCGGATTCCCTACCAATCCGTTAGCTGTAGGTGTAATGGTATAAGTTGCATTTCCAGAAGTAGTTCCGGTAATTGTTAAAGCCTGTACAATGGTGGACCCACTGCCCGATGAAGCTCCTGAAACTCCCGTCTGTACAGCAGTCCACGAAAAACTGGTTCCGGAAATTGTACTTGTAAGTGCAATCGATGTTGATTCACCTGAGTTAATAATTTGCGAAGCAGGAGTTGCAGTTGCCACTGGCATTGGAACCTCATCTTCTGAACATGATATCATTAATAGTACCAATGCAAAAAAACTTATTTTCAATCTAATATTTTTCATAAAGTATAATTTTATAAGGTTATTTTTATTAGGTCTAAATTAAGCATTTTAAAATGTAATTTCAGTAACTTGAGTCACAACTCAAAAAAAACATGATTAATTAAAAACAACTTCGATAAATAACAAATCAAAACTTCAAACTATGTTTCAAATGCAAACATCCTGCTTGAAACAACTAATTCGATGAGAAACTATTAAATTTATGGTTGCCGGACGAATTACCAAAGATATTATCTAAATTATTACTGAAAACAATTATGAAAAAGTGATGTTTATTTAATACAGGTCATTAACCTTTCCTGGAAACATAACTTTAGTGAAAAACTAAAAAACAAAATTCGCAAAAATTTATCGCATTATTTAAACATCTCTAAATGATTACTGAAAAACTATTTCCTGGCTTAAGCAATCAACTAACAAATGAAATTATTAAACATTCTAGCTTGGTTGAGATTGCCGAAAAAATTGAAGTAATGCGAGAGGGGCAATATGTTAAAACTGTACCAATCGTAAAAAGTGGACTTATAAAGGTTTTAACAAGGCACGAAGATAAAGAACTGCTACTTTATTATGTACAACCCGGCGAAAGTTGCATAATGACTTTTGATGCCTGTCTGAAAAACTCACCCAGTAAAGTTTATGCTACAACAGAAAAAAAGTCGGAGGTTTTACTGATGTCATCGGAAAATGTTTTTCGCTGGATGAAAGAATTTCCAGAATTTAATTCATTATTTATTCAACAATACAACATCCGTTATAACGAATTATTAAATATGATAAACCAATTGCTATTCGAAAAACTAGATTCGAGAATCATGGATTATTTAAAGGCTAAAATAAAAATCCACGATAAAAATCCCATTAAAGTTTCGCACAAGCAAATTGCCAACGACCTTGGTACAGCAAGAGAAGTTGTAAGCCGGGTAATGAAAAAGCTTGAAAATGAGGGAAAAGTGAATCAACTGGGTACTGAAATTAAGATTATTTGAATTGTAACCCATGTCACCGTTTTCACATAGTGACCACTTTATATTTGTTTTAATTCTAAATAACAATTAAACTTTTAAAAATACACAACAATTAAACAAATGAATATGAAGAGAATAGCCTTATTTATTTTAGTAAGTGCATTTTATTACGGGTTAAATGCACAAGAAGCTGAACCTGTTAAAAACGTATTTCAGGGAACTCGGTTTATAAACCTTCACTCGGCAAATGTGGCTTCTAAAAATGAGTTACAAATGTTTATCCAGCATCGGTTTGGTAACATTAATGGAGGATTTTCAGAATTTTTTGGATTAGATGAAGCTTCGATGCGATTGGGTTTTGAGTACGGTTTTACTAAAAACTTTACTATTGGTATTGGCCGCAGTACATACATGAAAACTTTCGATTCGTTTTTAAAATACAAAATATTAACCCAATCGTCTTCTTTCCCTATAACCCTAACAACATCAATTGCAGGTTCTGTCCCTACGATTAAAAATGTAATTCCTGAGGAGTACAGCGATTTCTCTGAAAAAGCCTCCGGAAACATTCAGCTTCACATAGCAAGGAGTTTTAAGAAAATTGGATTTCAGATTTCGCCCGGATTTATAGGAACAGGTTATATTCCTGTTGAAAATGATAAGTATTCGTTTTTTATGCTCACTGCCGGAGGTTCAGTTAAAATATCAAAAAAGGTATCAGCAAATATTGAATATCTGCACCGTTTTGAGGATAAAATTGATTATGTGAACCCTTTGTCGTTTAGTGTGGATTTAGATACAGGTGGTCATTTGTTCCAGATACTTATTTCAAACACCCAACAAATGTATGACCAGGCAATTATTACAAACCCTACAGGAGATTGGGCAGAAAGTAGTTTATATTTAGGATTTAATTTAATTCGGGGATTTAATTTTAAACAATACTAGTATGGAAAGAAGAATATTTTTTAGAAATTTTGCTATCGGTAGTTGTTTATAGCTAAGTGCTCCGTTGATTTTTAATTCATGTTCTGATGATGCAATGGATGAAAAAGTAAATGTAATTAGTGTTGATTTAAACGACCCAGCTTTTGCTAACCTCAAAAATAGGAGGCTTTACTTATAAAGCATGATATATTTATTACACGTTCCTCAAGTTCAGTTTATCCCGCATTATCAAAATTACGTACACATTCGGCATGTACAGTTACCTACAGTTCAACTAACAACGATATTCCCTGTCCTTGTCACGGTTCAAAATTTAGCACTTCAGGTGCAGTTTTACATTGCCCGGCTACCACTAAATTAAAAAACTATAATGTAAGTTTGAACGGGAATGTTTTAACCATTTCTCAGGTCTGGGAAAGGAAACAGGAGAAGTAAATCGGTTTCCTTTTTCCCTTTTTCCTCATTTTACGCATAATCCAAACCTGTTTCCCCAAATCAATTTCAGCATTTTCCTGAAGCTTTTTTTCAAATTAAAAATAGCTCATATTAAAAAGTTAAACTTATTTTTATAGTTCGATAATCAAAAAAATATGGAAAAAATAAACGACTTTCTGCAATTGGAAATCCTAAGAATTGGTACTTACGAAATTCAGGTACATACCATTGTTTTTGTTGCTTTTATCTTAATGATCACAAGAATCTCCGTTTGGGTTATAAAAAAGGCACTTTTTAGAAAAAGGGGTGACGAATTTGATGTAGGAAATGTTTATGCCATTTTCCAAATTATAAAATACGTTGTTTGGGTAATTTCAATTGGATTGATTTTGGATTCTGTTGGAGTTAAACTAACAGTGTTAATTGCTGGTTCAGCAGCATTGTTGGTTGGCGTAGGCTTAGGTTTGCAGCAAACGTTTAACGATATTATTTCAGGAATTATCCTTCTATCAGAACGATCTATTAAAATTAATGATATTCTTGAAATCGACGGTGATGTGGTTATAATTCAAAATATTGGACTGCGCACTTCCAAAGGATTAAACCGTGATGAAATTTCAATAATAATACCTAATTCGTTAATTACTACCAATAAAGTTATCAACTGGAGTCACCAGGCAAGAAAAACTCGTTTTAGAATAAATGTTGGGGTTGCCTACGGAAGCAATGTTGATTTGATTTTGAAGATTTTGGAAGCCAGCGCCATTGAACACCCTGATATTTCAGACACACAACATATTGAAGCTCGTTTTATTGATTTTGGCAATTCATCACTTGATTTTCAATTGCTTTTTTTTAGTGAAAATGTATTTCGGATTGAGAAGGTAAAAAGTGACATCCGAAAAATAATCAACAGGAAATTTACAGAATACAACATTACTATTCCATTTCCACAAATGGATATTCATTTAAAATCCGACGAAACAAATTTAACCCGGAAATAATCATAGAAGTTCGTGGTTTTTAGTATTTTCGCGCGCTTTAGTTTTTATTTTTTACGATTAAACTTTAACCGGATTTTGGTATATGAATTCTTGTCAAACCAATTACAAATTGTTTCCTAAATTCATTTTAAATGAAATCCTGTTAATGTTTTTATACATTTTCTCTGAACTCTAAAATTTGCACTCCCCCACACTACTTCTCACAATTATTTTTTACGAATTTCTTTATCAGGAATTAATATGGAATCGTTTATCAATTACCAAAATAGTTTGGTAAATAAAAACAAAACTGAGTTTTCGGAGTATCCAACCATTAAATGGTTAAATCAACATCAGGCTTTGAGTGCACAAAAAAAGAGGGATCGGCTCACTGATAAGTTAAAAAACAATTGGCTTTTTAAGGAAACAAAACCCTATCATAATCAAATATCAAATGGTTGCAATTTGTGCGGACAGGGGAAATGGAGTTGCCTTTTTATAACAGGAAAATGCAACGCAAAATGCTTTTACTGCCCTGCATCACAGGAAAATGATGGCATTCCAACCTCTCAAAACCTTCACTTCGAAACTCCGGAAGCTTATGCAGAATACATCAATTATTTCAAATTTAAAGGCGTGAGTTTTAGTGGTGGCGAACCTTTACTTTATTTCGACCGGACACTTGACTATTTGGAAAGGATTAGAAAAGACTGTTCACCGGATATTTACATTTGGATGTACACAAATGGAATTTTGGCCGATGAAGAAAAATTCAGGAAACTGGCCGCTGCCGGACTAAACGAAGTTCGTTTTGATATTGGGGCAACTCGCTTTAGCTTAGAGAAAATTGCTTTTGCGAAAGGAATTATTCCGAACATTACAATTGAAATACCTGCCGTTCCGGAAGAAAAAGAAAGGCTAAAAAAGCTTTTGCCTGAAATGGTAAAAGCAGGAGTTACAAACCTAAACCTGCATCAGTTAAGGTTAACCAAACACAATGCACCAAAATTATTAAAACACAAATACACTTATATTCATGCCGAACAACCTGTTGTTTTGGAATCGGAGTTGGCAGCGTTGGAGATAGTAAACTTTGCCCGCGAAAACGACCTTAAGATTGGGGTCAACTACTGTTCATTCTTCTTTAAAAACAGGTTTCAAAAAGCGGGATTCAGAAACCAAATTGCCAAAGCGCTTTCCGCACCAAATGAAATAATAACTGAAAAAGGATTTATCAGGGAACACAACGAAAATAAAATCAGTTACAAAGCAATGGTTATTTTCGATAAGGAAACCACACGATTGAATGCCACAGAACTATCGCTGAAGTATAAAAACTACCATTTTAAAAGTGAAACGGCACAAAAACCTGTTGAAATTGATGATGAATCAAAAATCAGTATCGATGAATTTCTGCAAAAAATTAACGGAGAAATACCAAACGACGAAGTACTTTTTAAAATATGGCAAATGGAAAAAATAGAAAATGGGTTGCGTGAATATTAATCCCGACAATAAAAATATCCGAACTGATTTACAAGGAGATAATTTTATAAAACGCAAAAAAGGGTTCGAAAAACCGAACCCTTTTTTCATGGTGTTATTAATCTGAACCTTATTTCTCCGTCAATTCTGTATTTCCTTTTGCTGAAATATCGAAAGTAATTTCAAAATCGTCGTAAATCATTTTATCACCAAGTCCCTGAAAAAATTTACCCGATCCGTACTGTATTTTCCATTTTGTGCGATCAATTACAGCCGTTCCATTTGCTTTTACTTTGCCATTTTCCATTGCAACCTTTGCCGGAAAGCTAATTTCGTGTGTTGCACCTTTCATGGTTAGATTTCCTTTCACGTTATATTCTTCGGCTTTATTTCCTTTGGTCATCGAGGTGATTTCAAACTTTGCAGTTGGAAATTTTTCAACCGAGAAAAAATCCTCTGATTTTAGGTGCCCCACCAATTTTTTGTTCCACTCATCATCTGTCAAATCAGTACAAACTATTGAGTTTAAGTCCATGTTTATCTCAGCACCAACAACATTATTTTTTTCAACCCAAACTTTCCCTTTGTCGATAGCTACATAACCGGTGTGTTCTCCTGTCACTTTTTTACCTGTCCAATAAACTTTACTTGCTTTTGTATCTATTTCAAAAGCCGATTTTTCTCCCTTTGTATTTGCCGCGTAAACCGCAGATGCAATTAATAAAACTGCTGTTAATAGACCAATTGATTTTTTCATTTTCCTGTTTTTAAATTGTTTAACGATACAAACATACCATCTAAACAAATCAGAAAAAATAAACTAGTTTAAGAAAAACACCATTTAATCCTTTTTTCTGGCTTTTTTCGAAAGTATTTTGCTTAAAAAAACGGAAGTAACGCCCAAATAAGATGAAATATGATATTGTGGAAGTCGTTGAATTAGCTCAGGATAATGTTCACAAAGTTCATCATAATTCTCCTCAGCTGTATTTGTTAAAATAGAAACCAATCGCTTTTGAAGAAAAATATAGGATCGTTTAATGTACTTCACAAATGCCGAAAAATTATCGGTAAGCTTATTCATATTTTCATCAGAAATAGAATAAACAACACTTTTTTCAACAGCATCTAAAAAAAATGAAGTCTCTGCCGGCGTTGACAAATCACCAATCCACTGGTTTTCGCTGGCGAACAAAATATTAAACTCTTTGCCTGTATTGTCGATGACATACATTCGCAACAATCCTTTTGAAACAAAATAGTGCCGCGTATTTGAGGCACCACTGCTGAAAATTATTCCTTTCTTTTTTATGGTTTCCTTTCTGAACGAAGATTGAATCAACTCCTTTTCCTGACCGGTCAGAACACGGCCATACACCTTTTCGTAATAATTGATAATAACATCGCACTTTTCCATCGTTAAGCATTACAGTTGTTGGGTAAAAGTATTTAAAAAGATATTCATTGCACCATGCCAAGTTCTTTTGAACTGCACAATTCAACTTTTTTTATTTCGCCAAATTTTCGTTGTATGTTGATTGCCGGAAACAAAACCATTATCTT
>JBFHJA010000193.1:0-8002 GCA_041596165.1 Draconibacterium sp. | reverse complement strand
TCTGTTTTTAAATAATTTTTATTTTTGCACACTCAATTTAATCGTTTAATACATTGAAAATTAAATATTTTAACAAATGACAAAGGCAGATATTGTAAATGAAGTTGCAAAGAATACCGGAATCGAGAAAGTAACTGTTCAGAAAGCGGTTGAGGCGTTTATGGAAACAGTGAAAGATTCGTTGGTAGATGGTAAAAATGTATACCTAAGAGGATTTGGAAGTTTTGTAGTTAAGAAAAGGGCCGAGAAAACAGCCAGAAATATTTCTAAAAACACCACTATTATTATTCCATCGCATAATATCCCATCGTTTAAACCAGCGAAAACGTTTATTTCGGAAGTTAAAAATCAAGTAAAATAAATAGTTATGCCAAGCGGAAAGAAGAGAAAAAGACATAAAATGGCTACTCACAAACGCAAAAAAAGATTGCGTAAGAATAGACATAAAAAGAAAAAATAGGAATATATAAGTGATTCTTATTTAATGATTTTGATTAAACCTAAGGCATTAATGCCTTAGGTTTAATCTGTTATAAAGAATAATATTAATAAATTGATTGATTAAAATTAAGGTTGTGAGTAGCGATTTAATAATTGATGTAACTCCATCCGAAATTGTTATTGCATTACAAGAGGATAGAAAACTTGTAGAATTAACCAGGGAAATAAGCGGGGCTCGGTTTGCCGTTGGAGATATCTATCTTGGCAAAATAAAGAAAATAATGCCCAGTTTAAATGCCGCTTTTATCGATGTCGGCTATGAAAAAGATGCTTTCCTTCACTATCTTGACCTGGGGCCTCAATTTGCCACATTAAATAAATTCCTTCGATTAAGCTCTTCCAATAAAAGCAAAATCTCGTCACTCGGAAGAATCCAATCTGAACCTGATATTAACAAGGAAGGAAAAATTAACGAGCTTTTAAAAGAAGGCCAGAAAATAATTGTTCAGGTTTCGAAAGAACCGATTTCCACAAAAGGTCCGCGATTAACTTCTGAAATATCGATTGCGGGAAGAAATTTGGTTTTAATGCCGTTTAGTGACAAAGTTTCAGTTTCGCAAAAAATAAAGACAAACGAAGAAAAAAGCCGGCTCAAAAAGCTCGTTCAGAGTATTAAGCCACGTAAATACGGTGTTATCGTTCGTACTGTAGCCGAAGGCAAAAAAGTTGCAGAACTCGATCAGGAATTGAGCGGATTGGTTACCAAATGGGAAACTACTTTCAGTAAGTTGAGTAAGGCTAAAACTCCTTCGTTGATTATTGGTGAAATTGACCGCACAACTGCTTTGTTGCGAGATATATATCATGCTGATTTTAACAGTATTATTGTTAATGATCAATCGGTTAGTAACGAAATCAGCGATTACATAGGTAGCATTCAATCGGACAAAAGGAAGATTGTGAAGTTTTACAAAGGACGGGCTCCAATATTTGAACATTATGGAGTTGAAAAGCAAATTAAAGCTGCTTTTGGTAAAACTGTATCTTTTAAGGATGGTGCATATCTAATCGTTGAGCATACCGAAGCATTTCATGTAATCGATGTTAACAGCGGTAACCGGGTTAAATTGGGGATGGATCAGGAAACAAATGCTCTTGATGTAAATTTAGCTGCTTGTGATGAAATTGCCAGACAATTGAGGTTGAGAGATATGGGTGGGATTATCGTAATTGATTTTATAGACATGCATGTCGCGGCAAACCGGCAGAAGGTCTATGACCACATGAAGGAAATAATGGCGGCAGACAGGACCAAACATAATATTTTGCCGTTAAGTAAGTTTTGTTTAATGCAAATTACACGTCAGCGAGTTAGACCACAAGAAACAATTGAAACTGCGGAAAACTGCCCAACTTGCAAGGGTACAGGTAAAATTGTTCCTTCTGTTCTTTTTGCCGATGAATTGGAAAGCAAAATTAAATATGCTTTTAATGATTTGCATAAAAAAAGATTATTGTTGAAAGTTCATCCCTTTGTTGCAGCATATTTGAAAAAAGGGATTAAAAGTGTCAGAAATAAATGGTTTTTAAAGTATTTCAAATGGGTGAAAATTGAAGCCAACAATTCATTTACCTTTTTGGAATATCATTTTTTTGATGATAATCAGGAAGAGTTGATTTTATAAATGCAAAAAGCCGTTCATAACAAAGCGGCTTTTTTCATGTTTTATAATGAAGTAATCAATGGATTATGTGTAGTTTCTTTTTATTATTTTGGTCGTTGAAATGTATATTTGTCATGTCATGTAGAATGGTTTGATATTTGTTATATGTGAATATCTATATTTGTAAATATGAATTTTTGAAAATTAATTACTGTCAGAAAATGAAAAAAATATCGATACTTTTTACACTTGTTTTTGTTTCATTGTTTATAAATGCACAAATTGTTAATCCAACAAAATGGGAATTCGACTCTAAACAGGTTGGTAATGAAGTTGATTTAATTTTTAAAGCAACAATTGAAAACGGATGGCATTTATACGATACTTATCTTCCGGAGGGAGGACCAATTGCTACTTCATTGGTTTTTGAAGATTCTACTTTATTTGATTTTGAAGGTGAAATAATAAAAGATCCTCAGCCCGAAATCCATTTTGATGAAACATTCCAAATGAACGTTGGATATTTTAGTGGGCAGGCCGTTTTAACACAGAAAATAAAATTGAAATCAGACAATCCCGTTGAAATAAAGGGTTTTGTTCTTTTTATGAGTTGCAATGATGAAACGTGCACACCCCCTGAGGAATCAACGTTCTCATTCAAATTTAACGGGGAAACACAAACTGCAAATATAAAAACAGATGACGTTGCAACAGTTGCTGACGATTTGGTTGGTAGTGGGAGTGGTCAAACACTGTGGTTGTTTATCCTAATTTCGGCTTTGGCAGGATTTGCTGCAATACTTACCCCCTGCGTTTTTCCAATGATTCCGATGACAGTCTCGTTTTTTATGCGGGGGAGTGAAGATCGTGGAAAGTCAATACGTACCGGAATATTTTTTGGTTTTTCAATTATATTAATTTTTACATTATTGGGAGCGCTATTTTCATTTGGCATATTTGGTCCGAATGTTGGCAGTATATTAAGTACACATTGGATTCCTAACTTATTATTTTTCATTTTATTCCTGGTGTTTTCCGTATCGTTTTTTGGCGCTTTCGAAATAGTTTTACCAAGTGGTTTGGTAAATAAAACAGATGCTAAAGCTGATAAAGGTGGTATGATAGGTGCCTTTTTTATGGCATTAACAACAGTAATTGTATCATTTTCATGCACAGGACCGTTTATTGGTGCTTTAATAATTCAGGCTGTGCAAGATGGCGGTTTAAGGCCATTGTTGGGTATGTTTGTCTTTGGATTGGCATTTGCAACTCCATTTACTTTGCTTGCTATTTTTCCATCGGCATTGAGCAAATTGCCAAAATCGGGTGGCTGGTTAAATTCTATAAAAGTTGTTTTTGCTTTTATTCTTTTGGCTTTCGGGTTGAAATTCTTAAGTAACATCGATCAGGTTTATGGTTTTGGAATTTTGAGTCGCGAAATTTACCTGTCAATATGGATTGTAGTTTTCTTTTTACTCGGTTTATATTTCCTTGGTAAGTTAAAATTCTCACATGACAGTGATGTACAGTATGTTGGTGTAGGCAGACTTTTCCTTTCTATAATTACCTTTTCTTTTGTTGTTTATTTGTTTACAGGACTGTTGGGAGCCCCGTTATCTGCAGTTTCTGCTTTAATTCCACCGGAAAGTGAGAATTCATATATAAGCTCAAGAGCTTCCACGGGATCAGCATTTAACGCCTCCACAGAATTATGCGGTCCGGCAAAATATGCTGATAAGCTCCATTTGCCAAACGGATTGTCTGGTTATTTTGATTTTGAACAAGGATTAGCTTGTGCTAAAGAACAAAATAAACCACTTTTTGTGGTGTTCAAAGGTCACGCTTGCTCTAACTGCAAAAAAATGGAAAATACTGTTTGGGACGATGCTGAGGTGATGAATATGCTTTCGCAAAAGTATGTAGTTGTCGGTTTATATACTGATGATCGCACTAAATTGACGGAAGAAGAAAAGTTTATTTCGCAGGTTGATAATGAGGAAAAGGACAATTTGGGTGAAAAAAACCTCGATTTGCAGATTTCGAGATACCAAACGAACAGTATCCCTTTCCATGTAATAATTAAACCCGATGGAAGTGAGATTAAAATGGGGGTAACTTTCGAGGATGAGGTATTTAGAGATTTTATCTCAAAAGGAATTCAATAAACTAAATGCTAAAAATGAAAACTTCTGAATTTATTTTTTGGAATGTCGATACTCAAATCGATTTTGTTTCACCTGAAGGAAAATTGTATGTTCCTGGTGCTGAACTTCTGAAATCTAATTGGGAAATACTTACAAATCTTGCTGACAGGAAATCGATTAGAGTTGTAAATACCGCTGATTGGCATTATTCCAATTCGTCGGAGTTATCTTCAACCCCTGATTTTATTAAAACTTTCCCTGAACATTGTATGGCAGAAACTACCGGGGCTGAATATATCGAAGAAACAAAGCCTGAAAACCCGCTGATTATTGACTGGGAAACAAAGATTTCAAACATCACTGAATTAATTAAATCGAATAAATTTCGAAATTACGTCATAAGAAAAGATGCCTTTGATGTATTTAAGGGAAATCCTTTTACAGAACAATTGTTAACTCTACTTTCACCTAAAACGATAATTGTTTACGGTGTAACCACTAATGTTTGTGTAAACGATGCAGTAGTTGGCTTGGTACAAAGGGGTAAGAATGTGATTGTGGTTGAAAATGCCATTAAAGAATTACCTAATATTCCGCTACCGTATGATGACTGGAAAAAATTGGGTGTTAAACTGATGAAATTACAAGCTGTTGTGAGTCAATTTGAAAACTGATAGTGTTTTTTACTTTGGCGGCGGATTGATGCCTTTTTCTTCCCAAAATCGTTTTTCAATTAGCGTACTTTTTTTAATAGAGTTTCTAATCCATTGAATTTTAATATCAATTTTCTCTTCTTCTGAAAGTTGCCAGTTAATTGATTCTGAATTGTGCAGTTTTTGGGTTAATTGGGAAAGTATTATAGCAGCTGAAACAGAAATGTTGAAACTTTCTGTAAATCCAAACATAGGTATTTTCAGGAATTCATCAGCTTCCTTATTTATAACATCACTAATTCCGGGCAATTCAGAACCAAAAACCAACGCAAACTTTCCTTTTGATACATCAAAGTCAGGAAGTTCAACATCAGTAGAGTGGGGCGAGGTTGCAACAATTCTGTAACCATCATTCTTTAACTTTTTTATTGCCTTTAAACTGTTATCTTTTATCTTATTATAAGTATTTATTGTAATCCATTTTGAAGAACCCATTGATACTTCCGTGTCAACCTGGAATTGATTTCTGTTTTCAATTACATGTACATTCTGGATGCCAAAACAATCGCAGGTTCGTAAAACTGCACTGGCATTTTGGGGTTGAAATATATCTTCTAAAACTACCGTAATATAATTCGTGCGGTTTTCCACAATTCTATTGTAAAGCGAAAGTCGCTCTGGCGTAACAACAGCCGATAAATATTTTAAAAGTTCACTTTTCATAATCTCTGTTTAATTATTTGCTAAAAAGCAATAAAAAAAGGGAAACAAACCGTTTCCCTAATTTTTTCTTTTTCCTGCAAAATGCACTAAACTGCGTCAGACAATTCAGCGCCAGCTTTAAATTTAACAACTTTTTTAGCAGGAATTGTAATTTCTTTACCTGTTTGTGGATTTCTTCCAGTTCTTTGGCCACGTTCAGATACTGAAAATGAACCAAAACCAATAAGAGCTACCCTGTCACCACCTTTTAAGGCGTCAGTTGTGGCGGATACAAATGCATCAAGAGCTTTTTTTGCATCTACTTTAGTTAGGCCGGCTCCAGCGGCCATTGCATCAATTAACTGTGCTTTGTTCATACGGCAAAATTTTTATTAAATGGTTAAAATGTTGATAAATAAGTGTTTATATAAACTTATATTTTTAAATTAAGTTAAGTCTGAAAATTGAAACGCATTAAAAAATTTCAAAATACCAGTAGAATCAATTGTTTCAGAGATCCTTGCAATAGGAACACTAAATTCATAAATTAGTTTTACAAAAACAATCTTTATTCTCTTTTTTTTTTAGCATTATTTTATTTTTTCGAAAAAAAAGGTTTTGGCATTTAAAAAAATATTTTACTTTTGTCGCGCTCGGAGAGATGGCAGAGTGGTCGATTGCGGCGGTCTTGAAAACCGTTGAACTGCGAGGTTCCGGGGGTTCGAATCCCTCTCTCTCCGCTCTTAATCCATAAGATTTTTCTTATGGATTTTTTAATGTTCTTTTGTTGTTGATAACTTTTAGGATAGCATTTGTTTTGATAACAATTAATGTAGCTTCAAAAGCAGATTTGTTTAGGTAATTTAGAATGTATTATTATATTTGCAGTCGCAAAAAAGAAACACGGGTGTAGCTCAGTTGGTAGAGCACTGGTCTCCAAAACCAGGTGTCGGGAGTTCGAGTCTCTCCTCCCGTGCAAAGCAAAAAAGGTCTTACGAAAGTGAGACCTTTTTTTTTTATATTACATATCCAATTCTTTATTCGATGTACCTTATTTCATAATCTTTTAGGTATTTTCAGCCCAAAATTAAGACCATGAATGTTGATGTTTTTATTCCATGTTTTATCGATCAGTTTTATCCTGACACAGCTTTTAACCTTATTAAAGTTTTAGAAAAAGTTGGATGTAAAGTTAATTACAACCCTGATCAAACATGTTGTGGTCAGCCTTCTTTTAACAGTGGATACTGGAAAGAAACAAAAACACTGGCGGTGAAATTTCTTGATGATTTTGGAAAGGCAAATATAATAGTGGCGCCATCAGCTTCGTGTAGTGGGTTTATTAAGAATTATTACAAGAAACTATTTGCAGAAGATGAGGTTTTGCTTGGAAAAATTAACGAATTGTCGCCGCGTATTTTTGAATTATCCGATTTTATTGTTAACAAATTAAAGATTGTTGAACTTAATTCTAAGTTTAATCATCGGGTTACTTTCCATGATTCTTGTGCAGGTTTGCGCGAATATGGAATTAAAGAGGAACCCAGGATTCTGCTTCAAAATGTGCAGGGCTTGGAATTGGTGGAAATGGAAAAATTAGAAACGTGCTGTGGATTTGGCGGAACATTTTCAGCAAAATTTCATTCTATTTCTACAGCAATGACTGAACAGAAAGTGGAACATGCAATGAAAACAGGTGCTGAATATATTGTATCGACTGAAGCTTCGTGTTTAATGAATATTGAAGCATACATTAAAAAACAGAAGTTGCCAATAAAAACGATTCATTTGGTTGATGTATTGTCGTCTGGCTTATAGTTATAAAGGTTGTTTATATTTCCTGTTACCAATCGATTATCCTTAAAATATCTGCATTTTATGAAGTTTCCTGTATCTTCCTTTTAATTCAAGTAATTCTTCGTGAGTACCCTGTTCAACGATTTCGCCTTTGTGAAGTACACAAATCATATCGGCATTTTTAATTGTAGACAAACGATGAGCAATTACTAATGATGTGCGGTTTTTCATCAAATTTGTCAAAGCTTCCTGTACCAATTTTTCCGATTCCGTGTCTAGTGCAGAAGTAGCTTCATCCAGAATTAAAATTGGAGGGTTGCTCAATACTGCACGGGCAATCGAAATTCTCTGTTTTTGTCCACCTGAAAGTTTATCACCACGATCTCCAATTTTTGTTTGGTAACCAGCTTCGGTTTCAATGATGAAATTATGGGCATTTGCTATTTTAGCAGCATTCACTACTTCGTCCATGCTTGCATTTTCCATTCCAAAAGCGATGTTGTTAAAAATGGTGTCATTAAACAAAATTGGTTCCTGGTTCACATTCCCAATCATATGTCGTAAACTTTTCATTTTCATATCGCGAATATCAATTCCATCT
>JBFHJA010000192.1:0-8034 GCA_041596165.1 Draconibacterium sp. | reverse complement strand
TTGATTGAACTGGAATTGCCAATAATCAAGATCTGCGCTTTCTTTATCGCTTTTAGCGATTAGTTTCTCCAGTTCATTTTGTGTTGAAACAAACTTGTTATACAAATCACGGTAATTCTGAAGAATAATTTCCGATCCTGAAACAGTATCAACCAAATTAAGTTGAAATCTGCGATTCCCCAATTCCAGATTTTGATGCTGCGAATGAATGTCGATTAGATTCAAGCCCAGTTCGCGCATTGTTTTTAGGTTAACAGGAGTATCATTGATAAATGCCCGGAACTTTCCGGAAGAGGTAATTTCCCTGCGAATAATTGTTTTACTGTCGTAATCCAAATCGTTCTCCTCAAAAAATGGCAGGAGATGGTAATTCCCAATATCAAAGTTTCCTTCAACAATACATTTTTTTGATTTGTCTTTTAAAACCGATAAATCAGCACGACTGCCAAGTATTAACCCCAAAGCTCCCAACATAATTGATTTTCCAGCCCCGGTTTCACCGGTTATTGAATTCATTTTTTGATGAAAATCGATGATAAGGTTATCGATTAAAGCGTAGTTTGAAATTGAAAGTCTGGTAAGCATGAGTAATTAATGTTACATCTCGTCAGAATCCGAAATTGCTGAGTATTTACTGCCATTAGAGGGATCTATTTCATTCAGAATCGTTAATACGCGTGTTCTTTCATCGGGGAATGATTTTGAAAAAATATTGACAAGCTCATCTGCTTTTGCATCAAAAAACATTTGCAATATGTAAGTTGAAGGCCGCCTTCTGAAAACCTTTTGCAAATCACGCATAGAATCGGCAATGTTGGCACGCCCTTCTTCGGCTCTTTGCGACATTAAGTCTAATCCATTCCGGTGATAACTGTACATACATTTCCTAAAGTCGGAATAAGACTTGTTCATTACATTTTCCAATAGCCAGTAGCGATTCCGTTCACTTTCAAATGATTTCCAGCCTTTTTCTACCTGGTTTTGCGAATTGTTTACAATTGATTGTGCCTTTTCAAAATAAGGTGTACCACCTTCCGGGGAAAACGAATCGTAATTAAATCCCAGAATTACATACGCGTAATATGCCAATATATTAGTCAGATTATCTCTGTTGGAAGTTTCATTAAATTCAAGTGCCTGAAATTCAACATACTTACAGCGAAAATCGGTATCCTTTATATTTAGAATTGTAGTTTCATAACTCGAATCAAAAACCGGCCTTATCAATTGTACCTGGATTGTTCCGCTAAATTCATCGGCTGAAATTTGTTCTTCCAGAATAATCATGATATTACATTTCAACTTTTCATCATAACTGTAAACATGATCTGTCCATTTGCGGGTGTTCATAAATTCATAGACATCCGACTGCATGGTGCGGAACAAGTTCTGGTTTGCACCCTGGATTCTTTGGGACGAAATTGTAATATTACACCGTAATTCCTGAGCTTGCAGACTTGAAGCAATGTAAACAATTGATAAGATAAACAGTAAAAACGATTTCATAATAATCAAAAATAATGATTATAAAAATAGAAAAAATAACTCCAGCAAAAGTGCTATTTAATAATTGATTTGATTTTATTAACAATATCAACGGCAACTTCCTGCTTACTTTTTAACTCAAAAAACTGCTGATTATTGCTTCTGTCGATGATTGTAATTTTATTGGTATCAACTTGAAAACCGGCACCGGCGTCATTTAAAGAATTTAAAACAATGAAATCGAGATTTTTACTTTCCAGCTTATTTTTGGCGTTACTTGTTTCATTGTTTGTTTCAAGTGCGAAGCCAGCTATTATTTGTTTGCCGTTTTTAAGTTCGCCTAATGCAGCAGCAATATCTTTTGTCGGTTGCAACTCAAGATTCCAATTAACTTTGCCACGTTTTGTTTTCTTTTCATCCACAAAAACAGGGGTAAAGTCAGCTACAGCTGCACACATAACTGCCCCGTCACAACCAGGAAAACATGCTAAACTTTCGGAATACATTTCAGCCGCTGACTCAACATTAATGACTTTTATATTTCGTTTATTTGTTGTTAAATTAACCGGACCTGAAACCAAAATAACATCCGCACCACTTTCCGCAAGCTCTTCGGCAATTGCATAACCCATTTTACCCGACGAAAAATTTCCAATAAACCGCACTGGATCGATCTTTTCAAGGGTAGGTCCTGCAGTTACAAGGAATGTTTTTCCTTTAAGTATTTTTTTTGAATTAAAATGTTCAGCAACAATTTCCACAATATTTTCAGGCTCTTCCATCCTTCCTTTTCCTGTCAAACCACTGGCAAGTTCGCCTACAGAAGGTTCGATTATTAAATTTCCGAAGGATTTCAAGATTTCAAGATTTTTCTGTGTTGATGGATGGGCAAACATATCCAAATCCATTGCAGGCGTAACAAATACGGGACACTTTGCTGACATGTAGGTTGTTACAAGCATGTTATCGGCAATACCGTTTGCCATTTTTGCAATTGTTGATGCGGTTGCGGGAGCTACCAACATAATATCTGCCCACAACCCCAAATCAACATGACTATTCCACGAACCATCATTAGCTCCAAAAAATTCGCTGATGACTGGTTTGCCGGACAATGCTGAAAGGGTAACCGGTGTTATAAATTCCTTTCCAGCAGCAGTAATTACTACCTGAACTTCAGCACCTTCCTTTACCAATAAACGCAAAAGCATAGCTGCCTTATACGCTGCTATGCTTCCTGTAATTCCCAATATTATTTTTTTCCCTTCAAGCCTCATGGGCATTGAATTTAAGCTTTTGACTTGTTCTCCCTGCTTGGGTTTCTATGGTAAATTTCATTCTCCTTTAATTCTTCAAAAGCAATCAAAGAAGGTTTTGGCATTCTTTCGTAAAACTTCGAAATTTCTATTTGCTCACGGTTTTCGAATATTTCTTCCAAATTATCGGTATACGATGCAAACTCCTGAAGTTTTTGATTCAATTCTTCTTTTAATTCAGACGAAATCTGGTTTGCCCTTTTAGCCAATATCATCACAGTTTCGTAAATGTTTCCTGTTTCCTGCGTCAATACTTCTAAATCGCGCGAAATTGTTGATGGCGCAGCTTTTGTTTTCTTGTAATCCATTTAATTAATATTTGTTTCTTCTTTATAATTTAACAATTCAGAGGTTACTTTGTGAAATTTTTCCGCATCTTTAATGTACTTGCTTTCTGGAAATTCATCCACAAATGTAAAATATTCGTCGAGTGCACTTGAAAGCCTTTCCTGTTTTTTGTCATAAACACTTCCAATTGCCAGCAAATATTTTGATTCGAGTAACATAAACTTCAGCTCTTCCCTGTATTTTGAATCGGGAAATTGATTCAAACAATTGGTTAATGCAATTACTGAAGCTTTATAATTATCGAAATCGTAATAAAGTTTAGCACTTAAATAGGCTTTGTAAACCAATTTATCGTTCATTTCATCGATCAACCTATTTGCTTCGTCAACCCTCTCGTTAAAGGGATACAGGTTAACGTACAACTGTAATGCATCAATCGCCTCACGTGTAACATTCTGATCAAGACGAGCTTTTGGCGACATCAAATAGGAACAATACCCATCCATGAAATATGCTTCTTCGGCAAAATCACTCATTGGATATTCCTTTATCAAAGTTTTGAAGTAATGACCTGCCATCAAATAATCTTTCTGTCCTATCATGCTTTTCGCGAAGTAATAATATACTTTATCGGCGCGGTTTGTACCCCTGTAAATACTGACAAGTTCCTTCAGCAATGTACCTGACCTTACATATTCGCCATCTTCATAATATTCAATGGCTTTTTTATATTTATATTCGTAATCAGTACTTTTTACAATCTTATTGAAACTACCGCACGAACTTAAAATTACTGTTAACAGAATTAATCCTGTTCTAATAAATCTCCTTTTTATTAACATGGCGCAAAAATATACTTTTTTTATATACTTGAAACGATTTACTGCGTTAAATTTAAACGTATTTATTGTTAATATGTTATTCGTAGCTTATTCATTTATAGTTCCATACGCAAAAACGAAACACTAAATCCGGCGTGAAAATAGGAATGTTTTGAATGATAAAATCAGTTATTAGTATTATTTAACATGTTTGTGCAAAAATTAAAAAAGTTTACATTTGCACCGAAATAATCAAAAAAAAAAAAATCAACATGGATATATTCGAAAAATTCAGAGCGAACCAGGGGGAAATAGGTAAACACATGAAAAAAATTCATGGATACTTTGCTTTCCCTAAACTTGAAGGTGAATTGGCTCCAAGAATGATGTTCAGAGGCAAAGAGGTTTTAAACTGGAGTTTAAACAATTACCTGGGGCTGGGAAACCATCCGGAGGTTAGAAAAGCGGATGCCGAAGCTGCTGCACAGTACGGAATGGCTTACCCAATGGGAGCCCGTATGATGTCGGGGCAAACAACAAAACACGAGCAACTTGAACGCGAATTAGCTGCTTTTGTTGGTAAACCAGATGCATTTCTTCTCAATTATGGATATCAGGGAATGGTTTCAGTTATAGATGCAATTTGCGGAAGAAATGATGTAATTGTTTATGACGCAGAATCTCACGCATGCATTCTGGATGGAGTTAGGTTGCACATGGGTAAACGGTTTGTTTATTTGCACAACGACATTGACAGTTTGCGTAAACAATTGGCACATGCCACCCGTTTGGCTGAAAAACAAAAAGGAGGGATTTTGGTGATTACCGAAGGTGTATTCGGGATGGCCGGCGACATGGGAAAACTTGATGAAATTGCTGCATTGAAAGATGAATTTAAATTCAGACTGCTTGTTGACGATGCCCATGGTTTTGGTATGATGGGAAAAACAAGTGCTGGAACTGCTGAACATTTTGGTGTTACGGATAAAATCGATCTTTACTTCGCTACCTTTGCAAAAGCTATGGCTGGAATTGGTGGTTTTATTGCATGTGAAACAGATATTTGTTATTACCTGCGTTACAATATGCGTTCGCAAACCTATGCCAAATCATTGCCAATGCCAATGGTTATTGGAGGTTTGAAACGACTTGAACTGATTCGCACAAGACCTGAATTGAAAGAAAGATTGTGGACAGTTGTTGCTGCACTTCAAAAAGGTTTGCGTGAAGCAGGTTTCGATCTTGGCAAAACAAACTCAGCAGTTACACCGGTTTATATGAAAGGTGGCGAAGCAGAGGCTACAAATCTGGTGTATGACCTGCGCGAAAACTTTGGAATATTCTGTTCAATGATTGTTTATCCTGTAATTCCAAAAGGAGATATATTGCTAAGATTAATTCCAACGGCAATGCACACGTTGGAAGATGTTGAAGTTACTGTTGATGCATTTAAACAAGTTCGCAAAACATTGCTTGAAGGTAAATATTCAACTACAGATTTTGCAGTTGTTAAAGTTGACATGTAAAAATGCCCCTCTTAATCTCCACGAAGGGGAGAAAACGAGAAAAAATACATAAAAAAAGCAGGATTTTATCCTGCTTTTTTTATGTCCAAAAATAAAACTATTATGAATTCTTTTCAGATAAATAACGTTCAGCATCAATAGCAGCCATGCAGCCGGAACCGGCTGCCGTTACCGCCTGACGATAATGTGAATCCTGAACATCACCACAGGCAAATACACCATGAACTTTCGTTTTCGAAGTTCCCGGAATTGTTTTAATATATCCAACTTCGTCAGTTTCCAGATAATCTTTAAAAATATCAGAATTCGGTTTATGCCCTATGGCAAGAAAAAAACCGTCGATCTTTATTTTCACTTCTTCTTCTCCTACTTCTCCCAGGTTTTTAACCAAAGTTGCACCTTCCACTACTCCATCTCCAAACAAACCTTTGGTTTGATGCTTCCAAAGTATCTCAATATTTGGTGTTTTCATTGCGCGGTCAGCCATAACTTTTGAGGCCCGCAATTCATCGCGACGGACGATTAAATAAACCTTGCGGCATAATCCAGCCAGATACATGGCTTCTTCTGCAGCAGTATCACCACCGCCAACAACTGCAACATCTTTACCTCGGTAAAAGAAACCATCGCAAGTTGCGCATGCAGAAACTCCTCCGCCGGCATATTTCGTTTCATCCGGTAATCCAAGGTATTTTGCCGTAGCACCGGTTGCAATAATCACAGTTTCAGCTTCAATTAATTTTGAATCATCAATCCATACTTTGTGGATACTACCTGAAAAATCGGCTTTTGTTGCCATTCCCCAGCGCACATCGGTTCCAAAACGCTGAGCCTGCTTTTTCAAATCTTCCATCATAACCGGACCGGTAACACCCTCAGGATAACCCGGATAATTTTCAACTTCCGTTGTTGTTGTTAACTGACCACCAGGCTGTAAACCTTCGTACATAACAGGACTTAAATTGGCACGTGCAGCATATATCGCAGCCGTATAACCGGCAGGTCCTGAACCAATAATTAAACATTTTACCTTTTCAACATCAGTAGGTTCTGTTGTCATTTTTTCGTTTTCTTTTATATCAAGCGGCTTAAACATAACATTAAAATTTTTAGTTGAACAAAAGTAAAAAACATATAATACCAAGCACAAAAATTACAATCAATAATAATTAACAAAGAATAGACAATTCCTATATTTTGCTGTCTCCCGAATAAGACGAAAAACAAAAAAAATTTTGCAAATGAGAAATCAACGATTACATTTGCAGCGCTAAAAGCAATTTTAGAGAAATAGTTCGGGGTGTAGCGCAGCCTGGTAGCGTATCCGTCTGGGGGGCGGGGGGTCGCAAGTTCAAATCTTGTCACCCCGACTAAACAAAAAGCTTGATAACCAAATAGTTGTCAAGCTTTTTCATTTCTGACTTTCTTTCAATATGTTGATTTTCGCTATAAAAACACATTTTGTGTAAACCAGAATTATAATGAGTGCCACATTTACAATAATATGTTGTAAAAGCAAAGTACTTTCAAATGCCGGAAATTCTTAAATTGGTTATTCTATTTAATATACTGACTAATACAATTTATCAATTCGTTCATTCGGATTGGTTTTGTTAGATAATCATTGCAACCTGCATCCATCGCATTCTCTTTTTCCTTCGAAAGGGCAAAAGCAGTTTGAGCGATTATTGGAAGTGCAGAATTCAGTTTTCGTATTTCCCTTGTGGCAACAAATCCATCCATGATTGGCATTTTTAAATCCATTAATATCAGGTCAACCTGCATACCTGAACGGATTACATCAATTGCTTCTTTTCCATTTTTAGCATGAATTACATTGGAATTATATTTATTAAATACTGCTTCCAAATAAATAAAGTTTGATATTTCATCTTCTGTTATTAAAATCGTTTTTCCAGCCAAAAAAGGCTTCGGTATTCTTTCATTTGCCTGCAATTCAGCAGGTATTTCTTCTTTTTCCCGAATTACTGGAAATGTAAAATATATTACTGAACCTTTTCCCTGCTCCGATTCCAACCAAATTTTGCCTTGAAAACGTTCAACAAGCTTTTTCACAATGTACAAACCCAGCCCACTTCCTTCGTAAGAACGGGAAAATCCGAAATCCTCCTGTCTGAATTTATCGAAAATAACTTGCTGATTTTTCTTTGCAACGCCAATACCTGTATCGGACACAGAAAATACCAGATCATTTTCGTTTAGCTGAACTCCTAATTCTACGTATCCTTTTTCGGTAAACTTAAATGCATTATCGAGAAGTTTTTGCAAAATCTGTCTAAATATATTTTTATCGATTTGAATTGAAATATTATTGATTTGTGATTTGTTACAAATAAATTCTGTTAAGGGATTTTTATTTACAAGGGATACAGATGACAAAAAATCATCCAACAATGCGTTAATGTCGAACTTTTCCTCCATGGACTCCAAAGCGTTTGAATCGATAGAAGATACAAAAATAATGTCGTCGATTGTATTTGTTAAACGATTACTACTTTTACTAATAACTTCGAAATACATTTTTCTATCCTCTTCAGTAAGGTCTTCATCATCAGCCAACTCCAAAAATCCCAGAAT
>JBFHJA010000191.1:0-8073 GCA_041596165.1 Draconibacterium sp. | reverse complement strand
TTTATTCCAGTATTTAATCATAAAATATCCAAACAACATTCCACCGAGATGGGCAAAATGAGCCACATTACCACCTGAATTAGAAAATCCGAGGTAAAGTTCGATTGCACCATAACCCATTACAAAATATTTCGCTTTAATTGGGATTGGAGGGAATAGTAGCATCAACTGTGTATTCGGGAATAACATTCCAAACCCGAGTAAAATGCCAAACACTGCACCCGAAGCGCCAACTGTTGGTGTATTTAAGGCAAGGTTGAGTTTGCCCAACAACGGATCAGAGAAATTTTTTCCCTCAGCCCAAAGTCCGTAACCGGCTTCCTTTACATAAGCCACCTGATCAGGAGATATTTGAGACGCCAAATGTTGATATTCAATAAAATTTACAAGCGAGTGTAAAACTGCGGCACCAATTCCGGTAACCAAATAGAAAGTTAAAAACCGTTTTGGTCCCCACACACTTTCAAGCACACGCCCAAACATATACAGCGCGAACATATTAAAAAACAGGTGAGTCAAACCGCCGTGCATAAACATATGCGTGAAAATCTGATGCAGCCTGAATTTCTCGGATAACGGGAAATAAAGCCCCAAATAGGTATATAAATCAAAACCAACTTGCTCAAGCACAAACGTGGCAAGCAACATGAGCACATTTACGATTATCAGATTTTTTACTACCGGAGGAATACTGTTAAAACCAGAACTGTAATTCATATTTTAATATTTTTTTATGTGTCTAACAATAGCCAGACCACTTTCTAATCGGCTGAATATAACGACATATTGTCATTTATTAAAACTTTTTTCGATATCGGTAACCGGAATTATCGTTATAACCTTTTTCCCTTCGGGCGAAAAATTGGGTGTTGCACAGGCAAACAGATTGTCGATTAAATGGTCGATTTCTTCCTGTTTCAAATCGGTACCGTAATCCAATGACGATGCCTTTGACAGTGAAATGGCAATTTGTTCTTTTGCTTTTGAACGTGCGTCAACGGGCGAGTTTTTGTATTCTTCGAGCAGTTTTTCAACAATCAACTCAGGAGATGAAACATCTAAAACGCCAGGTGTTCCGCTGATGATAAAAGTATTTTTCCCAAAATCTCGGATATCAAAACCAAGTGACAACAATTCAGGCAAAATATTTTGAAGGATTGCTGCATCTGCCGGGTTCAATTCAATGGTTTGTGGGAAAAGCATTTGCTGGCTGGCTACCGAATCCGATTTCAGCACTTCCATAAATTTTTCGAACAAAATCCGCTCGTGTGCCCGTTTTTGGTCGATTACCATTAAGCCTGATTTTACGGGTGTCAGTATATATTTTTGTTTTAACTGCAGCGTTTTTTTACCCGAAAACTGAACGTGAGTCTGCGAAAAAAGTATGTCATCATTTTCAGGGGCGATTTCAGGTTCGGACTTCAATTTCAACTGGGTTCCGGTATATAAATCTTCCCAGCGATCGAGATTTTTTTTCTCAACAGGAGTTTTTGCAAAACTTCCCATTGAAACACTTTTCCCTGTTTCAAACGGATTGTAATCAGGATTTACACGGATTTCGGGGAATTGAATATTATCAAACGATCTTTGTGGAACAGGAATATCAATGTTCCCGCTTTGATCGAAATCGATGGAAGGGACAACATTGTGTTTTCCCAGAGATTCGCGCACCGCAGCATGAATAATCTGCCAAATGTCGCGTTCATTTTCAAATTTTATTTCGGTTTTTGTTGGATGAACATTGATATCAATATTTCCTGGGTCGATTTCAAGAAATAAAAAATAGGAAGGAAATGTGTCGGGTGGCAGCAACTGCTGGTAGGCCTGCATAACTGCTTTGTGAAAATAGGGATGTCTCATAAATCGCCCGTTGACAAAAAAATACTGTTCGCCTATGGTTTTTCGCGCAAATTTGGGCTGACCAACAAATCCGGAAATATTTAAAATGCTTGTTTTTTCGTTTACCTGAACCAAACTTTGGTTGATGGATTTGCCAAATAAGTCGACAATTCGTTTTCGGTGGTTGGCTTTTGGAAGTTCGTAAATGGGCGAATTGTTGTGAAAAAGTGAGATTTTAATCTCTGGGTTTGGAATTGCAATCCGCTGAATTTCCCAAATAATATGTTTTATTTCGGTTGTATTTCCTTTTAAAAATTTACGTCGTGCGGGTACATTAAAAAAAAGGTTTTTGATCATGAAACTTGTTCCGTTGTTTCCGGCAGTTGGCTCCTGGGTTTTTAGTTCGGAACCAATAATGTGGATGAAAGTACCAACTTCATCTTCCATTTTTTTTGTGCGGAGTTCCACATCGGCAATGGCGGCAATTGATGCCAGTGCTTCGCCCCTGAAACCCATTGTGCGGATACAAAACAGATCGTTGGCAGAACTAATTTTTGAAGTTGCGTGACGTTCGAAAGCCATTCGTGCATCAGTTGGCGACATTCCGCAACCATTGTCGGTGATTTGAATCAACGTTCGTCCGGCATCTTTTACATGAACAGTAATTTCATTGGCACCTGCATCCAGTGCGTTTTCAACCAACTCTTTCACAACCGACGCAGGCCGCTGAATAACTTCGCCGGCTGCAATTTGATTGGCAACCGAATCGGGCAATAACTGAATTATATCACTCACTTGTAATAGACAAATATATTATGAGATGCAAGATTTAAAGACAAAAGGTTATGAGATGCAAGATTTTAAAACAGAAAATCGGAGTAGAAAAACAGATAAAAAATCAGGGCAAGGATAACGAATAACCAGATTAACCTTTTGTTTTGCGCCCTTCGTGCCGGCTCCGATGATTTTGACTGCCAGGCATCCGGATTTCGGAATTGCCCTTTTACCCGAGGTCTGAAATTTTTTAAGTCCTTCTGTTTCTCATCTGCAATTCCCAATTCCTCTTTTATTCTCCGTTCACGTTCGTCCCTATCTTCCTTGTCAGGGTCGTGAAATCGTGGTCTGACACTAAATTGTTTTGTCCCTGGAGTATGAAAAAGTCTTCCAATCATATCTTAAAATGTTTTCGTTGTACAAAGATAGGGTTTATTCGACAAAATAATTCTCTGACCAAGCACTAGCTATGTAAAAGGCTACAATGATTTATTTAGGATTTCAAATAATTGTCTGTTGTCAAGTTCAACCGGATTTCCCTTCATGCTGCTTGAATTTTGGGCTTTTGCTATGATTTCTGGAAACGAAACAGGAGTGAGCTGAAAATCAGATAGTGAAGGAATTTTAAGTTTTTTTACCATTTCCTGCACCCAGAAAACACCGTCATGTGCAACTGAATTTGTATTCTGTGTTAGAATACGGGCAACTTCATCGAATTTTAGTAATTGCTTTTTAAAATTCTTTTCCTTTAAAACGGCAATATTTACTTCCATAACGGCAGGAAGCAAACAAGCACAAACTGCACCATGCGGAATCGGAAACATACCTCCGAGCGGACCGGCAAAACCATGCACGGCTCCAAGTTTTACATTTGCAAGTGCCATTCCGCCAAGCATACTTGCCATTGCCATATTTTCGCGTGCTTCCAGATCGTTGCCATTTATAAATGCACGTTCCAAAAATTTTGCAATTCGCGTCATTCCTTCCCTGCAAATTATGTCGATAAAAGGGTTCGACTGGCAGGAAACAAAAGTTTCGAGGAGGTGGGTAAGTGCATCAACGCCGGTGCTTGCGGTAATTTCAGGAGACATCGTTAAAGTTAATTCCGGGTCGATTACTGCAATTGTTGGAAACATTAAATCGCTGCGAAGACTAACTTTTACGTTGTGATCGGTGGATTTAATCACTGCATTTTTTGTAACCTCTGCGCCGGTTCCGGCAGTTGTGGGGATAGCAATATAAGGAAGAGGGGCTTTTTCAAGTTTCTGCCCTTTTCCAATAACTTCAAGATAATCTGTCAGTTCGCCAGTGTTTGTTGCCAAAGCAGCAATTGCTTTTGCTGAATCAATTACGCTGCCACCACCAACTCCCACAACTACATTGCACCTTGTTTTTTGTGCCAGTGTTGTGCCTTTTTCAATATCATGAGTTGTTGGTTCAGAATTGATACTGAATATTTCGAACGTTAATTCCAGTTTTATAAGCCTTTCGGAAAGCTGAATTGCCAGTTTTTGATTTTTGCCAGAAACGATTAAAACCCTGCTCCCGAGATTTTCTATAAATCCGGGGACTTTATTAAACGAACCATTTTCGAAAATGATTTGTGTAGAAGTAGCAAATTGAAAGTTTATTCCCATCCTTCGTCTTCAGGAAATACATTGTAAAATTTCACACCTAACCGGGGTTCTTCCATCATATTTGAAACCGCATCACGCCACCGCATGTAATGGTTGGTTAATTTATGTTTTGCTGTATCTTCAAACGAATTATACACTTCAACAAGAACAAATTTTGTGGGGTCGTCATGTTGCTGAATTACATCGAATCGTACAATACCTGATTCAAGTAAACTGTCTTTCGCATTTTCAATAGTCAGAATTTTAAACTCCTCAACAAAGTTTTCCTTTACATGAACATTTACATGAACGATATACATAATTCCGCAATTTTAAAATTTGGGTTCAATATTACAAAATAAAAAAACACAATGGATTCCACCCGTTTTAAATATATTCGACAAACTGATAAAAGTTAGAATTTAAAAATCAGTTTCATAAAAAGAAGACATGCTTCCGGTTCTTTATTTTATTGGGAATATGGTAAAAAAAGGTTACCTTAATAAGTGTATTTTATTACGGTTTTAATGAGTTACAACAGAAATATCAGTGCTGCGTTGCATAAATGTAAAAGCATTTTAACTGTTATTTTTTTTGTTTTTTCTTTTAGCACATTAGCGTTTGAATTTGATACAATTTATATCGATTCTCTGACAAGGGAAGCTTATTACAATTCCCGACAAAATACAGATCGGAGTATTTCAATTGCACATCGGGCATTATCTGCTTCAAAATTAATGCATTATCAAAGGGGTATAGCCGATGCAGCTCTTGCCATTGGTTCAGCATACCTTGCCTTATATAATCCAAAAGACAGTGCATATTATTACTATCAGCAGGCTTTTCAAATTTACAATGAATTAAAGAATGTTACTGGTCAGGCGCGTACGAGTTTGGGACTTTCGTATTTATACAATTTCAAAGGAAATTCGAAAAAAGCAGAAGAATTAGGTAACCTTAGTGTTGGATATTTTCAGAAAGCAGGAAATAACAAAGAATTAGTTACCGCACTTGGCACAATTATTTATCTGAAAAAACAAGCAGGTGATTACGAAAAAGCACTGGAATTATCGGATAAGGCAATCAAAACAGCACGTTTTTTAAAAGATACTATTCAATGGGCTAATGCCTTAAATAACAAAGGCAATGTTCTAAAAGATATGTACTTGTTCAGTCTTGCAATCGATGCTTATTTTGATGCTTTTAAATTGTGGAAACTTGCAAACGACACTACAGGTCTGGCTATTGCTTATGGTTCAATTGCCAATGCCTATTTTTTTGAAAGTGATTACAAAAAATCTCTGGAATATAATTTTAAAAAACTAACAATAACCCAAAATACCGGGAATAAATGGGAAACCAATAAAACAATGAATAACATTGCTTTGGCATTTAGTAACCTGAGTCAGCATGACAGTGCTCTCATTTACATGAGGGAAAATCTGAAACTCACCAAATTACTGAATTATCCGGAAGGTGTTGCCAACACTTATGATAATATGGCATCTACATTTTTGAAAACAGGAATGAGCGATTCTGCACTTTATTACAGTAACAAGGCAATATCTATCGCAGAAAAAATAAACAGTCCAAATCTGGCAAAATATGAGTTAAACAAGGCAATGGCGCTTGAACAACAAAAAAAGTATGATATTGCTCTGGCCATCGCAAAAAAAGTATATAACAAGGCTAAAGAAAAAAATGAAAAGCACACACTCCGGGACGCTTCCTTTTTGCTTAATAATATTTATTATCAAATGGGGCAACACGACCTTGCATACTCTTTTCTTTCCGAATATATTAAATTGAATGACAGCATATTAAACATTGAATACATGCGAAAAGTGATAAAACTGGACATTCAGCATGAATACGAAACAAAACATAGCAAAGCGCAATATGAAATTGATATGCTGGCAAAAAACAACCAATTAAAAACCGAGAATCTGAGAAAAATATGGATTGTTCTTATTTCCTTACTTCTGTTAAGTATAGCCGGGGCAAGTATAAGTTTGTTAATTATAAAAAACAAAAACCACCGTATAGAGCAAATGAAACTTGAAATAAGAAATTACCTGTTAAAATCCGGTCCGGAAGAAATAAATGAAAAAGATGAAAATCATGTTGATATTCTTACCGAAAAATATGGTCTGACAACGCGTGAAGTTGAAATCATCGAATTGATTTCAACCGGAATAGGAAATGAAGAAATCGCAAACAAACTATTTGTTTCCAGAAATACTGTCAAATTTCATATCAAAAATCTATTTATTAAGCTCGATGTAAAAAACAGAGTACAGGCATTGCAAAAATCGACATTGCTATAAATCTTCCGGATAACCTGTCTCAAAAACCCTTATAAAATAACTCCTGACTGTAATAAACTACCCAAAAGGGTAGTACATCATAACATGTTTCTGCAGTAATTTTAATAAAAACAAAAAACAATTGAACGAATTCGAAAAAATTACATCGAGTGAGTTGATAATTCTTGAATTATTAAAAAAAGGATTTTCGAATGAAAGAATCTCGGGAGAAACTGGAATTACTGTAAACACTGTAAAATTTCATTTGAAGAAAATATATAAAAAGCTCAAAGTATTTAACCGGGTGCAGGCTATAAACAAATTCAATGAGTTAACGAAACAAAAAAGATTTATAAAATGAAAACGAAACTAATTCTTCTGTTTACAACCCTGTTTTTTTTGATTTGCATATGCACAAGCGCACAGATTATCGATCCCCAGGAAGAAGCCAAAAAAGAAAGTACGCAGCGTGTCAACAAAAAAATCGATAAAGGGATTGACAAGGGGATTGACAATCTTGAAGAAGGAATTGGCGGCCTTTTTGGAAAAAAGAAAAACAAAGACAAAGACAAAACAGAGACTGTAAAAGAGACGCAGCAACAAGTTGAGCAAACAGCAAGTTCTTCGGTTAGGGAATCAGACCAGGAAGAAAAACCTACCCTGAACTGGGCGAAATATGATTTTGTACCGGGCGACAAGGTTATTTTTGAGGATAATCTGTTAAGTGAAGAAAATGGTGAGTTCCCCTCGCGTTGGGATTTATTGCGTGGAAATGTTGAAATAGCTGAATTTGGTGGTGAAAATGTGATAATGTTTCATGATGGTGCACCAACTATTTTACCATACATGAAAAATTCCAAAGAAGATTATCTCCCGGATATATTTACCATTGAATTTGATTTGTACTGCGGGGAAGACAATTTTGTGGTCTATTTATACGACAGAAAAAACCAAAAATCAGGCAGCCCGACAGGCTATACTTTTTTTAATATAAAATATTACGAGATGAGTTTTGGCAGATCATCGAGCAGGCTTCCTGACGAAAAAAAACTGGAAAAAAGACGATGGATACATGTTGCAATAGCCTATACAAACGGAAAACTAAAAGGATACATTGACGAAACACGTATGATAAATTTACCAAGAATTGATTTTGATCCCAAAGGACTTTCATTGCACAGTTATCATGCCCGTAACAATAATCTTTACTATATAAAAAATTTAAGGATTGCTGAAGGGGGAGTTAAATATTATGACCGTGTATTGCAGGACGGAAAAATAATTGCCAGCGGAATACGCTTCGATACGGGAAAAGCAACGCTAAAACCAGAGTCGATGGGAATTATAAATGAAATAACAAAACTGATGAAGGACCATCCTGACCTTAAATTCAGCGTTGAAGGGCATACCGACAGCGATGGAGATGATGCCAGCAACCTTAAACTTTCAGAGGAACGTGCACAAACCGTTAAAAGTACAATGGTAAAATTTGGTATTTCAGCTGACCGCCTAAGTACAAAGGGAATGGGCGAATTGGC
>JBFHJA010000190.1:0-8093 GCA_041596165.1 Draconibacterium sp. | reverse complement strand
TTTCTGCCAGATATTGGATACCCAATTCATTTTTATTGTTAAGGGTGTAAATACAGGTCACTTTCAGGTTTCCCGGATAATTTTCTTCCATGTCCACACTCAAATAGGTTAATTTTACACCAATCTCTTTTTCGTTTTCAATTGCTTCAAAATCAAACAACCTGCGGTCGAAACCTACTTTTCCACCATGTAAATGGTTGGGCCCGTTGTTGATTGCCATTTTGTATGTTTTCCCATCAATTTCAAGTTGTCCTTTTGCAATACGGTTTCCAAAACGGCCAATAATAGCCCCAAAATAGGGGTAGCTTTCCAAATATGCATCGCTAATGTATGTTTCGAGTTGGTCAAAGCCACACACTATATTTTCTGTATTACCGCTTTTATCCGGCATTTCGATACTTGTAATTATTGCACCGTAATTAGTGATTTTAACCACTAGTTTATTGTCATTTTTAAGAGCGAAAAGTTTTACATTGCTGCCATCGTGTAACTGTCCAAAAGATGTTATTTCAATTTCCATTTGTTGAATGTTTAAATTTATTGAAGTGAAAAATTCAAAGGTGCAAAAAAAGTAAAAGCGAACTGGTTGGTACTGGTAGTGTTTTAAAACATGCCTTTAAAATCAATTATCTTTATAATTTTGTAATAATCTAACTAACCAATGGTAAAACGCATAATTAAAATTGACACAAAATCCTCGCTTCCAAAATACAGGCAAATAGTCAACTCAGTTTTATTTGCAATTGAAAAAAAATCACTTAAAAAAGGAGATAAGGTACCATCAATAAACCAGATTTGTTCTAATTTAAATTTGAGCAGAGATACGGTAATGCTTGCTTTTAACGAATTGAAGGCCAGAGGGGTAATGCATAGCCAGCCTGGTAAAGGATATTATGTTAGTACAACAGAAATTGCATATGAAGAAAATGTTTTTGTGCTTTTCGATGAATTAAATTCATTTAAAGAAGATTTATACAACTCGCTGATAAACAGTTTTAAAGGGAAGGGTGTAGTGGATATATATTTTCATCATTTTAACTTTAAAGTATTTAAAAATCTTGTTGCAGAAAGTATAGGGAATTATACTTCATATGTTATTATGCCTGCAACTTTTGAAAATACGAGTCATTTACTTTCAAAGCTACCGAAAGAAAAAGTGTTTATTTTGGATCGCTTAAAACCGGATTTGAAGATGTACACAACTTTATATCAGGACTTTGAAAATGATTTTTTTGATGCTTTAAACCAGGGGCTAGGGTTATTAAAGAAATACAGAAAACTTATTTTCGTTAATACAGGAGGGAAAGAACCGGCTGAACGTGTAAAGGGATTTGAAAGATTTTGTAAGGAAAATGGTTTTAACCACCTTGTTGTAAAATCACTCGAAGGATTGAGACCTGAATTATACGAAGCTTACTTTTTGACTTCCGATAACGATTTAGTTGAAATGGTGAAAATTGCGAAAGATTACAAATATAAACTTGGGAAAAAATTTGGAATTGTTTCATTCAATAATACAGTGCTCAAAGAGGTTGTTGCGGGCGGAATTACAACAATTTCAACAGACTTTGTAGAAATGGGAAAATCGCTGGCTGCTATGGTTTTAAACAAAAAAACAGGGTATTTTCGAAACCCATCGAAATTGATTATCCGAAATAGTTTGTAGTTTAAAGTTGTTTTGTAACATCATTTTAACATATTTGAAAATACATTTAAAGTTTATATTTGTACCAACTAGTACCTACCAGTTAAAAACGAGCTTAGAAATACTGAAAGAGAAGTAAAAAAAAACAATGAATTTGATAGTATTAAATTGAATTATAAAAGATTATGACAAAAATTAGCAGTTTGATTGAGAAGATTAACGGAGGGGATAATCCGTTATTCAATGAATTATATGGTACCGATGCCAAGGTTTTAAAAGAACAGTCTGAAAGGTATGCAGGTTTAATGGGCGATTTTGAAAAGGTTTATGGAGTGAACGACGTAGAGTTATTTAGTTCACCCGGACGAACAGAAATCGGCGGAAACCATACAGATCATAATTTTGGCCGGGTTTTGGCCGGTGCTGTTAATCTCGATAATATTGCAGTTGCGGCAGCTAACGGAACAAATACAATTCGCATAAAATCAGCCGGATACCCTGAGTTTCAGGTTGAACTTACGAATTTTGAACCTATTGAATCGGAGTATTACACTTCTACTTCTTTAGTAAAAGGTATAGCCGCAAAAATGAAGGAAAACGGTTACAAAATTGGCGGTTTCGATGCTTGTATTGAAGGTAGGGTGCCAAAAGGTTCCGGTTTAAGTTCGTCAGCATCCTTTGAAGTTTTAGTAGGAGCTATTATGAATGAACTTTTCAACGATGGAAAAATGAGTGCCGTTGAAAATGCAATTATTGGTCAGTGGGCTGAAAACAATTATTTTGGAAAACCCTGTGGTTTAATGGATCAAACTGCCTGTTCTGTGGGTGGATTGATAACTATTGATTTTAAAGATCCTGCTAAACCTATTGTTAAAGAAGTTGATTTTGATTTTGTTTCGACAGGTTTTGCACTAGTAATTACCGATGTCGGCGGAGGTCATGATGATGCCGCATCGCAGGCTGAATATGCATCTTTGCCAACTGAAATGAAATCTGTAGCAGCTCAATTGGGCGCAAAAGTTTTGAGGGAAGTAACAATGGAACAAATTGTTGCGAAAATTCCTGAAATCCGTAAAAAAACAGGCGATAGGGCTATACTTCGTGCTTATCATTTTCAAGGTGATAATGCACGGGTTGTTGAACAGGTTGCGGCATTAGAAAAAAACGATTTTCAAGCTTTCCTTAAAATGGTAGTTGAATCAGGTTATAGTTCATACATGTACAACCAGAATATTTTCGATGTAGTTCATAAAGATGATCAGGTTGTTTCACTTGCGTTGGCACTAAGTGAAATGGTATTGAAAGGAAGTGGTGCATGGCGTGTTCATGGCGGAGGATTTGGTGGTACAATTCAGGCTTTTGTTCCTCAAGATAAATTGGATGAATATGTGAAAACACTGGAGCATGTTTATGGCATAGGAACTTGCCACAAGTTGTTTATCAGGGCAAAAGGTGCGGTTAAACTTGAATTGTAGAAATTTTAAATCGTTTCAACTGAAAATTTTTTTGGTACAACAAAAAAAATGCATAAAAGATGGCTATTAGATACGTTATTTTATCTTTGCCAACAGAATGCTACAATTGATTCAATTTTTACCTAATCAGTAGATAATAACATAAACCAATTTAAATAACATAAAATAAATTTTTTCAACAAAAATCAATTAAAAATCATTTATGGAAGCTAAAAATCAAAATTACACGGTACCTATTATTATGATGATCTTACTTTTTGGTATGATCGCATTTGTTACCAATTTGGCTGCACCAATGGGTGTTGTGTTAAAATCTCAGTTTGGAGTTAGTAACTTCCAGGGGATGTTAGGTAACGCAGCAAACTTTATTGCATACGCAGTTATGGGGATTCCCGGTGGTCTACTTCTTCAAAGAATTGGATATAAAAAGACTGCACTAATTGCTATTGCAGTTGGATTTATTGGTGTAGGAATTCAGTTTCTTTCTGGTCATGTTAGTCAGGAAGCAGCTTTTACTATTTATCTTTTAGGAGCATTTGTAGCAGGTTTTTCAATGACCTTGTTAAATACAGTTGTTAATCCAATGCTTAATACTTTAGGCGGAGGTGGTAACAAAGGTAACCAGTTAATTCAGGTTGGAGGTTCTTTCAACTCGGTAATGGCTACTATTACTCCTGCATTTGTAGGTATTTTAATTGGAGAAGCAACAAAAGCTCAAATTACCGATATATTTCCGGTAATGTACATTGCAATGGGAATCTTTGCATTGGTTTTCTTTGTTTTACTTGGAGTAAGAATTCCTGAGCCAAGCATTGAATATGCCAAAGAACCATTAAAAGATTTAATGTCGGGGGCTATGAAATTCCGTCATTTTATTTTAGGAGCCATTGGTATTTTTGTTTATGTAGGTGTTGAAGTCGGAGTTCCTGGAACAATGTTCTTCTGGCTTTCTGAAATGCCTGAAATTGGTCCAACTACTGCTGGATTTGTTGGCGGTACATACTGGTTACTGATGTTAGCAGGTAGATTAATTGGGGCTTCCATTGGAGGTAAAGTTTCAAGTAAAACGATGTTGTCGGTAGCTTCATTGGTTGGTTTGGTTTTTGTTCTTGCTGCAATATTCTTTCCAACCTCAACAATGGTCGATTTACCTGTAATGCAAAGAACTGCCACAGGTATGCTTTCTTTTGGTTTGGCTGAAGTTCCAATTAACGCTATGTTCCTTGTATTGGTGGGTTTGTGTACTTCAATTATGTGGGGTGGTATTTTCAACCTGGCAGTGGAAGGCTTAGGTAAATATTTGGCTGCAGCTTCCGGTATTTTTATGGTAATGGTTTGTGGTGGAGGTCTCTTGCCTTTGCTTCAAAACTGGATTGCTGACATTGCCGGATTTATTCCAAGTTATTGGGTAATGTTTGGTGGTTTGGCATACTTGTTATTCTACGCTTTAATTGGCAGTAAAGTAACCAAACGGGCTGATGATAAACTAAAAATATAATTGATATTTGTGTCTGTTTTACAGATGTTTATATAAATCAAATCGGGATTATCCCATAAAGCCATTCGTTAGCAGCGAATGGCTTTTTTTATTGTTTACCGTCAGCAAAATCCTGGAGATATTCAAATCGTTGAGTTAACTTCCCGTTTTTAGTAATACTTGCCCTTTCAATAATACCATCTGTATCCTCACCGAAAAGACTTGGGAAAACTTTGTTAATCAGGTTTTGTCCAAAATCGAGTGAAGCATCTTTGGGTAGTTCGCAAGGCAAATTATCAACTGCCTGAACTGTAATATTCTTTTTTGAGGTAAACGCCGGTTCAAGTTCTTCTGTTTCCGGATTATAATCATAAAATGGTTCATCAATAGAAGATGCACGCTTTGTTGAAGGAATTGAACCTTCAATATCGCAGGTAATATCAGAAATTACTGAAATACGGAAAGAATGCATTTTCATGTCGTCAGCACTAAATAAAATCGGAGCTTTTGGATCCCAATATGCTGATGCCAGCAATAAATCGGTTGACTTGGCAAAGGGGATAAACGCATTTTCATATTCTGCGGGATGAGTAAAGAAATGAAATAAATCAAATTCATATCCATTTTTTCTGTGAACATAGTTGCCGGGCAGCAGTTGCGCAAATACAGGGGAGGATGGTTTGTTTAATTCAAGAAATTTATCGGGCGACAAACGCATAATATTTAAATGATCAAGAATTTCAATTACCCCATTTGCAACCCTGCCATTTCCAGTTACGGCTATTTTAACGGGTGGCAAGTCAATCAAATTCAATTGTTCAAACATGTCAGCCAAATCCTCGCATTTATGTGCTGGTTTCAATTCAAACAATTTGTTTCTTAAACCATAAGCTCTAATTCCGCTGTATGCCCCAACCAATCCGGCAAATCGGCCAAAGCCAATTATCCTGATTCCTTCCCGATTGGTTAAAACCTCATAGTCAAGTAACTGAATTTTCTTTTCTAAAACTGCCTGAAGCAAATTCCTGTTGTAAGCTTGCTTTTTTATGACATGAGAAAAAATCAAATATGTTTTACCGGCAAGAAAATTTTCAGGCTTTACCTCTTTAACTCCTAAAATGATTTCGCAATCACTCAGATCCTCACTAACCTGAATCCCTAGAGTTTCATATTCCGAATCGTTAAAACAACGCACCTTGCTGGGCTGAACAACTACTTTTACATCCGGAAATTTTTGCTGAACTTCAATACATTGTTCAGGAGTTAATGGAACACGTTTGTCGATTGGTATTTTGTTTTCACGAAGTATTCCTAATTTCATAACTATCTGTGATTTTTGTTTCTGCTAAAATAGTTTTTACTGTTTAAAATATGATGTGTTAATAGTTTTATTTCTAATCGTCAATTTTTATTGTCAGATACAATCATGAAAACAGCACTTTGTATAGATGTATTTAAAAATACCTCATTTTGAGTTCGATACAGGTGTTGGTCTTTCAGTGAACGGATTTTAACTAATTCTTTACTAAATTTTTGCAATATTTGTAATGTATTAATGTTGAAATATGAAAAATAGAAATTGGGTTTTGCTTTTGAGCGTTGTTGTTTTTTTTGCTGTTTCATGCACAAAAAAACAGAATTCGCAGAATATGGAAAACGAATATGTGGGATCGGGGAGTTGCATTGAATGCCACGAAAAGTTTTATGATTTATGGTCTCCTTCGCATCACGGAAAAGCGATGCAACCTGTTAATGCAGAATTTGTTAAAAATGAAAACTTACCAGAAAGCGAGGTTTTTTCACTTGAAAATAAAACCTATAAAATTACCATTGGCGATTCAACAATTACAATGATTGAAACGGATGGTGGAAATACAAAAAACTATGATGTTGTATGGGTTTTGGGAGGAAAAAATGTTTACTATTTTCTTACGCCCTTAGAAAAAGGAAAACTGCAAACTATCCCGCTTGCATACAATTTGAACGATAAAGCGTGGTACAATAATCCACAATCTGCTATCCGCCATTTTCCTGAAGGAATGGCAGATGAGGCACTTCCCTGGAAAGACAGGATGTATAATTTTAACTCATCATGTTACAGTTGCCATGTCAGCCAGTTGGAAACGAATTTCGATTTGGCATCGGATTCTTACAATTCAACCTGGGGTGAACCGGGTATCAACTGTGAAACTTGCCACGGACCAAGCGGTAACCATGTCCGTATTTTTAAGAATGCTAAAGAAGGCGAAATACAAAAGGAACTTGGATTGATATCAACCTCAGTATTTACACCTGAACAGCACAATTGGTCGTGTGCTCCATGCCATGCTAAAATGCACCCAATTACACCGAGTTATATGCCTGGTGACAAGTTTTTTGATAATTACGATTTAACAGTGCTAAATAACGCTGATTTTTATCCGGATGGTCGCGACCTTGGCGAAAATTATACCTACACAGGCTGGATGATGAATGTGTGCAATGATAACGGACAGATGCATTGTGTAATGTGTCATACTTCCAGTGGAAGAGACAGATTTAAAGACAACCCCAACGATGCTTGTAAAAAATGTCACGAGGAAAGGGTCGCTGACGTTGTTGCACATTCTGGACACAAAGCCGGAAGTCCGGGGGCAATTTGTATTAACTGCCACATGCCCAAAACTGTTTTTGGGAACATGAATCGCAGCGATCATTCATTCCGACCACCAATGCCCGAAGCAACAATAAAGTTTGATTCGCCAAACGCCTGTAACATGTGCCATACTGATAAATCAGCCGAATGGGCAAACAACATTGTGAAGAAACGGAAAAATGGCAATTACCAGGAAGAAACGATGAAATGGGCAGAATTATTAAAAAGTGCACGATTAAACGATTGGACGAACCTGGATAAAATACTTGAACACATAGCAAAAGAAGATTTAAACGAAGTTGTAATTGCTTCCTTTATTAGAACTTTGAGCAATTGCAATAAAGATCAAAAATGGCCTACTGTGATTAATGCATTAAAAAGTAAGTCACCACTTGTGCGGGCTTCAGCAGCTGCAGAATTAAACGGGAATGTCAGTATCGAGGCTAAAACTGCCCTGCTTCAGGCATGTACCGATGAAATTCGTCTTGTGCGGATTTCGGCAGCCAGTTCGCTGGCGCTTTTCCCTAAAGAACAGTTTACTAGCGTTGAAAGTGAATTGGTAGCAAAAGCAACTCAGGAATACATGACATCGGTGGTTTCTCGCCCCGACGACTGGAGTTCACATTATAATCTTGGCATATTTTATCAAAACCAGGGCGATGCAAACAAGGCGCTTGAATCTTATGAAAATGCTGCCCGTTTATATCCTGAATCATTGATGCCATTAATTAACAGCAGTGTTCTGTATTCTTATGTCGGCAATACGGCAAAAGCAGAGGAAAACCTGAAAAAAGTACTTGTTGTGGATCCTGAAAACGAAGCTGCCAACCTGAATTTGGGATTATTACTGGCAGAGCAAGG
>JBFHJA010000189.1:0-8107 GCA_041596165.1 Draconibacterium sp. | reverse complement strand
GTGAAAATCTCGATATTCTTGTTGTTGAGAATCAAAGCTATGAAAACCTCGCTCATCGCCGTTCTGTGTTTTTTATCGATAAAAAATATTTTGTTATTGTTGACGAAGCTACCGGAACTGCCACCGGAGAAATTGATATTCATTTCCAACTCGCCCCGGGTGGAGGTGATGCGGTTTTTAACCACGAGTTAAATTCAGTTCACACTAATTTTTCTGATGGTTGGAATGTATATGTTCAATCCCAAAAACAAAAAGGATTGGAATTGATGGAAGAAGAAGGCAAGGTTTCTTTTGAATACACAAAAAAAGAACCGCGCCCTGCATTTTGCTTCCGTTTAAAGAAAAAAAGTAGGGATAAAGAAATATCATCTGTAACTTTAGTAGTTCCTTATAAAAATTCAGTTCCTGATATTCAAATAAGGGATTTCTCACGAAATTCAAATGGAATAAACCTAATCCTGTCGGAAAAGGGAATTGAAAGAAAGTTATCGTACAAATTGAATTAAACTAAATACAATGGTTATAAAACGAATAAGTCTGTTTTTTCTGCTGATAGTATTGTTTACAAATGCTTTAAAAGCGCAATCTTTTGTACACCCCGGCATACACCAAACCCGTGAGGACCTGAATTACATGAAACAACAGGTTTTAAATGGTGAACAGCCCTGGAAAAATGCCTTCGATAGTTTAGTGACAAATACCGATTTGGATTTTAAAGTAAAAGCCCACACTCATGTTTTGCGCGGACCGTATGGAAAGCCAAATATTGGCGGTGACGATTTGAGAAAAGGCGCTGAGATTGCATACCAATGTGCACTGCTTTGGTACATTACAGAAGATAAAGCGTATTCCGAAAAAGCTATGGAAATCCTGAATAAATGGTCGCCGGTTATCTGGGATTTTGATTATAATGACGCTAAATTACTTGCAGCCTGGACTGGGCATCAACTTTGTAATGCAGCTGAAATCCTAAGAACAACAGAATCGGGATGGAAAACGGTGGATCAGGAAAATTTTAGCCACATGCTGATGACGGTTTATTATCCATTAATCAGGTATTACTTCCCGAAGGCGAATGGCAATTGGGACGGGGCAATTATTCACACAATTCTTGCAATAGCAGTTTATACGGATAACCAGGAAATGTTCGACAATGCCATCAGCCATTTTTTATACGGACCGGTTAACGGCAGTATTTTTAAATATATTTATCCAAGTGGTCAATGTCAGGAAACTATGCGCGATCAGGCACATGTTCAGCTTGGGTTGGGAGAATTTGCGGGTGCGGCACAAACAGCATGGACTCAGGGCGTTGATTTATTCTCATTGGCAAATAACCGGATTGCACTGGGTTTTGAATATACAGCAAGTTTTTTGTTGGGTGAAAAACCACAATCTTATGGACAAATATCTGAACGGGCAAAAAAACTTCGCGACGATTACGAAGTTGTATATAGACACTACATTTCCCAGGGAATTGATGTTCCGTTTACAAAAAAGGCAGCCGATTCCATACGTTCAACAGCTACTGTAAGTGTGCTTACAGCGTTAAGGGCTCCATCCGGAAAACCAGTTGTTTCAAAAGGCAAACCCGATCCTTCAAAAATTGCATGGCCAGCCGGAGCTTTGGAAAAAGCTTCAACAAAAGTTCCTGAGAAAGCCATCATTATAAAGCCGGGCGAACAAATTCAAGAGGCGCTGATAAAAGCCGCTAGTCAAAATGCCTGGGTAATTTTATCTGCCGGAATACATAAAATTTCGGGCAAGTTGGAAGTTCCTTCCGGAATTACAATTTCAGGAGAAGGACAGGAAACTGTTATTTTTCTCGATCCTGAAGCAGGTCGCGATGCAATGGTAAACGCCGAAAGCAATATGAGTAACGTTACAATTCGCGATTTGGTGATTGAAGGCGCTTCAAGTCCAGAACCCGGTTCCGATCCTAACAGTGGAAGATCTTTTCGCAGCAGGGCAAACAGGGGGGGCATTATGTTTTTGGGGCAGTACGAAGGCGAAATGAAAAATATCACTTTGCAAAATATTACAGTTCGAAATTGCACATACAACGGTGTTTATATCAGTGGTGCTGAAAATGTTAAAATTTTGAACTGCGATTTTAGTGAAAATGGTGCTGATGTGGTGCCCGGACCAAAATTGCAACACAATTTACTGTTAACTCACTGTGTAAATTTTGAAGTGAAAGATTGCCGCCTTGTTACTTCGCCTCATGGTTGCGGCATTGCTTTAACAGCTTGCAAAAACGGGAAAATCCAAAATTGCGAAATTGCAAGAAATGCACATTATGGTTGTCTGATAACCGAATCAGCAGGCATAACAGTTGGAGGTTGTTTAATAGAAAACAATGACAAAACTGGTGTGATGGCTGAGTTTTTATCAAAAGGATCTGAAAATATAGATGTTTCAGATAATCTAATTCATTACAATAACGGATTTGCTATTGAATCATATTCGACAAAAAATATAAAAACGGAAGGCAATACTTTAACAGGTAACTCAAAACCCGAACAACAAAAAATAAGTGATGAGAAATATATTATAATGCAATAATTTTAATTTAAAATCCAACTAAAATGAGAACAAGAATTAATTTTCTAATTTGCCTGCTTTGTCTGGCAATCATTTCCCCTGTTTTTGCACAGGAAAAGGAACCTCAAAAACTCGAAAACCCAATTACAGTTGAGTATCTCAAAAAGAACCTGCTCAAATCGCAGCCCCGTTTGGTACTCAATTCAACAATCGAAAAACAGTTAAGGAATAAACTGAAAACCGATCCTGTAACCCAGAATCTGTATAAGGCGATTCAGGCAAATGCCGTTGAAATTCAGAAAAAACCATTGCTTGAACGTAAACTCGAAGGTCGACGTTTGCTTGGTGTTTCCCGCGAAATGCTTTCTCGTATCAATAGTTTGGGGATGGTTTACCAGATTGAAAAAGACCCGGTTATACTAGCCAGGATAAACGATGAAGTAATTGCTGTTTGTAACTTTTCCGACTGGAATCCTTCTCATTATCTCGATGTGGCAGAAATGTCAATGGCAGTGGCTTTTGCGCTCGACTGGACAGCAGGGAAACTTCCAAAATCTACCATTGAGCTGGCGAAAAACGCTTTAATCGAAAAAGGTATTAAACCAAGTTACAACGAAAAAGGAAATACAGGTTGGGTAAAAGGCCACAACAACTGGAATCAGGTATGCAATGGTGGAATGATTGCCGCTTCCATTGCCATTGCCGAAAAAGATCCGGAACTGGCAGCAAAAACTATCAGCCGTGCTCTGGACGGAATGGTGTATGCACTGGTTCAATACAGTCCCGATGGTGTTTACCCTGAAGGTTCAACGTATTGGGGTTACGGAACAAGCTTTTCAGTTGTAACTTCTGCCATGCTCGAAAGTGCCTTTGGTACCGATTTTGGAATTGCCGATTACCCGGCTTTTAAAAAGAGTGCAGTTTATAGATATTTGATGAATACACCTTCTGGCTGGTATTTCAATTTTGCTGATTGTGGCGACAAACGCAGCGAAAGCGGCGATATCATTCTGGCCTGGTTTGCCACAAAAACCGGAAATAAAGAGTTTTTTGAAAAAGAACGCTTTTTACGACCGATAGTAAATGACGGTAAAAACGATGAAATCTCCCGATTGGCAGGAGCTGGTTTGGTTTGGGTTTCGCAGTATGTTGAAAAAGCCGATGTAGAAATGCCAACTGTTTGGAAAGGTGATGGTTCAAACCCAATCGTAGTTTTTAAAGGCGATGAAAACGACACTCACAATTATTATTTTGGCGGAAAAGGCGGGCGTGCAACAACAAGTCATGGAAACATGGATGCCGGTTCGTTTATTTTTGAACTGAATGGCGTTCGCTGGAGCATCGACCCGGGAAATCAGGGCTACCACGACCTTGAAAAAACAGGTTTCGATTTGTGGGGAAACTGTCAGAATTGCCAACGCTGGACTTTGCTTACAAAAAATAATTATGGTCACAGCACGGTCACAGTAAATGACTCACTCTTTATTAACAATGGTTTTGCCCCGCTACTCAATTTTAAAGAAGGCAACAATCCTGAAGCTAGCTTTGATTTAACAGCAGTTTATGGAGATATGCTGAAAAGTGCAAAACGTAAATTCTTAAAAGACAGTCCAACTTCCATCGTGATTGAAGATAATTTCGAAACAAACGATAACACAAAATCAATTACCTGGCAAATGATGACAACTGCTGATATTGAAATCGTTAAAGGTGGTGCAATCCTAAAACAAAATGGTAAAACATTAAAACTTGAAAATATAACACATCCTGATTTGGCGCTTTCTGTTGTTTCACTTTACCCGGCACCCATGAAACTCGACCGCCAAATTGAAGGTCTGAAACGCATTGAAATCCGCATTCCTGCATGGACGCTTGAAAACGGAAAGGGAATGTTGAAAGTGAGATTATCAGGGGAATAAAAAATAGAAAATGTGGCTGAAGCCAAATGCAATAAAGGAAAGATTCGCCTTGTTAATTTTTAATTTGAAAATATTGCAGGGGATTTTTTATTGGAAATTGCCGTCGGATTCAACCGACGGACAAAAGTAGTGGCTTTGTTCTTGGCTTTAGCCACATTTCTATTAGTGACAACAGATTACCAGGATGATAGCGGAATTTATTAAGGTCGAAGCAGTCAGAAATTGTTTAGAATCAAATGGATAAAAAATGAAAAAATTAAAACTATTGCATCAGCTAAAAATCATGTTTTTTCTGGTTTTTATTTTTTTAACCGTCTCAACTTTCGGTCAGCAAAATGTGGGATTTAAATTTCACAATCCATTCACTACTGAATATCTCAAAAAGAATCTTTCAAAACAATCTCCCAGGTTGGTTTTAAACAAAGAGATTGAAAAGGTCTTAAAGGAAAAACTCAAGACTGATCCTGTTATTCAAAATGTTTACAAAGCCATAAAAATTGAGGCTGAAAAGGTTTTCGATAAAACCATTATCAACCTTGATATTCCTATGGAGCAGAGAACTCAAAATAATCAGCTCGATATTTCGCGGGACATGCTGCACCGCATAAACATGCTGGCACTGGTTTACAGGATTGAAAACGATTCCCGCATGTTAAACAGGATAAATGAAGAAGTAATTGCAGCCTGTAATTTTCCTTCGTGGAACCCAAAACATTTTCTCGATGTGGGTGAAATGTCGCTTGCAATTGCGCTCGCTATCGACTGGACAGGAAAAGATTTGCCAAAATCAACTGTAGAACTGGCAAAAAAATCACTGGTTGAAAAGGGAATTAAACCGGGCTGGCCCACAGATGGCAGCAATCCAGGTTGGGCTTATAGCAATAACAACTGGAACCAGGTTTGCAATGGCGGTTTGATTGCTGCTTCCATAGTAGTTGCTGAACAGGAACCCGAACTTGCCGCCAAAACCATTCACCGCGCAATCGACGGAATGGCAAATGCACTTAACGAATATGGCCCCGATGGAGTTTACCCCGAAGGTGCAACCTACTGGGGCTATGGAACTTCGTTTACAGTTGTTACAGCAGCCATGTTTGAAAGTGCTTTTGGTACCGATTTTGGAATTGCTGATTACCCGGCATTAAAGGAAAGTGCCGTTTTTAGGGTATTATCAAATGCTCCGTCAGGAATGTTGTACAATTTTGCCGATTGTGGCGATCGGCGGAGCACATCAGGCGATTTTACGCTTGCATGGTTTGCCGCAAAAACCGGAAATAAAACATTTTTCGAAAAAGATTTATTTCTTATATCTCCCGAAGAAATGGGGAAAATGTCGCGATTGGCGGGAGTTTCGTTGGTTTGGATGGCGCAATACGAAGAAAAGAGTGAAGTCAGTATTCCGACGGCATGGAAAGGTGATGGCGCAAATCCGGTGGTATTTTTTACCGGTGATGAAAATGACCCACATCAATATTATTTTGGGGGAAAAGGCGGACGCGGAACGGTGAATCACGGTAACATGGATGGTGGCTCGTTTGTGTTCGAATTAAACGGAGTTCGCTGGAGTATCGATCCCGGAAATTACAGAAGTTATGGACCGATTGAACGAACCGGATTTGATTTATGGGGCAAATGCCAGGACTGTGGTCGTTGGAAATTGCTAAACAAAAACAATTTTGGTCACAGCACAATTTCTGTTAATAACCAATTGCATGTAGTTGATGGAATGGCTGAAATTGTTGATTTTAAAACCGGAGAAAAACCGGAGGCAACAATTGATATGACACCAACTTTTAAGGGACAATTAAAAAGCGCCGAACGGAAATTTGTAAAAGACAGTCCAACGTCACTCCAGATTGAAGATATATTCGGGATTTCGGAAGAAACGAAACTGATTACCTGGCAAATGATGACACAGGCTGACGTACAAATAGTAAAAGGTGGTGCCATTTTAATGCAGAACGGAAAAAGTTTGAAAGTTGAAATTCTGTCACATCCCGAACTTACAATGTCTGTGATTTCATTAAATCCGCCACCACATTATCTCGATGCTGAAAAAGATAACCTGAAACGAATCGAAATTCGAATTCCGGCATGGACAATTAACGGAGATAAAGTGAAATTAGCGGTTCGTCTTTCGGAAAATTAAAATTTTAAAAATGAATCAAATAAACCGCTTTATAAATACCGGCATAATATGTTCGCTTCTGTTTTTGTTCCAAACCGGATTTTCGCAAAGTCACGAAAATGAGGTGAAACTTGTTAATCCGGTTACAACAGAGTACTTAAAAAAGCACCTCTCAAAAAAATCGCCAAAACTCATTTTAACTCCGCAAATTGAAAAGGAGTTAAAAAAGAAATTAAAATCCAATCCGCTGGTACAGAATTATTATTCGTATTTGAAACTCGAATCGGATACAATTCTAACAAAACCATTTTTGAAACGTGAACTTGAAGGATTTCGGCTACTTTTTGTTTCCAGGGAAATGGTGGAAAGGATGACGGTTTTGTGTATGGTTTACCGAATCGATAAAAATCCGGTCATTTTAAATCGCATTGATGCCGAATTAAAGGCAGTATGTAATTTTGAAGACTGGAATCCACAGCACTTTCTCGACATTGCCGAAATGTCGCTGGCTGTTTCAATTGCAGTTGATTGGGTGGGGAAGTGGCTTCCAAATGAAACTGTTAATCTGGCGAAAACTTCCCTCATTGAAAAAGGAATTATTCCCAGTTTTAATGAAGGGGGAGAACGTATGTTCTGGATTAACGGAAATAACAACTGGAATGCAGTTTGCCACGGTGGAATGATTGCCGCCTCACTGGCCATTGCCGATGTAAATCCGGATCTGGCAGCTAAAACAATTTCACGCGGCCTCGACAATTTGCCCAATTCGCTAAAAGAGTATGCGCCTGACGGTATTTATCCTGAAGGACCAACCTATTGGGGTTATGGAACCGGTTATTCTGTAATTGCCGCAAATACTTTAACTACAGCTTTTGGAACCGATTTTGGAATATCCCAAAGCCCGGGGTTTATGGAAAGTGCAGTTTTTAATTTGCATGTAACTGCGCCCTCAGGGTATTTTTTCAATTTTGCCGATTCGGGCGATAAAAAAGATGGCGACGATTCTGTATTACGAACATGGTTTGCTGCAAAATCCGGCGATGGAATTTATTTCGATAAATCATTCTATGAAAATCCAAAAGATGCTGGTCGTTTTGCAGGTCTTGCGCTGGTTTGGCTGTCTCAATACAATCAACAAAAAATGAGTCGATTACCTGCCGTTTGGCACGGAAACGGATCGAATCCGGTAGCGGTTTTCAGAGATGAAAAAAACAATTCAAATCAATTTTTTCTTGCAGTTAAAGGAGGAAGAGCAAACCTGAGCCACGGAAACATGGACGCAGGAACATTTATTTTCGATTTAAATGGCGTTCGTTGGGTATTGGATCCTGGGAATCAACAGTATTATTTGTTGAATAAAATTGGGTTTAACCTCGCCGGCCATTGTCAGGATTGTCCGCGATGGACACTTCTAACAAAGAGAAATCAGGGGCACAGCACCATTACAATAAATGATGAACGGTTTGATGTTACGGGTCAGGCAAAAATTATCGGTTTTAAAAAAGATGAAAAACCG
>JBFHJA010000188.1:0-8218 GCA_041596165.1 Draconibacterium sp. | reverse complement strand
ATTCAGTCCACCAACGTGCGTAATCAATCCGGCAGGGTCAAGTCCTTTGCTCATGCAATCGAGAGCCTCAACCATATCGTCGTTATTTCCGCCCGAAGTTCCAACAATGTGAGTGTAGGCATAATGCACGTTATAGAAATTCAGTTTGGCCGAAAATTCAGGATTTGATGGGCCCGCAAAAAAGTTAAGACAACCGTCGTGTGCGAGAATTGCATCGCCCTGTTCCACAACCGGAGTTACTGGTGCAAACACAAATACATCATCATAACCCGTTCCACCAGAAACTTCCATTAGTTTTTCAACAGGATTTTCAACATTACCCGTATTCAGATAAATTAGTTCGATACCGTTTTCTTTTGCCCAAGCAACCGGGAAAATTTCTGCTGAACGATCCAAACGATCCTGTGCAATATCTGTAACAACCAAAAGTGAAGGTTTGCGGTCTTCGCGACTTACAACATAATTAATTGCCGCTAATCCCATTGGTCCAACCCCTGCCAAAATGGCCATTTTACCACCCTGTACAATTTCCATTTGGTGGATATACGAACCCGGTGTTGTATGATAGTTTGCATGCATTGCACCGATTACGCAACTCAGCGGTTCGGATAATGACGCAGGATAAAATCCTGGTCCGTCGTAGGCAAGCAAACAATCCTGGTCAAGAACGTCTTTTGGGATAATCACATAAGTGGCATCACCGCCAATATATTTGTAAGAATATCCGGGAGCACTTAACACGCCAACCGGTCCACCTTCATAGTAAATGGCAGGTTGAATCGAATATTTCTGACCCGCTTTAAACTTGTGTTGCCATTTTGAACCAACCTCCACTATCTCGCCTGAAAATTCGTGACCAACAATGATTGGATTTTGAGCCACATCGTTTGGAACCCGTTTGTGGTCAGTACCTTGCGTTGCTGCTTTGTAACTCGACATGCAAATGCTGTCGCTTACAACTTTCGCTAAAATTTCATCGTCTTTGATTTGTGGAAGTTGAAATTCTTCCAATCTCAAATCGCTTTTCCCGTATAATCTTACTGCTTTTGTTTTCATAATTTTATTTTAACACAATGACACTAAGTCACGAAGCAAACTTGTGTCTTCGTGACTTCGTGTTTTGCTATTTTTAATTCAACATTATTTGCCCGCCGCTAACAGGGATTGCCTGTCCGGTTTCGTTTTCCTGATCGATTGCATAAAAAACGGCCTTTGCAACATCAACAGGAGAACAACCTTTCCCGAGCGGAACCTGTGCTAAATAGAACGCTTTTACATCGTCAATGGTTTTGGCGCCCGGCACTTTCCCGGCATTTAAGTATTGTACAAATAACCCATTCTCAGGATCGCTCCAAAGTGGCCCTTCGTAAAAATTCCCCGGACAAATGGAGTTTACCTTAATTCTATCGGGTGCTAATTCCAACGCAAAGGACTGTGTTAAACCAATTCCGCCAAATTTTCCGCCGGCATAGGCAAAGTTTTTCCTGCTTCCGGCTAAACCCGATTTCGAGTTAATTTGAATCACATCGGCATACAATGCAGCATTGTATTTGTTTTGCAATTTCATAATTGGTGTGGCAGCTTTTGTGCAATAGAAATAGGCGTTGTAATTAATTTTTGTAACCAAATCGAAGTTTTCAGGAGTCATTTCATCCAAACCTCCGGCACGCAAAATACCTGCGTTACTTACAAAAACATCCAACCCACCAAATTCGCAAACTGTTTGATGCATCAGGTTTTTTAGGGAATCCATATCCGCCACATTTGATTTTACAAACAAAGCCCGGCTACTGTTTTTTATATCGTTAAAAGAGGCGGCGGTTGCTTCACCAACCGTTTCGTTAAGGTCGGCAACTATGATGTTAGAACCGTTTTCTTTCATAACGCGTGCTATGCCTTCGCCAAATCCTTGTGCCGCGCCTGTAACAATTGTAATTTTATTTTCAACACGTCCGGCTACAGCTCCTGCCGCAACTTTCCTGCGATAGTTTTCAACTTCCCATGTATCAATAAAATTAATCTGTTCGGCTGTCATAAAATGCTGACCGCCAAAAGATTCTGACAACCATGAAATCTTCATGGCATCCTCAAACACTTCTTTTATGATATTCGATTGTGCAGCATTATCGCCAATGGAAAGCATTCCGATACCTTTTATGAAAACAACTTTCGGAGCATAACCATTGTCTGTTACAAATCGCCCGTATTTTGTTTTGAAAGCTTCAATTGTTGTTTCGGGTGACGAAATTTCGTCAATATATATATACTTTGATTTGCAATAAACAATTAAATCGGGAGTGAACGGGTAATTCACTTTTTCAAAGTTTTCAGCACAGCAATTAAATTTCTCAACCAATGCCGAGTTAGTCACTTTAATCGTTTTTAATCCTTCAGTTGAAACAATGGCACGAATGGCAGGAACAACTTGCGTTACATGTTCAGCAACCGGAAGTTTTGTATTGTCAACAGGAGTAGTAACTTCTTTTTCAATGTTTGCAATGATTTTACTGTAAATGGAAGTAATTTCCTGAGTTGTATCAGCGCTCACAAAAATACCGTGGTTCTGAAGTAGAATTACTTTTGGATCATAACCTTTCTCAGCCCTGAATTCTATAATTTTTGCTTCAACAGCTTTAAACAGAATGTAGCCCGGATCCATATAGGGAATGTAAACTGCTTCTTCTCCAAAAACCGGGTTGAACAACTCTTCTGCTTTGTTGCTGCACATAATTCCATTTACCGCAGTTGGATGCAGGTGAACAACAAATTTGTATTTAATTGCATCATGGAATGATGTTTCAACCGAAGGGCGTTTGTCTTTTGTGATTGTTGCTTCTGCCAAATCATCTTTTATTTCACGCTCGCGTTCGAATGGATCGGCACTATATTCAATTTCTGAAATCTTAGCCAATTTTTTACGATCCATCACAGCAAAACCTTCTTCACTTATGGTAGACAAAGCAAATCCACTTGCTTTTACCCAAAGTTTATCTTCTGTTTTGTACGAGGTATTCCCACCACCAGCAATCACGTATTCCTTTTTCTTACCGTAAAATTGTGAGATTTCAATTAATTCTGCTATATCCTTTTTCATAATTCTTATTTCATAAAGTTTGCAATTACGGCTTTACCCAATTCAATAAAATAGGCTTTCTCGCTTGTTTTGGCAATACCGTTTTTCAAATAGCCTTCTTTGCCGTTTGCTATTAAATATTGGTGGGCTGCAACAACCGCCGTTCCTTCGTAATTGATTTGTTTCAGTTCATCGTCCAAATCAATACCACCGCCACAACTGATTTTCATTGGGTCGAGTTGAGGTGTATTGTGTTCAGTTCCAAACGTAATTACAAATCCATTTTCATTAAAATACTTCACGAAATCTTTTAAAATATTGAAATTATTTCTGCCTGGAATCAGTTCGATGCTGAATACATTTTTGCTTTTAAGCTCCTTCAATAATTTTTCTTTATCGGCTTCGTAATCAGTAAAATTTGCGTTGCCAAAATCGAGAAGTACCGGATAACATGGAATTCCGCCTGCATCGATAATAATTTCCATCACTTCTTCCAATGAAAGAAAAGCTTTTGGATCTTCAGGAACAAATGCCGCTCCTCCAGCTTTTAACAGATTTCCTCGGATTTCGTTTTCCAAACCCGCAACATTGTCAATTGCTGATTTTGGCTCTTTGCCGGAAAATATTTGAGTGAATAAATCTTTCCTTTCCTGTTCACTTTTCGCTTTTTCAAAAACTGCAATGCGAATAGCTTGTGCAATGTGTCGCTCACGGAAAAGGTTTTTTGCCAAACGTTTTTGCACTTCTTTGGCATCGAATTGAATATCAATTCCCCTTTCAACAAAAAAAGCATTGAGCTTGCCCACCATTTCAAAAGTCTGGTGGTTGCTTTCAATCTGTAAATCTTTTACTTTTTTAAACGATGCTTCGCTCATCTTTGCAGGTTGCCGCAAACCTTTTCCACTGAAATAAGTGCGGCCCGGATTACTTGGGTCGTTTACTCGGATTCCGGCAGACTGCAAATCGTTTTGCAAAGCCATGAATTCAATATTGAATAATGGGAAAATGTTATGCTTTTGAGCCAGTTCAGCAAATTCATCATAACCATCAGTTGTGTAAAAATCATTGATGCCTAAAACGGAAACACCTTCGCTTTTCGCCAGCTGAAAAGCCTGTTCGATGCTCGAAAAAGCACTAAAAGAGTGCGGAGTATGAATATGTCCGTTAATATTTGGAACTTCGGTTTTGTGTTGGATTTTATACCAATTCAGCAACTCCTGAGTTTCGGGTAAAACCGTAAATATGCTTTTGTTTGTAGTCATTTTTATTGATTCTAATTTCGTTGCAAATTAACAAAAGCTATTGATTTGGGCTGTCCTTTAGTATCCTGTTTTTTAGAAAATCCTATCATTGCTAACTTATTTTGGAAAACATAGGGTGAGATTAATTGTTAAGCAAATTGAACTCAAAAAAGATTATATGAGCAAAACAATTTTAATGACAGCCTCAATTTTACTTGCACTCGGTGTAGTAATCGGAGCATTTGGAGCGCACGGATTAAAAGCACACCTTTCAAATGAAATGATACAGACTTACAAAACCGGTGTGGAATACCATTTTTACCATGCGCTTGGATTGCTCTTAATCGGAATACTTTCTGTCTCAAATCCCTCAAGTTTGTTAAACTGGTCAGCTCTTTTTTTGACTGTCGGAATAATCTTGTTTTCAGGGAGTTTATATGTTTTGGCAATAACTGGGATAAAATGGTTGGGTGCAGTAACTCCCCTTGGAGGACTTGGTTTTATAACCGGTTGGGTAATACTTTTTGTGGCGGTTTGGAAAAAACTCTAGAACAGCAAATCAGTATAAATTTGTTAATGTTTATCAAACAAGTTGTTATCATGTATCAAAACACGATATAAGTTTGTCGAACTCTGCAAAAAATTATTAGAATTGCATGTTTTTAAAATCAAAATGTTTTGTATTTTGTTGCACCAAAAATAATATTTGCATGCGAAAGTCGATATTTTTAACATGTTTGTCCCTGATTTTGATGCTGTTTACAGCAAAAGCACAATACATAAATACTGATTCATTAATAGTTATAGAAGGTTTTGAAATGGGGTGTTTAATATCAGAATTAGATTCCATGGAAATTTATTCGCCGAATTTAGTGTCAGATAAAGAAGCACAAGATGCAATAACTTCAGGTTATCTTCTTTCTATGTTTTCGATGCCTGGTTCTGGTCATGTAATCAGCCGTTTTGGCCCGCGATCAGGGCGGATGCACACTGGTACCGATATTAAAATGAACAAAGGCGATACAATTTATGCTGCTTTCGATGGGATTGTTACACGGAGGCAGTATTATCATGGTTATGGAAATATGATTGTTTTGGATCATGGTAACAACATTGAATCCTATTATGCACACCTTTCCGGATATCTCGTAAAAGACGGTGCGTCTGTTGAAATGGGAAAACCGATTGGATTAGCCGGATCTACCGGTAGGGCAACCACAAGTCATCTTCATTTCGAGATCAGAGAAAATGGTAAACCGTATGATTCCGAATTGGTTTTTGATTTTGAAAATGGCAAAACAAGAAGTAAAGTTGCTGAAATGGAAAATCTGGCGGAACTTCAAAAAGAATTGAAACCCACAGGATACTCTGTTAACAAACCAGTTTCACAGAAATATATCGTGCGTTCAGGTGACTCTTTATATAAAATATCGAAGCGGACAAAAACTACAATTAGATCGCTTTGTATGCTTAATGATCTGAAGGAGACATCGATTTTGCAAATTGGCCAGGTTTTAAATGTTTACTAATAAAAATTTAAAAAATAAAAGTATAAAGATGAGGGGTTTGCATAGCAGATCCCTTTTTTTATGCTCCATTTATAGTTAAAATTGAGGGTGATGCAAAAAATTATTGTGAGTTGACATATTTGGGAATAAGAAATAACCTGTTGAAACCTGCAAATCAAACTTTGCCAAAGTAGAAGTAAATTCACCAAAAACTGTTTTTTTTTGGAACGATATTTGATAATTTATAGTCCTTGATCTACAAGTATTTCATAAATTGCGGATTGAAATTGAACAACTTATAATTTTAAACAGTATGGAAAAACTATTTTATCTCGTTATTGTCTTGGCTTTTGTTTCTTGTCAATCAGCAACAAAAAATAAAGCTGAAGAGAAAGCGGCAATTGAATCGACACAGGTTGTCGAAACCACAATAAATATCAGTGGAATGCATTGTGATATGTGTGTAGCATCAATTGAAAAAGGAGTTAAAGAACTTGACGGAATTGTGACAGTTGCGGTTAATTTGAATGATTCGAACGCAATTGTTTCTTACGATGTTACCAAACTTGACAAAGAAAAAATTGAAAAGGCAATTGAGGCACGAGGATACACCATAAAAACAGGATTGTAACGTTTTGTAATGAATTTACTTAAATGACGAAAAGCCGTTATTTATTCATTAAAAACGTTAACACACAGTAAGGTTTAATTTTTTTATCCTGAATTTAAAAGCTTTAAACAAAGAAATAGTCAGAAAACAATTTATACAGAAAACAATGAGCAAAAAAGTTAATCAGGACGAATTTGTTACCAAGGAAAGGGGACCAATTTGGAGCGTTCGGGTGGGGGTTTATTCCCATCTTCTTGAAGGCTCGCAAATCAGAGATGTACAAATTAGACGTTGGAAAATCAAGGAGATTCTTAACTGATAATTTGAAGGAATTAGAAAAAAGAACCGTTTTTCACTTAGAATAACGGTTCTTTGTTTTTATAAACTATTTTGCAGGTTTTCCAACCAATACAATTCTTGGAGCAGATTGAAAGCCATGTTTTAAAGCGGCTTTTCTAAATTCTTCAACTCGTGGTTTTAAGTTGTTATATTCAGGGTGGTCTTTAATTTTTTCAAGATGAAGTTTCATTTTCTCCATCCTGTTTTCAAGTACACCGGTATTATCAAGTATAATTGGTTCGGTCGTATTTTCGAAATCAAGTAAAATATCAATACCAGCGGTATTTACAATATTTTTTATTTCTTCTTTTTTAAAGGTTTCATTATGATTCACTCCGGTTAACCTATCGATTCTACTTCGAAAATGATGAAACATTTTGTGTACTTCCTCGGCTGGACTCAGGTTGTCACTAAAAAGTTCATTTACAATTATCCAACCATCAGGTTTTACAACACGCTGCATCTCCTTCAATGCTTTTTGAATATCGGGCAAGTGGTGCAACGCCATTGAAATACTTACAAGATCAAATGAATTATCGGAAAACCCCAGATTTTCGGCACCCATTTCTTCAAAAGTTACATGGGGGAATTTTTTTGCTGCCTCCTGCAACGATTCTTTATTTGGATCGATTCCAGTAATTTTAGCATCAGGGAACAATTCATGTAAAACTTCGATAAAATCTCCTGTTCCAGTTCCAGTGTCCAGAATTGTCGATACCATTTTATCCGCAAAATAATTTTTTAATTGTTTCATATTCATCAAATTAATAATAAAAATGCCGAAAGTGCGGTAATAATAAACACAAATGTACGATATAATTTATCGGAGAATTTTTTAACCAGCCAAATCCCAAAGAATGCACCGGCAGCTATACCGGGAAGCAATAATAAATCGAGTGTCAAAGAGTTCCATGAAATGGTTTTCCAAATAAAAATATGGAGCGGGAATTTTGTGAAATTAATGATCAGGAAAAACCATGCCCCTGTGCCAATGAAACTATTCTTTGGGAGGTGCATTGCTAAAAGATAAATGGCAAAAATAGGTCCGGCAACATTCCCAATCATTGTTGCAAAACCTCCCAGAACACCCATAGCAGCTGCAAACCACCAGGTATCGGGAAAAATATTTTTGTTTTTGTTACGGTCTTTCCAAATCATTAACCCGATGCAAACAAAAACCAAAATAGAAATAATATTTTTGAACCATTCATCATTGACAACTTCGCCAACCCAAAGCGCAATTCCAACGCCAATAAACGCCCATGGAAGCAGTTTCCACAGGTATTTCCACTGGGCATGGCTGTGATAATAGCCAACACCAAAAATATCGGCCATCATTAATATCGGCAAAAGAACTCCTGTTGACGCCTTTCCCCCAAAAATAATGGCCAAAATCGGTACAACAATCAAAGAGACACCTGGCACACCGACTTTCGACATACCTATT
>JBFHJA010000187.1:0-8226 GCA_041596165.1 Draconibacterium sp. | reverse complement strand
TTAGGGATTTCAAATGGATTCAGAAAAACATTCCATTGTGTACGCTCCAGATTATTAGCCAAAATTATTAGCGCAACCCCAATTAGTACCATTACTACCGCTGTTCCATTTCCGTTTTTTACAACTGTTGAAAACATAAATGCCATGGAACCCATAAAAACTATGGGGTACATTAACTGGTATGACATTTCTATGATGTTGATTTTGTATAGAACGACAGATGCGATACTTGCAAAAAGTGTAATAATGACAAAGATCAAAATATAAATCATAATGAGCCGCACCAGCCAAACTTTGTAGCGGTAATTAGGTATACCGAATAAAATTTCGAGCATCCGTGAATCGTCATCGTTTTGAATGCCAAAAGCTGAAGGGTAAAATATGAGCAGCATCCCTGGGAAAATAAGTAAATTGTAAATGGTTCCGTCAACAATGCTAGTCCTTTCAATTACTGACTGAATGGCAAAAAATGCAAAAAATGCAAATGCCGAAACTAAAAACCAGATAAACCGGTTGGCAAAAATAATTTTGAGATTGTACCTGATCATCCGTGTTAAAACAATCAGTTGGTTTTTTATAGTAGCTATCTTACTCATCTGTTTATTGTTTTTTGAAATCTTTCAATAAGCACAAATATGCATCTTCGAGGTGAGGTGAAACATTTACTGCATTATCTTGTGGTTTATCCATTGATAAGCAGCGCACCCTAATATTTTCGCCGTCGCGCATGTGGTGTACTATCAGTTTTTTGTCGGCAATGCTATCGAAATCTTTTGCCGGGATTGTAAACTGCCAAACAAAACCTTCGCCCATGTTTACCATATCACCGGGTGTTCCGAAGTACTTTAAATCACCACGGTTGATAACGGCAACCTGATTACACGAACTCGAAATATCTTCGATAATGTGTGTTGAAAAAATTACAATCCTTTCGCGGCTTAATTCAACCAAAAGGTTTCGGAAACGAATTCGTTCACGTGGATCAAGTCCGGCAGTTGGTTCGTCAACCACTAAAATTCGTGGTAAGTTCAAAAGAATTTGTGCGATACCGATACGCTGTTTCATCCCACCCGAAAATGCCCCGATTTTATCGTTCCGCCTCTCGAACATGTGAACGCTTTTCAATACATAATCAATTCTTTCGTCACGGGTTTTTGTATCTTTTATCCCTTTCAGAATCGCCTGATAATCGAGGAATTCCCAGGCTGACATATTTTCGTAAGTACCAAAAGCCTGCGGTAAATAACCGATTAGTCCCTGCAATTCCTCGCGGAATTTTTGTGTGTCGAGACCGTTGATCCAAATTTTGCCGTAACTCTGCTCCAGAATTCCGCATATAATACGCATCATCGTTGATTTTCCGGCACCATTGGGGCCAAGCAGCCCAAACATTCCGGTTTTTATTTCGAGTGAAACGCCATTCAACGCACGGAAAGGTTTTTTGCGTTTTCCGATAATTGGAATTTGTCGTATCATATTAAAATATCCACGGCGCAAACCACTGAAACGTCCTTCGATACGAGCAATATTCAAACTTTTATTGTGAACGTATTCGCCTGAACTATTGATGATGAGCAACAAATACCAAATAACACCCACAAAAATAAGCATTCCAATATTGTCCCATTTTACAAAGAATATTCCTAAAAACACAAGTGGCACAATCCAATAGAAAATGGTTTTGATGATTTTGTTGATCTTTAGGAAAATTGGTTTCGAAGTAGATTCGTGTTTATTGATTAACACCTGATTAATTGGTTCTTGCAACAAAAACAGGTAGAAAAATACGACGTGTGAAAGCACCCACATCCAGAAATTATTTTCGAGAAAGATAAAGGTAAAATAGACAATAAAACCGAATAATGGGAGTTGCCAAATCAAGTCGTTGAAGTCGCGCGCTTTTTTGTAATCTTTTGAAAGTCCGGCACGTTCCCGGATTTTGATTCCTGATTTCCATTCACGTACAAAACGGGTATCACGATCGTATATTTTTACCAATTTACGTACTTCAATTTTTATTGAATCATTATCGCCAATTACATTTGTACTTGCATTACGCAGACTTGTCATCACAAAAGCCACAATTCCCGGAACAAGCACAATAAGCAACATAAAATCAAGTAACTGCCAGATAAATGTTTCCACTTCAAAATAAACATAAAGCGAACCCACTGCAAACACTATTGCCATACCTGTTTTCAGTCCCCAGTGCAGTGATTTCATCCAATCAATTGCATTTTCAAGCCCTGCATAAAGTGTGGGAATAAAAACCAGGGTAAGCAAAGTACTTAACGACAAACCGCCAATAACTGTGATTGCAAATGGTGCTCCGATTGCTCCAACATATTCTGAAGTTCCCATTGCCAGCGGAAATAGCGCGACAATTGTAGTTCCTGCAGTAATTAAAATTGGCCGCACACGCGAAAGTCCGGCGGAAATTAATGCCCGTGATTTCCGGTGTCCTTGTTTCCTGAGAATATTTGTATAGTCGATAAGTATTATCCCATTGTTAACAACCACGCCAAGCAGGATAATAAATCCCATTAATGTGTTGGCGTTGAACAAACTGTTGCCGGTAACTATCAATCCGATAAACGACCCGATTGCGGCCAGTGGTACCGAAAACATAAGTACAAACGGTGTAACTACCGATTCAAACACGGCGGCCAGCACCATAAAAATGATGATAAAAGCAGCACCAATCAGAAAATAAAATTCAGAAAACTGATCTTCTTCATGAATCACTTCAACAGCTACACCGGGAGGAAGTTTGTAGGAGCTGACAATATCGTCAATTTCCATGCGATATGCTTCCAGCAGGTCTTTTGACGATTCTGCTTCGGAAACAAAACTGTAACTCAGTTCAATTTCTTTTTCCTGATCGATGCGAGTGATGCTCGATGTACCGCTGGCATAGACCAAATCGGCAATGTCTTTTAAATCGTAAGTTGCACCTTGTGAATTGCTGATTTGTAAACGCTGCAAATCTTCAATACTTTTTTCTGTATCTTCTTCCTCTTCTTTTTCGGTGAGTTTTTGTTTGATGATAATGTCATATTCCTCGGTTCCCTGATTGAATTTGACTCCCGAAGTGAATTCACGCGAAAACGAACTCAATTCAGAAGCAATATTACTCAGGTTAATGCCATATTCTGTCAACAACATTTGGTTGAAATAGAGGTGGATTTCAGGGCGATTGCTTGATGCACTAATACCTGCCCTGCGGATCGACTCCAGATCTTCGATATAATATTCCAAATCTTCAGCTACACCCTTCATCACGTCAAAGTTCTCACCTTTGATAACCACGCGTTCACTGTTTGATCCGATTCCCATAAAATTGCTAAAACCTTCGGTTCCTGAACGGCGACCGCCGCCACCAAAACTGGCACTTGAAGTTGGAGCAGTTAAACTGATTTCGGCACTGCCAATATTTTTTACACGACCTTCAACATCCGATTTTATTTCGGCAATTGTGCGGTCATCGATATCTTTAAAATCTTCTTTTAAAACGAAGGTCAAAATGGCTTCCTCTTCCTGGATTTTAGAAACCAAATCTTTCTTTTCGGCAATTTCCGCAAGTCGGGTTTCTACATCGGCTACAACAAGGTCGGTACTTTCAAGGGTTGATCCGGTTGGCATAGTTACGTAAATAGAAAACTGTGTTTCTTCCACTTCATCCAAACTATTAACGCTAACTGCTAAAATGGTGAAAATAGTGACGAAAAACAGCACAATTGCACCAATAATTGTTGATGCCGGACTGCGCATACTCGATTTTAAAAGCAGAACGTAAATTTGAATTATCCGGTTGTTTGTTGTTACTTTTTCGTAAAAAATATTCCCCGAGCGTTTTCCTTTCAGCAAAACGTGGGCTCCAATAGGGACAAGCAAAAGTGCTACAAACAATGAAATAATAATAGTTGAAATTACTGAAACCCCAATATTATCGCCCAAAAGCCGGATCATAAACTCGGAAGAAAAAAGGAAGGGCAGGAAAACAATGATTGTTGTTAGTGTTGATGCGATAATTGAACGCATCACTTCTTTTGTTCCCTGGGTAACAGCAAGATCGGCATCGTACCGTTTTCCCGAGAGTCGATATATATTTTCAAGCACAACCACGCTATTGTCGAGCAACATACCGATCGCAAGTACCAACCCAACAAGTGTTAAGCTATTTACCGAAATGTTGTAAGCATAAAACAGGTTAAAAGCAGTGAAAACCGAAACAGGGATTCCCATAGCCATAAAAGAAACGATACGGAAATTTTTAAGGAACATCCACAGCACAAAAATGGCAAGTAAGCCTCCAACCAAAGCCAAATCAATCATTTGGTCAATGTTTTTTTCCATGGTTTCCGCCTGGTTGGTTTGAACAACAATTTCAACATCTTTCGATGCCAATTTTTTGTTCAATTCTGTAATTTGCTCGACAACACGGTGAGATAATTCAATTTTGTTGGCTTGTGAATCGCTGACAAGTGTCATGGAAACTGCATCCAGCCCATTAACCCGGCTAATTGTTTCCTCCTCTTTTACCCCAAAATAAACATCGGCTACGTCTTTTAAATAAACCGGTCCCGTGGCAACAATTATGTTTTCAAGATCGGAAACTTTGTCGTACTCAGCAGTAACATGAACGAAATATTGTTTGTTTGAATCGTGCAGATAACCTGTAAATACACGGTTTCTGGAGTTGTTGTTGATTGCTGAACTAATTTGAGAAGGTGTGATTTTGTATGCATCACAAGCAGCCAAATCATAGGTAACTTCAATCGAACGTTCTTTACCGCCGAAAACAGTAACCGAAGCAATTCCGTCGGTATTTTCAATGTTGGCAAGTATTTCTTTGTCAACAATATTTCTAAGGCGATCTGTTCCTCCGGTTCCCCGAATTTGCAGCTCCATAAACTGATTTGTAAGCTGCTGAATATCAACTTTGTTGACCGTTACGACAAAGTTGTCATCGAGATCATCGGTTACCTGATCAATTTTCTCCTGAAGCTTCAGAAATGTATATTTTGTGTCAACATTCTTCTCAAAATTAACCTGGATTGAGGCTGTTCGATTGTTTAAATTCGATTCGATGCTTTCAATTCCTTCCATTGTACCGATTGCCCCCTCAATTGGAATAACCGCCTGGTTTTCCATGTACTTGGGATCAACCTCAATACGTGACTGGATTTGAACATAAAGCATTGGTAATTCAGCATTTGGAAGCAATTCCACCGGCAACCTTTTATAGGAGACATACCCGAGAACGGTAAGTCCCAGAAATACCATGCTAATGAATATTTTTCTATGTATAATGAATTTCATTTTCTTTTTTTTGTTAGAACACTGATGACACAGATTTTGCTGATAATCACTGTTTTAATCTGTCGTTTGTGAAAATCTTCCTTTTTACTTCTGGCTTCTTGCCAAAGTTTATTAATAAGCCAACTTCAACCTCAGTAGCTTTCAAATAGTTAATCAACTGAAATTCGTGTTCTTCTATCAATGTCTCTGCAGCTTTCAATTCAACAATAACACATTCATTTACAGCAATATCTGCAAAATACTCACCCACAATCTGATTCTGATAAAACACTTTGATTTGCTTTTGAGGTTCACAGATCAAACCTGCATTTCTCAATTCTATCAGCAGTGAATTTTGATATACTTTTTCAAGAAATCCGTTCCCCATTTCATTATATACTTTGTAAAAGCATTGAATAATCAATTCAGTAATTTCAGAATGTAAATATTTAATGTTTTGCATTATTATCAGTATAAATCAGTTAAATCAGCGTCATCTGTGTTCTATTTTTCAGTTTTAACAAAAATCCCTTTAAACCTGTCGAGCACATCAAAAACACAAGGAATTACGACAAGGGTTAATAGGGTAGAAGTTGCTAACCCACCAATAACTGCCAGTGCCATAGGAGAGCGCAGCGAAGCGCTTTCGCCAAAACCAATTGTTAACGGTAACAACGCAAGAATGGTTGTTAAACTTGTCATAATAATAGGTCTTATGCGTTGTTGTCCGGCTTGAATGATCGCATCTTTCCGATCCAATCCATCCTGCATCAACTGGTTTATGCGGTCAACAAGTATTATGGAGTTATTTACCGCAATACCTGCCAACATAATTACCCCTATAATTGCCATGATATTAAATGTTTTACCCAAAATGAGGAAGGTTACTACAGTTCCCACAAATGCAAGGGGAATAGTCAGTAAAATTGTAAACGGATGCACCAGCGACTCGAATTGAGAAGCTAAAACCATGTAAACAAGAATCACTGAAAGTATTAAAGCAAACCCGAGGTTGTTCATTGATTCCTGCCGTTTTTCTTCTTCTCCTGTTACCTGTATACGGTAATTGGGTTGAAGATCGATTGTGGCAACGGCTTCACGTATTTCAGCGGCAACTTTGTCGAGGGCTACACCTTTATTTATTTGTGCTGTTACTTTTCCGATTCGGTTTTGATTGCGTCGGATGATTTCCTTTGGTGACGTTTCCAAAGTTATGTCGGCAATTTCGTTTAACCTGAAAACCTGATCGCCCGAAGTAATCATCAGATCATTAATCTGATTTAGACTTTTTTCGGGTACTTTAATTGTTATATCCCGCATTTCTCCGTCCCTCTCAAGTTGTCCGGCAGTTTTGCCTTCAAGCTGATCTTGTATTTGAGTTACAACTGTGCTAATATCGATATTGTAAATTCCTGCGCGCATTCTGTCAACTTTTATTTCCACTTCGGGTGCACCGTCTTCTATTGTGGTTTGTACGTTAAACAGTTTATCCATCCCCAATATCTTTTCTTTTACCTGATTTACAACCGATTCAATTTCATCAAGTTCTTCACCACGTACTTCAACTACCAGGGGTGCCTCACTTGTTCCGAGAATTGAGCTTAACGAACTTTGCTCCTGTTTAAACACTACTTCCAAACCTTCAATATTTGAAGTAAGTTTATCAATCGAGGCAACTACCGATTCGGTAGAAATAGTTGAATTTTCTTTTAGGATAACAAGAATTTCGGCTGTGTTTTCACCTTCAAAAACAGTGCTTTCATCGCCGGAAATACCAGAAGAAGGACCTGCCTGAGAATAAATTGTTTCAAGGTTTTCCCCCAAATAATCGGTTAAAACCTCTTCAATATTTTTTACCATAGCTTCAGTCCGAACCAATTCAGTGCCTTCCTGCAATTTCATATCAATCGTAAATTCGCGTGATTCAGTTTTTGGCATAAATTCGGTGCCAATAAACGGAAGTAATAACAAGGAAGCACAGACAAGTATTGTCGATACGATAATTACCATCCATTTGAATTTTAAGATACTTTCGAGAAATCGCCCGTAACTGCCAACTTTTACCGATTTTACTTTTTGTTTCAGGATTTTGTTCTTGTAAACCCTGTGATACATCATCGGGATAAGGAAAATGGCCACAAAAAGTGATGAAATCAGCGAAAATGCAACAGTCCATGCCTGATCTTTAAACAGTTCGCCCGATGCCCCGTGCAAATAAACAATTGGTAAAAACACTACAATCGTAGTTAATGTTGATGCAGTTATTGCTCCCCCAACTTCGGCAGTACCGCTTATGGCAGCTTCACGCACACTCATCCCGTTTTCGTGGTTTCGGAAAATATTTTCCATTACTACAATGGCATTGTCAACCAACATACCTGCACCAAGCGCAAGTCCTCCCAATGTCATTATGTTAATGGTGAGGTCGTTGAAATACATTAAATTGAATGTTGCAATAACTGAAATAGGAATTGCGACACTTACAATCAATGTAACGCCAATTCTGCGGAGGAAGAGGAACAAAATAACAACAGCCAGTAAAATACCGATTAACGCTGTATCCTGCACTTCGCCAATTGCATCGCTGATAAATTTCCCCTGGTTGGTAACCTGAGTAAGATGATAACCCGGCAAAGCTTTTTCGATCGAAATCATTGCTTCTTTAATCTGCTCGACCGATTTTACAGTATTGTATTTAGTTTCTTTGTAAATAGATAGCCCCACACAGCGTTCTCCATTGATATGCACAATATTAAGCGGCTCTTTATTGCCATAAGAAACAGTGGCTACATCCTTCAGGAAAATAGGCGCGTTCTCCACTGAGGTTTGGCCATCAGTAACAACGCGGGTGGCTTTATAGCCAACTATCAGATTTTCAAAATCTTCCTTGTCGCGCAACATGCTTACACCTTTTACAATGTATTG
>JBFHJA010000186.1:0-8236 GCA_041596165.1 Draconibacterium sp. | reverse complement strand
GGTGATGTTACTGTTTCTTCGTCAAATAAGAAATCGATAATTGCCCACAGCGAAAAAGAGTACGAAAATGTGGATTGGGTTTTTCAGGATGGGATTGGATACACTTTCCCAAAACCAACTACTGTGAATATCCGAAACATGGAAACTCCCGGTTCGTGGTGGATGGTCAACAAACAAAACGATTCGCCAAAAGATGAGGTAAAAATGGATGTTTTCAAATTATGGCTCAACCACGGCGAACGGCCTTCTGATGCATCGTATGAATATATTGTAGTTCCGGCAACTTCACTTGAAAAAATGGAGCAAAACAATTCGAAAAACAATGTTGTAATTTTATCAAATACTTCGGAAATACAGGCAGTAAAAAACACAGCACTTAACATTTGTCAGGTTGTTTTTTACAAATCCGGCCACATTCAAATTTCTGATGATCTGTTATTGATTTCCGAAAATCCGGGGATAATAATGTTGAAAATGGATGGTGAAAAGATTACTGAATTTTCGGTTTCTGATCCCAACCGCGATTTGGGTAAATTTAATTTCTCGGTTTCAAAGAAAATACAAAAACAAGGCGAAAATTATGTGACAAGATGGAATGAGATGCAAGAACTTTCGGAAATTAAAATTGACTTACCACTTGGCAATTACGCCGGACAAAGTGTAACGATAAAATTGTAAGGCTTAAATATGTTGTTCTTTTTAACCGCGACTTGAAAGCCGGGGTTAAAAAGAACAAAAACAAAGGTTCATCCAAGACCGTTTCAAAAAGAATGGCAGCTGCATGTGCCGCAATACAAACAGTTGATAAAAGTAAATTTCTAAATCAAATAATTATGAAACACATAACCCAACTTCTCCTAATCTTACTGATTTCAACATTGATTTCAGGACAAACAAACGCCCAAATAACCAAGTCAGACATTGACAAAGCGATCGACATCTCATCCCTAAAACATCCCTTTTTGTATTTTTCGGAGGAAGACAAACCAGCCCTTTTGGAACGTATTAAAACCCAGCCGGATTGCAATAGTGTTTTTGAAAAACTGAAAGCTCAGGCAAACATGTGGCTTGCAATGCCTGTCGATAGAAATATTCCGGTTCAAGGTAAAAATACGCGCGCCGGTTGGTCTGATGCCGATTACAACGGTGCATATTCAAAGTATTACAATACGAATATTAACAACGCCTTTTACCTTGCTTTTCTATACCAGTTAACTGGTGAACAAAAATACGCTGACAAGGCATTTGAGTTTGCAGATGCTTTTTGTGATCTCACAACATGGACTCAGCGCGCTCACGAATTCCCAATAATTTACTCACGTATTATGCCCTGGAATGTTTCCGATGATCAGGTGAATTTCAATTTCGATCATTACAATGGAGATGCCGGACGGTTGATGGCTGCTGTTTATGATTGGTTGTACAATGGTTTGCATGAAGCTCAACGCGACAGAATTCGTGGTGCTTTAATCGAAAAAGTAATTACCCGTGTTCGTGGCGATTACGAATTTCATTGGTGGGCAGCTGCATACCGCTGTAACTGGTGCGGGGTTTGTAATTCAGGAGTTGGTTTGACCGGGCTGGCACTTTTAACTGAAAATCCACAACTCACAGATATTATTGCAGAATCGTACAACCGGATAAATAACATGTTTAGCGAACTTGGCGTTGATGGAGGCTGGCAGGAAGGCGGTGGTTACTGGAACTACGGTGTACATACTTCAACGTTTTTTGCCGATGCTTTGAAAAGGGCTACAAATGGAAAATACAATCTTTTTGAAAACGAAAGACTGAAAAACAATCCGGCAACTTTTCCAATGTATATTTCATTACCAGGAAAAAAATCCCTCAACTTTGAAGATTCAGGAGGTGGTAATTTAATTGGAAGCACACATTTAATAAACAAACTTGCCGCTGAAACCGGAAATGCTGAAGCAGCCTGGTATAGCAACGAATTATTAGGCGCAGGCAGCGATATTTTTGATATCATCTGGCCAAAATCAAATATTCGGCAAAATGCACCAATGTCCAGTTCAAAACATTTTCGGACAATAGATTGGTTTGTGATGCGCAGCGATTTTAAGAACCCTGCAAAAGTGGTTGTAGCTGGCAAGGCGGGCATGAATGATGATCCACACCACGGTCACCTTGATATCGGCCATTTTGTTGTTTACTGGCAAAACGAATATTTTATTCAGGATAAAGGAAAAGAAGGTGGTTATGACGAGAAATTTTTCGACGATGCACGTTGGGATTATCCTCAGGCATCAAGTGAAGGCCACAATGTGGTTTTTGTGAACGGCGAAAAACAAATACCCGGAAAACTTCGCAAACAGCCATATAATTATGAAGTGGGTGGGAAAGTGGAAGATTTTCAAACTTCAGAAAAGCGCGATTATGTAAGAATGAACCCAACAAAAGCCTACCCCAATAAAGAATTAAAGGAATGGAAAAGACACATCGTTTTGGAAAAGCCGGAAATTACAGTTGTTTTGGATGAAATAACTGCAAATCCGGGCTCCGAAATTCAGGTTCGGTTTCATCCCGGTGTTGATTTCGAAATTAGCAATGACTTTGTTTTTCTGGAAGGAGAAAAAGGAAAAATGGTAGTAATTCCTTTGGTTGAACAGGATTTTAATATTCAGCCCGGAAAACATGCAATGCAATATGTAAACGCCACAAAAGATTTTTTCTGGATTGATTATTTTGATACCGAAATAAAAACGAAATCGGAAAAAACAATTGTTGCAACTCTAATTCTACCTGTAGATAACATGCAGGAAGCGCAAAAAATTGCTGGTTCAAAAAAGATTGTAAATGATAAATTTGGAAATCTTTCCGTATCTTTTTCGCGAAACGGAAAAAAATATTTGGTTGAATTTGAAAATGGGAAAGATGGATTACAAATCAGGGACTAAAAATTTAAGGCAAATAATAAGAATTGACTGAATTAATCCACAAGCTTGATGGACGAAGCAAAATAGAAAAACAAAGCTACAATGGAGCGTTCCATCGTATAACCCCGGATTTTATCCCGGGAAATTAACGAAATTAAGATAAACACTGGCTCATCTATGCCTGATCTCAAAAGAGTGCTGGTTAATGAACTAAAAAAAAATAAATTTGAAGAATTATTTAAAAATCAAAAATGAAGAACCAATTATTTCTCCTTCCATTTTTCCTGATGGCACTTTTTGCCTGCACCCAAAAACAACCCGATCAACCCATTGTAATCGATGAAACTGCCAATGCAGAATCAATAAATCAAACCATAAAAATTGATAGCGTTTGGGCGGGTCACCCCGTAGGTTTTTGTTTGTACACCCACGGAAACCGCCAGTATATAGCCTACTACAATGCAACCCGAAATATGGTACTTGGCCAGCGGAATCTCGATGAAGAGAATTTCCAGTTACATATTTTGCCTGCAACCGATCGCGAAACTGCCGGCGGCACAAGCACTGTTGTTGGATGGGACAGCCATAATTTCCTTACACTTGGAATTGACAAAGAAGGATTTATCCACCTTTCCGGGAATGTGCATGTACACCCGCTTACCTATTTCCGAAGTAAAAATCCCAATGATATTTCGGAAATGGAACAAATATTTGAAATGGTTGGTACCGAGGAAAACCGCACAACCTACCCACATTTTATGCTTACAAAGGAGGGCGAACTTTTATATCATTATCGCGATGGTGGAAGCGGAAATGGTAACGAAATTTATAATAAATACGACTGCGCAACTAAAACATGGTCGCGGTTGCTTGATGTTCCGCTTACTGATGGGCAAGGTTTAATGAATGCCTATCAAACCCAGCCTACTGTGATGAAAGACGGAATGTATCATATGTTTTGGGTTTGGCGCGACACACCCGATTGTTCCACCAATCACGACCTTTCGTACATGAAAAGCCCCGACTTAAAAAATTGGTTCAATGCTTTTGGCGAACCTGTTCAACTTCCGGCCACCCTCGATCAAAAACAATTGATTGTTGACCCAATTCCAGTTGAAGGAGGAATCATAAATTTGGCCGCAAAACTTATTTTAGATGAAAAAAACAATCCGGTTTTTGTTTATCACAAATTCGATTCGATTGGAAACACTCAATTATATTCAGCACAAACCGAAAATAATAAATGGGTTTACAAACAAATCACAAACTGGGATTACCGCTGGTTTTTCTCTGGAAATGGCAGCATTAACAGCGATATTCATTTAAAAGATTTTAATAAAAGACCTGATGGCAATTACGAAGTGGATTACTGGCACATTAAATACGGCAGCGGAACAATTTTGCTCAACAACAAATTCGAAAATATTGGTAAAGTCCTTAAACCCAAACCGTTTAATGAGTCAGTTGAAATAGAAGGGATTTTCCCGGGATTACTCATGCAAACCTCCGGAGATATTGGCGATTCACCGGAGACTGGAGTTAGGTATTTATTGAAATGGGAGACCATTCAACGTAATCGCGATCGAGCACCCGAATTACCCTGGCCAGGTCCAAGTCAATTGTATTTATATAAACTCAAAAAATAGTATCATGAAAAAGCTTTTTATGCTTCCTGCAGCTCTTGCTGTCTTTATTTTAATACAATCATGTTCTCCAAAACAAAAGGAGGAAAAACTCGGTTTTGTAGATGAAAATGTAAAATTTGCAGCCGAACAATACGATTTGCAAATCGCAAAAATCGAAGAATCAGGGAAAATACTAAATCCCAAAAGTATTATCGATGGTAAAATGAAATACATAAATCCGCAGGAGTGGACATCTGGTTTTTTTTCCGGTAGTTTGTGGTATTTGTATGAACTAACCGGAGACGAAAAATGGAAAATACGTGCTTCAGAATTTACCGAAACACTGGATACAGTTCAATATCTTACCAATCATCACGACGTTGGTTTTATGATTGGTTGCAGCTATGGCAACGGTTTTCGTTTGGTTCAAAATGAGCCTTACAAACAGGTAATTATTCAGGCTGCAAAATCACTTTCAACTCGTTTTCGGCCTGTTGCCGGAATCATTCAGTCCTGGAATGTAACTGGTGGATGGCAGGCAGAGAGAGGCTGGGAATGTCCGGTAATCATCGACAACATGATGAACCTCGAATTGCTTTTTGAAGCCACAAAATTATCCGGCGATTCCACATTTTGGAAAATTGCAGTAACACATGCCGACAACACAATTAAAAATCATTTTCGCCCCGATTTTAGCACTTTTCATGTAATAGATTATAGTTTGACGGACGGATCAGTTCGAAATAAAAATACGGCGCAAGGGTTTGCGCATGAATCAACCTGGGCGCGCGGACAGGCATGGGCAATTTACGGATACACAGTTTGTTACCGCGAAACACAGGACCCAAAGTATTTGGAACAGGCAGAAAAAGCATTTGATTTTGTTGCAAAAAATCCTAATCTGCCAACCGATGGTATTCCTTATTGGGATTTTGATGCGCCAAATATCCCCAACGAAAAAAGGGATGCATCCGCTGCTGCAATCATGGCTTCTGCACTTTATGAATTATCCGGATATTCAAAAGCTGTTGATTATAAAGCCTGGGCAGATAAAATGATGCAAAGCTTGTCTGGTGCTGAGTACAGAGCAGCTTTAGGCGAAAACGGCGATTTTATTCTGGAACATTCTGTTGGCAGCATCCCGCACAAATCAGAAGTGGATGTCCCACTAAATTATGCCGATTATTATTTTTTGGAAGCTTTAAAACGAAAAAAGGACATGGAAAAATAAAAAGGTTGTAAATTGGGGACGAAAACGATTTTTTATAAGTTTTTAACCAACTCAACAAAATTAAAATAGAATGAAAACTTTCCCGATTTATGTCATTACCCTTTTACTATGCACACCTGTTTTGCTTTGGTCACAACCCAAATGGCAAAAAATAGTTACGGTTGAAGACGTGTGTAAAGCATATCCTGATCAGATGAAGTTCATGCTCGACCAGTTCAACCTCGATTACACCGGCATGGAAAAGGTAAAACAAGCCTGGCAAAAAAACGACATTCAATTGGCTTGTACCGAATTGCTGAATTACTATAAAACCGCCAACACTGCAGAATATTTGCGAAAAGTTAAGCCTGCAATTTCATCCAAAACTGATGCGCTTGCCGACACTATTTTGAAGAATGTGTTTGTAGTGCAGAATGTAAGGGGGCAAGTTCCCTGGGGGGCAGACGGGCATCGCGACTGGTATTACAAGGGCCCCAATAATGACAGGGAATGGGCGTGGCTTTCAAATCGTCACAGCCAGCTTTTGCAGGTATTTAATGTTTATCTTGAAACCGGCAATCAAAAATATGCCAAATATATCGACCTGTTTTTGCGTGATTTCATCATTAAAAGTATGCCTTATCCAGCCGAAAAAGGCAGCGAATCCATTTGGCGAGGATTGGAAGTCAGTTTTCGGATAAAAGTTTGGTCGCAAGTTTTTTACGGCTTGTTGAACAACGAAAATATTTCGCCTGCCACACAACTTTTAATGTTAACCAGCTTGCCCGATCATGCGCATTACAACCGTAATTTTCACTCAGGAAATAATTGGCTGACAATGGAAATATCGGCACTTGCAACTGCTGCAACTAATTTCCCGGAATACAAAAACTCGCCGGAATGGCTAGACTATTCCATAAAAACCATGTCAGAAAGTATGATTGGACAGGTTTATGCGGATGGTGTTCAAACCGAATTGACTTCGCATTACCACAATGTTGCACTGGCTAATTTTGAACTGTTTAAGGATATTTGCGACAGGGCTAATAAGCCTTTGCCTGAGTTTTTTAACAAGACAATAGAAAACATGTACAGTTATATTGCACATGCAGTCAGGCCAGATGGAAAACGCAATTTAAATAATGATGGCGATCTTGGTTCTGATCGGGACTTAATAATCAAGGGTGCAAAAAAGTTCAATCATCCTGATTGGGAATACATTGCAACAAATGGATTGTCGGGATTCAAACCTCGTACCGGGCCTTCCTATTTTTTCCCCTGGGCAGGTCAGTTAATTTCACGCAATGGTTTTGACGCCGATGCCCAATGGTCGTTTTTTGATATTGGTCCCTGGGGAAGCGGCCACCAGCACAATGACAAACTGCACATTTCAATTTCAGCTTTTGGCAAAGATTTACTTGTGGATGCCGGGCGGTTTGCGTATACAGGCGAGGTTGCGGAGAAATTCAGGTTTTATGCAAAAGGCACGCAAGGCCATAATTCTGTTTTAATCGACGGGAAAGGTCAGGAATCGGATATCCCGGTGACTGACAAACCGCTCGATAATAAGCATTTTAAAATTACTCCTGATTTTGATTATGCATGGAATTCATTCAACAAATATTTCGATTTGGAAAATGTAAAACATAGTCGAAGTTTATTTTATGTTCGGGGCGAATTTTGGGTAGTTGTCGATAATTTGGAAACCGACAGCCCGCGAAAAATCGAAACACTTTGGCACTGGCATCCTGAATGCGAAGTATATCAGGAATTTGGCGGAGTTACTTCTACAAATAATGAAAGAGGAAACCTTAAAATTATTCCGGTCGGGAAATCGGATTGGAAAGTAGATTTTGTAAAAGGCCAGGAAAAACCTGAAATACAAGGTTGGTATAGTCCGGAGTACAACAAATTCGAACCCAATACAGCTACTATTTATTCAACTCAAATTGTAGCCGATGCAACTTTTGTATGGTTGCTTGTCCCTTCAGAAAAAGAAGCGCCAGATTTTGTAGCAAAGGTGGTTTCGAAAAATGAAAGCGAAATAAAATTGGAAGTTACAAATCCTGACAAGGGAAAATGGGAAATTGTTATTCCTTATTCTGACAGTAGAAATGCAAAACTGATCTTTCGAAATAATTAATTCTTATTCCACCATACTTTTTTGTTTTGTTTTTGCTATTTCTCCAAGTGCTTGCAATCGAAGTACTAAATCTGCAATGTCTTCCTTGTAAGTTGGCAAACTTGCCTGTGTGCAACCCAGGTCAGTAGTTAATTTTGCCAATGATGCTGCGTCATCACCATATTTTACGCCATTATATTCATAATAGCATTCGGTATCGCTGCAACATGCAGTTACTTTCTTGCCCGAGCAAATTTCATCTTCTTCGCATGATTCGGTTGGGGTTGTTGTACATCCCGAAACAATGGCTATAAACACGCCCAAAAATAGAACCGATAAATAAAATGTAGCCCTTTTCATATTCTCATATTTTTTTTAATCT
>JBFHJA010000185.1:0-8250 GCA_041596165.1 Draconibacterium sp. | reverse complement strand
CAAAATACATATCAGGGAAGTGCTTCTTTTTATATTGTTTTTTTCTTCAACAGTCGTTTTTTCTCAGAATACGGAAGAAGAAAATTATCGCGAAAGTTGCACAAGTATTATGGTCGGGAAAATGGCTACCGATGATGGATCGGTTATAACAGCCCACACCTGTGATGCATACTACCGAACCTGGCTGCAATTTGTACCCGCCCAAAAATTTCAACGCGATACAACCCACAAAGTTTATTGGGGAACCATGCACACGCACTCTGCATGGAGCATGGACAAAGTAGAGTTGAAAGGTGAAATACCCGAAGCAGACAGCACTTTTGCTTATTTAAACACTGCTTATCCGTGTATCAACGAAAAGCAACTGGCAATTGGTGAAACAACAATCAGCGGACGCAAAGAACTTGAAAATAAAAAAGGTCTGTTTTTGATTGAAGAACTAGAACGAATTGCACTTCAACGATGCACATCTGCTCGCCAGGCAATTAATTTAATCGGAAGTTTAATTAAAGAATATGGCTATGGCGACGCCGGCGAATGCATTACCATTGCCGATAAACACGAAGTGTGGCAAATGGAAATTTTTGGCGAAGGCCCTGATAAAATTGGCGGAGTATGGGCAGCTCAGCGTATTCCGGATGATCATGTTGGAATTTCAGCAAACATTTGCCGAATTGCTGAAATAAAAACCAACCAACCCAATTTTTATATGTTTTCTGAAAACGTTTTTGAAGTTGCAAAGAAACTTGGTTTCTGGGATGGTGAAAAAACGTTTAAATTTTGGGAAGCGTACGGTGGAAACGAAAAGCCATTTAACATTCGAGAGTTCTTTGTTCTCAACACTCTTGCACCGGGTTTGAACTTAAAATATGACAGTGCTGAACTCCCGTTTTCTGTGAAACCCGAAAAGAAAATAAATGTAAGACTTGTTTTGGATTTGTATCGTACTACCTACGATGACACAGAATGGGAAATGATAAGAAACCTGATGGTACCATCAAAACAAAAAGACAGCATTGGTAATGTTTTGATTGACACAATTGTAAGTCCGGTAGCCCACCCATTTATGGCAACCGAAAAACGCGATTTGCTAAATGCACTGCAAAAAGATATCGTGGTTTGGAATCGCCCGATTTCTGTTCAATATTGCGCTTATTCATGGGTTGCACAATTGCGAGAAGATTTACCCGATGAAATTGGTGGCCGCTTGTTTTTTGGTTTCGATGTTCCACAAATCAGCCCGAGATTTCCTATTTATTGTGGAAACCTAAACTTGCCGGAAAGTTTTAATATTTGCGGACAGGATCATTTTAGCCGCGAATCAGCACTTTGGGCTTTTCGACGTACAAACCGTCTGGCAATGGTAAACTGGAAAATTGGGAAAGAAACCCTGCAACCGGAAGTAACAAAGGAGGAAAACAATCTTTTTGCCGAACTGGATTTCGTTGAAAACCAAGCTTTGGAGTTGTTAAATCAAGATAAGGAAAACATAAAAAATGGCGAAAAAACCCAATTGAGCCGCGAATATTTAACTGATTATTCAAACTCAGTTGCCCGCTCTCTTATTGATAAATGGTGGGAACTGGGTGATAATTTATGGGTTAAAATGCGGTGGAAGTTTTAATAAAATGAATAAATAAATTATGAATAAATATATCGAACTTTTAAAGACACTTATTTCAACCAATTCGTTTAGCAAGGAAGAGGAAAATGCAGCAAAAGTGATGCGGGATTTTCTACGTTCAGAAAATATACCATTCGAAACAAAAGAGAATAATACCTGGGCATTTTGCAAACATTATTCAAAAGAAAAACCAACAATTTTACTCGATTCGCATATCGATACAGTGCGTCCGGCAAAGGGCTATACAAAAGATCCGTTTTCGCCAATAGAGGAAGGCGATCAACTTTTTGGACTGGGAAGCAACGATGCCGGCGGACCGCTTGTTGCGCTGCTGGCCACATTTATTCATTTTTATAATCGTGCGGATTTACCATTCAATCTGGTGTTTGCAGCTTCAGCTGAAGAAGAAATTTCGGGTTTGAATGGGATGCAAATCGTGATGCCCGAAGTTGCCCCTATTGATTTTGCAATTATTGGTGAACCCACAAAAATGGAACTTGCGATTGCTGAAAAAGGACTACTTGTTTTGGACTGCTTCGCTCACGGAAAATCAGGCCATGCAGCAAGAAACGAAGGTGAAAATGCGCTTTACAAAGCAATTGATGATATTCAGATTTTACGTGATTTCAAATTTGAAAAAACATCGGAAGTTTTGGGTGAAGTAAAAATTTCGGTAACCATGATTGATGCCGGTTCGCAGCACAACGTTGTCCCCGACAGTTGCCATTTTGTGGTTGATGTACGCACAAATGAACACTATCTGAATAAGGAAGCAGCTGAAATTATTGACGGATTAATTGAGTCGGAAGTAAAACCCCGCTCGTTACGTTTGAATTCATCCGGAATTTCAGAAAACCACCCATTTGCTAAGTTGGTGAAAAGTAAGGGAATCAAAATTTATGGTTCACCTACCACATCCGATCAGGCAATAATTTCGTGCCCATCAGTTAAAATGGGACCTGGAGACTCGGCACGTTCCCATACGGCTGATGAGTTTATTTATAAAAGTGAAATCGTTGCAGGAATCGAAAAATATATTGACTTGTTGGAAGGGCTAATATTATGAAACCATTTATTTCTCTTTAAAATTAACGTTTTTAAAGAAAAATGCATATTTAAAATCATCGCCATTCTGTATCTTCGGAAAGTTATAATAGGTCATAAAAAAGCAATTTATGAATATTCAGGAACAAATATTTACCAGATATGATAATCTTCTATCGATTTGTCAATTCATTTGGGATGAAAACGATTTGGACAGAATTGAAAAAGCATTTCGGTTTGCAAGCTCTATTGTTGGGGAAAACAAATTTAAACACGGCGAAATAATTATAGCTCACTCCCTTGAAGTTGCAACAATTATTGCCCAGGAAATTGGAATGGGACCCGATTCAATTGTTGCCGGATTGTTGCATAATGTTATGTATGCCGGATTGGAAAAGAAAGCCACTCAAAAAGAAATTGAAGATGAATTTGGGAAACTTATCTATTCGATTTTGGAGGGAATGTTCAAAATAAATGCTTTGGGCACAGATACTGTCGATTTACATTCAGAAAATTACAGAAAGCTTCTTTTGGCTCTTGCCGGTGATGTTCGTGTTATCATTCTCAAAATAGCTGACAGATTGCAGGTATTGAGGAATTTAGATGCTTATGATGCAATCAGTCAAAAACGGTTAGTTACCGAAACAGCACATTTGTATGCCCCGCTTGCCCACCGGCTTGGATTGTATGCCATCAATTCCGAATTACTCGATTTGTGTTTGCGATATCAAAAACCTGAAGCATATAATTATGTGGTAAACAGGTTGAAAGAAACAGAAAATGAACGTGCTAATTTTGTTGCCGAATTTGTAAAACCTGTTGAAAAGAAGCTTCAAAACAAAGGTTTTGTGTTTTCAATGAAAGCGCGCACTAAATCAATCTCCTCCATATTCAATAAAATGAATAAAAAGGATGTTTCGTTTGACGAGGTAATGGATTTATTTGCAATCCGGATTATTTTGGATTCGAACCCTGAAGATGAAAAATCGGACTGTTGGACTGCCTACTCGTTTGTAACAGAAGAATACCAAACAAATCCAAACCGTTTGCGCGATTGGATTACTATTCCAAAATCAAATGGTTATGAATCGCTCCATACAACTGTTTTGGGTCCGCAAGGGAAGTGGGTCGAAATTCAGATCCGCACCAAAAGAATGGATGAAGTTGCAGAGAAAGGACTTGCAGCTCACTGGAAATATAAAGGAGGGAAAGAAAAATCGGGTTACGATTCATGGCTTGCTGAAATCAGAAATGTACTCGAAAATCCGGAACTAAACGTTGTCGATTTTATCGATCATTTCAGCACAGATATTTATGATGATGAAGTTTTTGTATTCACACCAAAAGGCGATTTAAGAAAATTACCAAGTGGGGCTACAATGCTCGATTTCGCCTACGAAATTCATTCCCGTTTAGGTGATACTTGTGTTGGAGGAAAAGTAAATGGCGTGAAAGTTACGCTGAAACACAAACTTAAAAACGGCGATCACGTTGAAATTGATACTTCTAACAACCAAAAACCTAAAATGGATTGGCTGGAGTTTCTAGTTACTTCCAAGGCGAAAAACCGTGTAAAAACAAGCCTGAACGAAGATCGAAAAATAATGGGCGCACAAGGCCGGGAAATTTTAATGCGCAAATTCAAAAACTGGAAAATTGAGTTAACCGATGAAGGAATCCGTAAAATGCTAAAGAAATACGGGTTTAAACTGGCGCTCGATTTTTATTATGATGTAGCAACAGGGAAAATAGATCCCTTGGATATAAAATCGATTTTCACGGAAAAAGAAGAGGTTAGTTCCAAACAACGACTAGAGGAACTTCTGCCAAAAAAAGAAGTTAAAGAAATGTCGTTTGATGGTGGCGATGATTTTCTTGTTATCGACAACAACCTAAAGAATGTAAACTACAAACTAGCTCAATGCTGCAATCCGGTTTTAGGCGATTCAATTTATGGTTTTGTAACAATTAGGGAAGGAATTAAAATTCACAGGAATAGTTGCCCCAATGCACCTCAAATGAAAGAACGTTTTCCTTACCGCATCATAAAAGCAAAATGGCGCGACACTTCCAACAAAAGTTCATTCTTAACTTCGTTGCACATTTCGGGGTTAGATGAAGAAGGAATCGTTTCGGAAATTACACATATCATTGCAAAAGACCTTGGTACTCAAATGCGTTCAATAAATATTGAATCGGAAAAAGGTAAATTTGAAGGAAAACTTAAAATCCTTGTTTACAGCCTCGATCATCTTGAATTTTTAATTCAAAAACTAAAAAAAGCAAAGGGCGTAATTTCTGTAACACGCGGTGAAAAATGAATATACTGATTGCACCAAATTCAATGAAGGGAAGTTTAAGCGCTTTCGACTTCACTGACATAGTTGAACAGGCGTTTTTAGACCATTCCGCAACATTTCAAGTGCGGAAAGTACCCGTAGCCGATGGAGGCGACTTAACGGGAGAAATACTTGCGAAAGCATTTAATGCAAAACCTGTAAAAATCGAAGTTCAAAATCCTGTAGGGAAAAAAATATATTCGAAATATTTTATATCAGGCAAAACCGCAATCATTGAAATGGCCGATGCGTCCGGGATGAAACTCATCGACAAAAAAGACTTGAACCCGATGAAAACTTCTTCGTTTGGAACAGGCGAATTAATTGCCGATGCCGTTAAACGAGGATGTACTGAAATTTTACTGGCAATTGGGGGAAGTGCCACAGTTGATGGTGGAATGGGAATAATACAGGCGCTGGATTTTCATTTTTTTGATAAAAATGGGAAAGAACTACCCGGCAACGGAAATAGTTTAGGAAAAGTTACTGAAATCTCAATTCCTGAAAACATTTCCAATATTTCAATAAAAATAATTTGCGATGTTGACAATCAGCTTCTTGGTAAAAATGGGGCTGCCGCAGTATTTGGTCCACAAAAAGGAGCCTCACCGGAAATGGTAGTTCAACTGGAAAACGGTTTAAAAAACTGGGCAAATATTCTGCATTTAAAAACAGGAAAAGATGTTTCTGAGATTAATGGAACTGGCGCTGCAGGTGGGGTTTCAATCCCTTTAATTTCATTTTTTAATGCCGAAATTGTTCCGGGTGCTGATTATATTTTATCACTTTTAAATTTTGAAGAACATGTAAAATGGGCTGATGTTGTAATCACAGGCGAAGGAAAACTGGATGCACAAACGTTAAACAACAAAGCACCATTTGCTGTTTCGCAATGGGCAAAAAAACAAAACAAACAGGTTTTTGCAATTGGTGGTTCAGTGGAGAAAGAAGCTGCGGTGGCATTTGATGAAATTTTTAGCATTTCAGATGAATCATTGAGCCTTGAATTTGCCATAAAAAATGCAAAGAAATTGTTATATAATTTCGCATTAAAGTTTGCAAAAAAATTGTACAAATAATGATATATTGGAGACAGGATGTAAGTATCGCGATTCATAAATGAGCAAAGAAAAATTAAATCAGGTTTTAGAACTTATTCGGGTTGAAAAATCAAACGAAGCAAGAAATATATATAATGAAATTGTTCCTGAAGAAACAATTGAATACTTGATGGTTTCAGGAAATTTAGAACAGAAATTTCAAAACTGGGGAAAGGCCATGAATGCCTATTCAAAAATTCTGCAAATGGACCCGGAGAATGTTGATGCTAAAAACCGTATCAAAATGATTCAAAGCATTTTAAACTTTTGGAATCCTGAAATGTTTAATCCATAGGCTGCTTTCAGTTTCTGTCCCAAAGTAGCAAAAAAGTATTTTGATAATTTAACATTTTGTCAATCAGTGTATTAAAGTTTATTCTTTAGTTTTAGGATTTTAGTTCAGAATTATTATTTTTGGAAACTGAAAAAAAAATTAGTGTGTAAAGTATAAAAAACAGTTTTAATTAATGAAAAATTTAAAAATGAAAAAGGTATTATTTTTGGTGTTAGCAGTTGTTTTCTCGGTTTCTACTTTTGCTCAGGATGCGGCAGAAAAATTGAATCAGGCACAAGAAGCGATGAAAGCACAGGATTACGCAAAAGCTTATCAGTTGTATGATGATGCGATGAACAATATTGGCGATGTGCAGGTTGATGCGTCGATAAATTTCAACATTGGTTATGCAGCCTACAAAGCTGAAAACCTTGAAGGAGCAGTTAAATATTTCGACAAAGCCATCGAATCTGGAACAAATGTTTCAAAATGCCACGAGTACAAAGCATTGGCTTACAACGATAATAAGGATTATGAAAAAGCTGTTGACAGTTTTGAGAAAGCGATAGCAACTTCAGAAGAAGGAACAGAGGCGCTGGTTTACAATGCTGCAATTGCTGCATATCGCGGAAGCATGCTAGACAAAGCTGTTGAGCTTTTTGGAAAATCGGTAGAAAACGGTTATAAAGGTGAAACAGCACTTTATTACAAAGCAGCAGTTTTAAAGAAACAAGATAAAGATGCAGAGTATAAAGCAACTTTGGAAGAGGGTGCTGTTAAATTCCCAGGTGATGACAAAATTGGCCCAGCCCTGGCAAATGTTTATGTATCTGAAGGTAACGATTTTTATAAAGCTGGTGCCGATATTCTTGGCGAAGCAAACAAAAAAGTGAATGCCGGTACTTTGAAAACTGACGAACCTGCATATGCTGCCGAAGTTGAGAAAGCTCAGGTTGAGTTTAAAAAAGCAATTGAAATTTTGGAAAAAGCAAAAACACTGGATGCTTCAAATAAAAATGTTCAGACCTTACTAGATGCTTGTAAAGCAGTTTTGTAATTGATTGAATTAGTGAAAACAAAAAAACCGCTTCAGATAACTGAAGCGGTTTTTTCGTTTATTAAGCTGGGATAACTACATCAACTTTTTATATTTTACTCTTTTAGGAGCTTCGTTACCTAATCTTTTTTTACGGTTTTCTTCATAATCGGTAAAAGAACCTTCAAAGAAAGTAACAGCTGAATTACCTTCAAAAGCAAGAATATGTGTTGCTATCCGGTCTAAAAACCAACGGTCATGAGAAATAACTACGGCACATCCGGCAAAACCTTCCAGACCTTCTTCCAAAGCACGCAATGTGTTTACATCAATGTCGTTTGTTGGCTCATCGAGCAGAAGAACGTTGCCTTCGGCTTTTAGCGCCAAAGCTAAATGAAGCCTGTTTTTTTCTCCGCCCGAAAGCACACCGCATTTTTTTTCCTGATCGGAACCATTAAAATTAAACCTACCAACATAAGCGCGTGAATTGGTGAGTTTATTACCAAGCATTATTGATTCTGTCCCGCCTGTAATTACTTCAAAAACTGATTTATCCGGATCTATTGCCGCGTGTGTTTGATCAACGTAACTGATTTTTACTGTTTCTCCAATATCAATTTTCCCGGCATCGGCTTGCAGCTGTTTCATTATTAATTTGAACAGTGTGGTTTTTCCTGCGCCATTCGGTCCAATTACCCCAATAATTCCGGCAGGTGGAAGTTTAAACGTTAGGTTCTCAAAAAGAATTCGTTCGCCATAACCTTTTGAAACACCTTCCATTTCAATCACTTTATCACCAAGGCGAGGACCGTTTGGAATAAAAATTTCAAGTT
>JBFHJA010000184.1:0-8251 GCA_041596165.1 Draconibacterium sp. | reverse complement strand
GGCGGATTTACTGCCGTTGCGTATTCAGATGTCATTCAGGTTGTTTTAATGATTGGTGGCGCGGCAATCATGCTTTTTATCGGTCTTGATAAAGTTGATGGCTGGGGCGGATTAATGGAAAGAGTTCCTGAGATGATGAAAATTTCAGCACCGTATGACGATCCTGTTTATCCGTTTTGGGGAATTTTAGCCACCGCATTTTATGCAGGTATTTTTTACTGGGGAATCGACCAGGTTAATGTTCAGCGGGTACTTTCGGCACCGGATATTAAGCAAGCACGCTGGGGTTCAATGTTTGCAGTTTTGCTAAAACTTTTCCCCATTTTCATTTTTGCCTTGCCGGGAGTTATCGCTTTTGCCCTTTTCCCCAACGAATTACAGGGTGAAGAAACAAAACAAACTTTTGTGTTGCTGCTGAACAAACTACTCCCAAGTGGTTTGCGGGGATTGATGCTGGCATCGCTTGTGGCCGCACTTGTTACCTCTCTGATTGCTGTACTTAACTCAGTTTCAACATTGGTTGTGCGTGATTTTGTTTTAGAGTTCAGGCCAAACACTTCAGAAAAGAAACAAGTTACTTTAGGGCGTTATATCATTCTGATTGTAACCTTCCTTGGGATTGGCGCTGCATACCTTGTTTATAAAAATGAAGAAGGCTTATACAAATACCTTCAAACCATTACTGCATATTTGGTTCTTCCTGTTTTTCCGGCAATATTTTTTGGCATTATAAGCAAAAAAGTTACGCTAAAGGGAGCTGCAGTGTCGGTACTTGTGGGTATTGTACTTGCTACCATTTTTGTTACAGATCAACTCCTCGGACCAACTGTCGGAAAAGAACTTTTCCCAGTGCTACATTACAAACTTACCTTGAACTTTGGCTATCGCGGTCTTTGGGCCGAAATTTTGATAACAGGAGTTCTTTTTGCAGTATCCGCATTTACGGAAAAAACAGCTGTTGAGAAATTGGAAAAAACAACGATTAACTTTTCAAAAAGAGCGGTACCATTTGAAGGTATTACTGACTGGCGTTTGCATTTGGCAATTTTATCAGGTATAACAATATTTTTGTATGTGTGGCTTTCGTGAGAATAGTTGTACTTTTCAGGTTGTAGTGTCAAGAATCAAGTATCAGATGACTAAAACTTTTTCTTTGCTTTAAACTTTTTCTTTTCCTTTTTGCAAATCAATTGCGTGATTTGACGCCCTGACAACGCTGCAATTACGGTTCCCGTAAATGGTGCTGTCCAGTGCCCCACCAAATACAATCCCTGGAGTCCGGGTAAATTTCGAATGGGATGGTTTTCTTTCCAGTTTTCAGAAGTGATGTACCATCCGTCCGGTGAGCTTTTCCAATTACCAGTATAATTAAAGTAAGTAGACGGTGTTGGAACATCAACTTCTTCTACCTGCGCTGCAAATCCCGGCCACCTTTTTTCAAGTTGCGCAATTGTATAGTTGGCAATACGTTGTTTTTCAGCTTCATATTCTTCCCTGTGTTTTGACAAAACTTCCCAATACTCAAAATCGGTATCATACCAAACTTCAACTACTGATTTACCTTCAGGTGCCATAGTTTTATCATAACAATGGTGCATAACAGTTAGCCAATTGTGTTCTTCGCCAGCAATAACAACCGGTTCATCTGGTTTAAAGATTGTGCGTCGTGGCTCATCCGATAAGTCCAGATTTACGCCAATCATCACTTGAATTAGTGGTCTTACAGGTTTCCATTTGAAATACATATTTCTAATACTTTCATCCATGTATTTCCCACCAAGCATGTCAAAAATAAGGCTGTGCCCATCGCCTGCCCAAATCACATAATCTGCTTTTTTTTCTGTCCCATCCTCAAGTATAACACCTTTTACAATTTCATTTTCAATAATAAGTCCGGTAATCCGGCTTTCGCATTTAATCTCACCCCCAAGTTTTTCATACAATTCTGCTATATGCAAAACCACCTTTTGTGAACCGCCCTCCGGAGTACCTGCTTCCATAACACTGCTTTTCATAAAACCTGACATGAGAGCTAATGGGAATTTTGGCATGGGCCACCCCGGCGCATCAATAAAAAACCTGACAGCCTCACGAAGAAACGGACTTTTAAACTGCAGGGCAAAATCCTGAATCGATTTCGATTTATATTTCAAGTAACTGGGAATCAGCGGCAAAATATATGGCAGCGTTTTCAGCCTGTCATAAGAATTTTGCAGTTCAAATGGTTTAAGTGAAGCTGTGTCCATTAAATCATATCCAAAAATCAAATTGTTGAATTCTTCAATCAACAATCCATCTTTTGGAGAAATTGCAAGCATCTCTTTTAGCATTGTTTTTTTGTCGCTTACAACAGAAAGTTTATTGTCCAATCCCTCTATCTGTAATGCCAGATCATGATAAAAAAACCTAAAATTATCAACCACACCCAACTCACGCCACATTTTATTTAATGAACCTGTGGAAGAACCGGTTAACATGTGCATGCTGGTATCGAATTTATATCCGTTTCGCTCCCAGGCAGTGCATAGCCCTCCTGCTATTTTATTTGATTCAAAAACAGTTGTTTTAAAACCGTTCATTTGGGCATAACATCCCGCAGATAAGCCAGAAATTCCTCCTCCTACGATAATTATCGATTTGTCCATTAAACTTTTCGTACTGGTTTGTGAGAGCTAAAATATTAATTATTTGGAGTGAGGCATGATTTATTGCCCATTTTTTAAATAAAAAATACAATTTATTTCAACATACCAAACATTAAATGAGGCGATAAGAACAAATGTTCTATTGAATTAAAATTCAACTACGAAATAACTTCTATTGGAACTTTGTATTCAAAAATCCAGGAAGGTGTAAATAATCTTTCAGGTATTTTATTTTTATTCCACGTCAAAATCAAATACTTCTGAACTTCAACTTAAAACCCTAATTTTACAGAACAGGCTTTAAACCGCGCATTTTCATTGAAAATACAAGTGGAGTATAAGGGGGAATCGAACCATAAACCCCATTTGAACCATAAGCCAATTTCGAAGGGATTATTACTTCAGCTTCAGCACCGTTGTTTAATAAAGCAATTGCATTGTCGAAACCAGCTATATTAGTGATCTTTTTATATTCTATTTTCCAAATACTATCGGTATAGTGGTAATAAGAGGCATCAAAAATAGTTCCATCAAGAAAAAATCCTGTGTAAATAAGCAAACAAGTATCGCCTTCCACCGGAAATGTGCCAATGCCCGTTTTATTCATTATATAATAAACTCCAAGTGCTGTTGTATCAACGTTATAACCAGCTTTTTCAATATTAGCAATTGCTTGGCTAAGTTCTTGTTCTTCAGTTTGAGAAGTGCGTTCAACAACATCGTTGGCCCCAATACAAGAACCTAAAATGAATAGAACTGATATTGTAATAGAAAACGCAATTAATTTAATTGTTTTTATCATGGCTTCATTATTTATATGAACGCGCAAAAATATAAAATTTCTAAAAATCAACAACTTGAAAATTCATGTTATGCTTCGGTATTTTGTTAATAGCTGGATTCTGAAAATAACCAAGAACTTAAAACTTAGGTATATGTTATAGCATTAATGAATCAGAATATTTTATACTTTATTATTATTCTGGCTTTAACCGGGTGCCGGGCACAAAATTCAAAAAACATGGAACACAAATATACAAACGAGCTTATTAATTCAGCATCGCCATACTTGCTACAACACGCCCATAACCCAGTGAATTGGAAGCCCTGGAGTGATGAAGTAGTAGAAGAGGCAAAACAGAAGAATAAATTAATTTTGATAAGTATTGGTTATGCCGCCTGCCATTGGTGCCACGTAATGGAGCACGAAAGTTTTGAAGATGCAGAAGTTGCCAAAATAATGAACGATAATTTTATTTGCGTAAAAGTAGATCGTGAAGAGCGACCAGATGTTGATAATTATTACATGACAGCAGTTCAATTAATGCAACAGCAAGGCGGCTGGCCATTAAATGTTATTGCAATGCCCGATGGTCGGCCAATTTGGGGAGGTACATATTTTCCAAAAGATATCTGGGCAAAAAATTTACTGACAATTTCAGATTTCTACACGAAGAATATCGATAAAACAGAAGAATATGCCGCAAGCCTGCAAAATGGAATAGAGCAAGCTTCGTTAACGCCTGCCATTGAAAATGTGGTTGCCGCAAGTTCAAAACTTTTGGAAAAGGGCGTAAATGGCTGGAAACAACGTTTTGACATGACAAATGGCGGACGAATCGGCGCCCCAAAATTTCCGATGCCAGTAAATCTGGATTTTCTTTTGTACTACGGTTTTATGAAAAACGATAAAACTGCACTCGATTTTGTTAAAATTACTTTAGAGGAAATGTCTCGTGGAGGAATCTACGATCAAGTAGGTGGTGGATTTGCCCGTTATTCGGTTGATGACAAATGGAAAGTACCGCATTTCGAAAAAATGTTATACGACAATGGCCAACTGTTAAGTATCTACTCAAAAGGTTTTCAGCAGTTTAAAACTGAAGAATTTAAAACTGTTGTATATGAAACAACCGGTTTTTTGGAACGCGAATTAATGGACGAAACTGGCGCATTCTACTCTTCTCTCGATGCTGATAGTGAAGGTGAAGAAGGGAAGTTTTATGTATGGAATGAAACTGAACTAAAAAAAATAATCAAAGACGATTTCGAATTGTTTTCGAGCTACTTTAATGTTGATTCGAAAGGATTTTGGGAGCATGGTAATTATATATTGTTGCGCAGCGGATCAGATGAAAGTTTTGCAAAAAAAAGTAATATCTCACTTGAACAACTTCATAAAAAGGTTGCAGGCTGGAAGTCGGCTTTGCTTACTGAACGTTCGAAAAGAATACGCCCAGGACTTGATGACAAAACCTTAACTTCGTGGAATGCTTTGGTAATACAGGGCCTAATAGATGCTTTCGTAGCATTTCGCGACAAGCGGTTTTTAAATCTTGCGCTTAAAAACGCTAACTTCCTAAAAGAAAATATAGTTCAGGGAAATGGTAAACTTTATCATAACTGGAAAAATGGGAATGCATCTGTTGACGGATTTTTGGAGGATTATTCAATTTCAATCCAGGCTTTTATATCGTTGTTTGAAGTTACAGGTGATGAAAATTGGCTAAATATTTCCAAAAAATTGACAGATTATTCTTTTGATCATTTTTACGATGATCATTCAGGCTTATTCTATTTTTCTGAAAAAAACAATAATTCGGTTCTTACAAATCATTTTCAAAAAGAGGACAATGTGATTCCGGCAGCAAATTCTGTAATGGCAAACAACCTGCACATTTTATATTTATTATTGGGCAACCCTGTTTATAGGGATATTTCAGAAAAAATGGCACACCATATAACACCTCATTTCGAAAAATATCCTATGGCTTATGCCAATTGGGGAAACCTAATTCTGATGAAAACGGAGCCTTTTTTCGAAGTCGCCGTTTTAGGTACTGATGCTAAGAAAATGTTAAAAGAAATGCAGGATTCTTTTCGTCCAAATATTCTTTGGGCTTTTTCATTAGCGAAGAGTACAATACTAGTTCTTAAAGACAGATATATTGAAAAAAAGAATTTAATATATGTATGCAAAGAAGGAGTTTGTAAGTTGCCGGTTAATAACTCAATTGAAGCAACCGAGGCTTTTAAACATTAAAGAGTTAAAAGAATCAATAATTTAACTTAACAAAACTTTTTTACTAAAAACAAGGAAAATCGCCTGTAATTTGTTATATTTAAGCATAACTTTAAAATTATACAATTATGAGTTCAGGAAAAATTTTATTAGGAATTTTAGCCGGTGCAGCAGCCGGTGCGTTAATGGGTATTTTGTTTGCCCCTGAAAAAGGATCAACTACCCGCAAAAAGATTTTGGACAAGGGAGAAGAATATGCTGAAGACCTAAAAGAAAAGTTTGGCGAGTTTGTTGATAATGTTGCCGAAAAATACGAATCAACAGTTCATTCAAAAAAAGCGGAAGTTAAAGAGGAACCGGCAAGCTAATTGGAGAAACTGCAATTGAGGATAGATTAATTGAGATAGATTAAAATCATCTTTATTTGCAGTTTTTATTTTCCCCTTTTCATTTTACTAGATTGGGCATACAGTAACATCACTTTTCCGAAATAAATATGGAAGAAAAATATAAATATATTGAACCGCTGTTTGAGAGTGTGGAAACATACACAAAAACAAGCTTAGAATTATTAAAACTAAAAACAATAGATAAAGTTGCAGATGGAACTTCATCAATGATTGCCTGGATGCCGGTAATAATTTCACTAATTCTATTTTTTATAATAGTGAATTTTGGACTTGCTCTTTGGATAGGTGCCATGCTTGAAATGGTTTACATGGGTTTCTTCATTGTTGCCGGCTTTTATGCACTTGTCGGTATTATTCTTTTTATTTTTAAAAATAAATGGATTAAAAAACCATTGTATGTTTCCATTATCAACCATATGCTAAAATAATACTCCTATGCCAACAGAATATACTGCAGAATCATTAAAAGAAGCAATTAAACTACTTGAAATTAAACAAGTTGAAAGTGAAAAACAATTGAGATTTCAACTTATAAATGTTTATGAAAACCTCAAACCAATTAATATACTTAAAAATATTGCAAGAGATGCAGCTAATGATGATAATCTAAAACATGATGCTGCAAATACTGTCGCCAGTTTAATGTCAGGTTTTATTTCCAAGAAAATTATTGTTGGTAAGTCAAGAAATCCCTTTTTAAAATTAATAGGGATTGGAGTTCAACTTGGCATGACTACCTTAGTATCAAAGAATTACAACATCATCAAGGACCGCATTTTAAATTATATTAATCAAATTCAGGAAAGAAGAGAATCTGAGGAAAAATCCAACATTTAAACTGTTTTACTAATAATACACCTCACAAAAATCATTGTGAAACCGACAAAAGCAAATCTGATTTTGTTTTGTTATACTTCCAAAAAGAAATAAGCAAGGCAATACTTACAAAGGCAGTAAGCACCATAAAACTCAAATGTAAAGTTCTGAGTTCGGCAATGTAACCCAAAATTACAGGCCCCAACATAAACCCAATATTAGTAGTTGCGGCAACAAATGAAACCGAATCGGCAGTTTTAATCCCTTCAACGCTTGATGCAAGCCTGTACACTTCGGGCACAACAACCGAAAAGCCCAGTCCGATCACAAAAAATCCTAAGATGGAAACAAACGGATTAAAAATTAAAACGAGAACAAATCCCACCATTCCTATAATTATAGCAAAAGTTATTAACTTCCATGACCCAAGTTTTCTACTTAATATATCTCCTGAAAAACGGCCAATCATCATTGCACAAGCAAAAGCAGCATAACCAAGACCTATATATTTAATATCGAGTTGAATCACTTTTTTAAGATACAACGCACTCCAGTCAGCAATTGCACCCTCTGAAACCATAATTACAAGTCCGATCAACGCAATCAGAAACAATGGTTTTAAATGTGCACTCCTCCTCTTTTTTACTATATCAAGTTGCTCTCCTTTTCTAAAGTAATAGTGTTTTTTCAATCTGGTTTCAATGCTTAAAATAAGCAACACAAGTACTGAAATGTGCAAGATAGGATTATGTACCAAAGCCGCAATAAAACTGCCTGTTGCTGCACCGATCATTCCCCCAATACTCCAAAAACCATGACTGCCCGACATTACATACAATTTATCTTGTTTTTCGATAGTTGCAGTTAACGAGTTTAACGAAATGGCAAATGAGGAACCGGCCATCCCGAAAATAAATAAACTTACGCAAAGCGAAACGTAATTGTACGCCAGAAAAGGACCAAAAAAACAAATACAATATGAAATGAGCGCAAAATACGCATATCTTCCAACTCCAACTTTATCAATAAAATACCTGCAAATGCGAATCATAAAAAATGCACCAAGTGCCGAAAAGAATATGGCATTTCCTATTTTACCTTCATTAATTTCAAGTTTTTCAGAAATATGTGGGATGTACGTTACCCAGGTACTAAAAATTAAGCTAAAACAGGTGTAAAGAAATGCAGAAGCAAAATACTTTTTGTTTTTAATGAATATTTTAATCGAACCCATATTGCAATAGCATTTAATTCCGGGTGCAAATCTATTTCATTATTTCAGATTTGTTTTAAAATTCATTCTTTTAGGATTTAGAAATCAGTTATTTTTAATTTTCTGAAATCAAACCCTTATTATG
>JBFHJA010000183.1:0-8341 GCA_041596165.1 Draconibacterium sp. | reverse complement strand
ATTATCAGTTCATCATCGGTATTTATTTTTTTTGGTGACCTGCTTGCCAGACGGATTTTACTCTTGTTTGTATTTAATTCTTTCGCCAAATCGTTTCCGATAGCTCCACCCGAACCTAAAATAACCTGCATTATTATGTATTGAATGGTTTAATATTGAACATATTTTGCTAAGCCTTTTTCAACCAACTCATCGTTTAAAGTAGTTTTCGAATCCGCCAGCCAAATTGTTCCGATATAGCGACCATATTTCTCAGTAACTTTCTCTGTTTCAAGTTCTATTTCGTTATTGTTGGCTGCAATTCGTTGTTCTACATATTCTTTAGAAGCCAATCCTTTCTGATATTCTTCCGAATCTCTTTTTACATTGTAGGTTTCGGGTGTATTAATTTTTGCCAAACGAATGCGTTGAAAAGTGGTGATTTTAAAACCTAGATCAATTACCACATCCATTGTATCTCCATCAACTATTCTTTCAACTTTTGCACTGTAATGATACATAATTTGTTTTTTTTTATGGTTAAGGCATACAAGTTAATCAAAATAGTTATGAGATTCAATACCATGGCAAAACTGAATTCTTTTACTACATTTAAGCGTTAACAAATTCTATTTCAGTGTAATTTTTTGGAATCAAGCTATACTTCAGTTCATGTTAAAATATTTCAGGTTTACATTTGGCAGTTTAAAGCAATCGATGCTGGTTATTGCACCTGTATTAAGTTTGCTGATCATCATTTTTGCTGATCTTGACCCAGACAATAAAAATGTTACATACACATTTGCAATTGCATTTTTAATGGCTGTTTGGTGGATATCGGAGGCCATTCCGTTGGCTGTTACTGCTTTAATTCCTATTATTTTATTTCCATTACTGGGTGTTGTTGATGGCAAAACAATATCTGCACTTTATTTCAACCATGTAATTTTTCTATTTATAGGGGGTTTTTTAATGGCATTTGCGATGGAACGCTGGAATTTACATCGCCGGATTGCTTTGCGTATTCTAATACTTTTTGGGGTTAGTCCGGGGCGTATTTTAATGGGTTTTATGCTTGCAACCGCTTTTCTGTCAATGTGGATGTCGAACACCGCAACAGCAATGATGATGGTGCCCATTGCGTTTTCTATTATTCTGAAACTGGAGGAAAGCCTGGGGAAAGAAAAGGTATCGAAATATGCCGTTGGATTGCTGCTTGCAGTGGCCTATTCGGCTTCGATTGGCGGAATTGCAACACTTGTCGGAACTCCTCCCAATTTGTCGTTTGTCAGGATTACAAATATTATTTTTCCTGAAATGGCTGAAATTTCATTTGCCGACTGGTTTATTTTTGCCTTGCCAATAAGCATAATTTTGTTTTTTATGGCCTGGTTGATTCTGTACCTGATGTACAAGCCTAAACACACATGGGAGGATATTTCGATACATGATTTTAAAAGCGAATATATAAGCCTGGGGAAGGCAAAGCCAGAAGAAAAAGTAATTTTTATATTGTTCGTACTTCTTGTTTTCTTTTGGATTTTTAGATCGGAGATTGTTATTCAGGCATTTGTTATTCCGGGTTGGGATAATTTATTTGAACACCCGGATTATATAAATGATGGAACTGTAGCAATATTTTTTGGAGTATTACTTTTTATGATTCCTTCGAAAACAAAAAAAGGAGAAAAGTTGATGAATTGGGAAACTGCAGGCAAAATTCCATGGGGCATAGTTTTGCTTTTTGGTGGGGGGTTTGCATTGGCTCAGGGATTTGTGGATTCCGGTTTATCAGCATGGTTTGGAGAACAAATGGCCGGACTGGCAAATGTTGAGCCAATAGTTTTGACATTGGCAAATGCTACACTTATTTCTGTCCTAACCGAACTTACTTCAAATGTGGCAACTACCGAAATGATTTTACCAATTTTAGCAGGATTGTCGGTCACAATTAAACTAAACCCTTTGTTACTTATGATTCCGGCAACTCTGGCTTCATCTCTGGCATTTATGTTACCAGTTGCAACACCACCAAATGCAATTATATTTGGTACCAACCGTATTCATGTTAAAGATATGGTTAAGACAGGTATTTTTTTGAACCTGACGGGGATTGTAATAATCACTCTTGTTATGTATTTCTGGGGTACATTTGTTTTTGGTATTGATGTCAACGTATTTCCTGATTGGGCTGTTGTTGGGAAATAGGGATTTTGGGTTTCATTTTTTTAAATTGTGTTTTTCAAAAAGAATGATACATAGCATACGATACTTTTCAAATAAATTAATAAGTTTGGGGGCATCTTTTTAATTTTATAAACAAGTAGTAAAAATATTATATCATGAGTACTGACAGAAGGTCGTTTCTAAAGAATATTGGTTTAGGAGCAGGTGTAATTGCAACAACTCCATTATTGGCATCATCAAGCACTGCAGAGAAAGAAAAACTCAAGGAAATAAGAAAGTCAGCTGAACGCATTCCGGCAATGAGTTTTAATATGTGTGGTTATGCTGCTCCCAAACTCGATAAAGTTCGGATCGGATTCGTCGGTATCGGTGATCGTGGTTCGGATGCGGTTGAGCGAATGACATATATTGATGGAGTTGAAATTGTTGCCCTTTGCGACGTTCGACAGGCAGCAGTTGATGGGGCACAGGCAATTTTAGCCAAAGCAGGTTTGCCAAAAGCAAAGGAGTTTGTTGGCAGCGACCTCACTTTTAAGGATTTATGTAATAGTGGTTTGTGTGATTTGGTTTATACTGCAACTCCCTGGGAATGGCATGTTCCGGTTGGTTTGGCCGCGATGGAAGCTGGTTGCCACACTGCGATTGAAGTTTCTACAGCAAAAACCATGGACGAGTGCTGGGCAATAGTTGAAACTTCAGAACGAACAAAAAAACATTGTGTAATCCTTGAAAACTGTTGTTATGATTTCTTCGAATTATTAACGCTGAATATGGTTCGCCAAGGTGCTTTTGGTGACTTAATTCATGGCGAAGGTGCATACATACATAATTTGGATTATTGGCATTTCAATAAGCCAAAAGACAATGAAATGACAGACGGTGCCTACACAAAAATGTGGCGTTTGCATGAAAACAAGCGCAAAGCAAATGTTTATCCTACACACGGTTTGGGGCCAATCTGCCAGGCAATGAATATCAACCGTGGAGATAAAATGGATTACCTGACTGCAATGATTGGGAATGATTTTACCCTGAAACAACGCATTGCCGAAAAAGCAAAAGAAGACCCGTTTTTCGAGCAATTTGCAGGTTGGGATATGCGTGGTAACATGGATATGCAAATGATTCGCACAAACAAAGGCCGAACCATTTTGATTCAGCACGATATTTCTTCACCACGCCCATATTCGCGGATTCACCAATTAAGTGGCACAAAGGCATTTGCCCAGAAATATCCGCTTGAACAAATTGCATTTGGTCATGATGTTGCCGACGAAGCAAAAATGAAAGAGTTACAGGAAAAATATCAACCAGAAATTGTAAAACGGATGGGGGAGATGGCCAAACAAGTGGGTGGCCATGGAGGAATGGATTTTATGATGGACTGGCGAATGATCGATTGTTTACGCAATGGTTTGCCAATGGACATGGACGTTTATGATGCAGCAGCATGGAGCAGCATTACACCGCTCAGTGAGTGGTCGATTGCAAATGGTTCGGCGCCTATTGAAATTCCTGATTTTACACGTGGCAAATGGCAAACCAACAAACCAGTAGATATAACCTTAAGCGGAGGTGGAACAACCCAGGTAAGAAATTTGAAAAATACCGATGCAGAGGGGCAAATGAATGTGAAATAAACATGTATTTTAGAAATAGATAAAGTTAAAATGAAATAATTATTTTCGTAAGAGGCTGTCTCAAAAGAGTTCAGCCTCTTTTTTTTTAGAAAGGATGATCTGCAAAGTTACGAGGATTTTGATTTCATATAAACTTTGTTTTCTATCGTTTTACAGCTTGTCAGAGATTAAGAAGATTTTTAATAAGGAGTAAAACAAAAGGGGAGGCCGATGCAGGTGGTTTATTTTGAACATAGTCGAGTCAATGTTGGTGTCTGTAAACTCTAAAAGTTCTGTTTTCAATATGTATCAATTTTACGTACTAAAGGCCAGGATTAATAATCCTGAAATATATATCGTCAGATTAGGTTGCAACCTGATTGTGAAAAATAAAGGAAGTCACCAAAAAGAAAGGCCGTCTCATTTTTGTTATGAGACGGCTTCTTTTAAGAATTCGGGTGGACATTAAAGTCCGGAATTAGGTTATTCTTTTGTAAAACGAATATTAGAGAAATAGTAATTAATTATTTTATCCGACTCATAATCAATCCAGGGTTCTCCTCCAATGCAAATTACAAAAACCCGGGTATGTTTATTCTCGGCCTGAGACATGTCAATGGTTATATCCTGCCAACTTTTGAATTTGCTTTCATCCATGTAAAAACGTGGAATTTCCCAGTATTCCTGTCCGAAACCACCATTGTTATCACCGAAGGCCCACATGTTGTTCATCATTCGCGGCCATAAACGTTTGAATGGTTCATACCTGCCTTCAAAATTACTTACGTCAGGCACATACACTTTCATTCTAAGGTATCTGTAATCCTTGGCATTTAGCTGATAACCCTTTGGAAAGGCAAATACAAAAGAGGCACTCGTTTTACGTGGAGTAATTTTATAGATGTTTTCCAACCCTTCGCCTGCGGGTGCATCAGTTGCAGGATATACATAATCGAGTCTCCAGTTTCCGTCCTGAACAAGTCCGTCAACATGAAACTGGTTACCCATCATCACTGATGCAGGGCTTTCCACTAATTCTACTACTCCGGTTTCAACATAAGGCATCAACAAGTTGTCGAGGCCCATTGTGTTGGGACGGTAAATAACTTTTTCAAGAATCCCCGCTTCGAGGAGATCTTTCAAAGCCTGTTGATTTCCGGAGGAAATATTGCCGGCTTTTCTCATGAACGGTTCAAAATCTCCGCCACCAACAAAGTCAACCACACCATTGCGGTCATATTTCAATTGTGGTAATTTAAACAAATCACCTCCTGTCAAATCAAGTATTTTTAGATTTGGAAAATAGAAAATATCCTGAAGCGAATTGGCATGAATTGGATAAACCAGTTTTTGGATGTCTGAAACCCCATCAGCGGAGAACTTTACAGCTCCGTTGGCTGTCAGTATATCCCTCTCGTATGGAGCAAACTCGGTTGAACTGGTAGGCATCGATACATTCAATTCATCGCTAAAGTATACGGTATCCATAATAGGCTGCCGGTTAATTATGGGTATAATTTTGTATTCCATATCGATTTTTAATGGCTTTCCAGCGGCGAGATTACCGGCAAAAAAACGGGAATTTACACCTCTTACACCATTTACCACTTTGCCGTCTTTATCGGTGTATTTAAACTTCAATCCGTAGTATTTCATCAATACAGAAGATATACCAGTTGGCCAATCGATTACGGCAGCAGAAGGTGAAGCCATAACGCGTGGAGGGGATACTGCAAAATTGGCTAAATCAGAACTGGTGAATGGAATTAGTGCGATCTCCTGAGGCACCGATTCATTGCCATATTGGTCAATCGTGTAAATAACAAACCTGTAAAGTTTTGATTGTGTAAGGCCGGTTATATTCACAAAGGAAACAAGTGAGTCAATTTCAATGATCTTATCGTCATATTCGATCCGTGTTTTTTTTGCTTTTCCGAGGTTGATTTTGTTGCTCGGTATACGGCCGGCTTTCAATAAATCAATTTCTACCCTTTCAAAGCCAATATGCCCTACGATGGTGTCGTATCTGGCTGGATAAACTATTTCGCCTTCATATTTCTCCTGTTTTTCGTACATGTCGTCGCACGACCAAAAGAAAGCGGTAAGAACTACTAACGACAATGCTATAATTTTTTTCATATTATTATTCTTCTTTAAATCAGTCATTATCTTTTAGGTTAATTTCCAACTTTTCTGCCATAAAGAGTTATTTCAGACAAGCAGTTGGCATTGTCTAAAGTATAGTTTCCGTTGAAACTCTTCATCGCTCTGTACCTAAACCAACGTGTAGGTTTTGTGTATTTTGGTTCATCGGGATACATGTATGCCATATCGCCTTTACGGCCTTTTTTCACAAATTCGAGTTCGCTGAGACCAACGGGAACTTCAATCTTATTTTGCGATACGTACACCCAATCGTTTACATCTTTGTCCCAGACGTACATTTCGTAAATTCCCACATTTTCTGATTGGTAATACTGACCCCGACAAAGTTCTCCACAAAAGTTGGTATGTCTTTGAACCGTAACAATACGGCTGAGTTCGTATTCGGCTCCCAGGTCGATTAACACGTTCCATGGCATATTTCCATCTTTCGAATTACCGGTTTTGCCGCGACCTCCTGTGTGCATGAAGTTAAGGTTTTCACCTTCGTCAATAATACCATCCTTGATAAAGTGTAAACGTCCTTCCACGTTATTGCCAAATGCCTGAGGTACACCTCCTACAGAATCGTTAGCTGCCGGTAAAAACCATTTATCTTTTGGAATTTCAATATCTTCCAGCAGTGTAATTATTCCCATATCTTTGGGTTCTGAAATATTTCCGTAAATATCGGATACACGAATTTTAACACTCAAGGGTTCAGTTGGTCCTAGAAGTAAATCTTCAACGAACCGGCGATCTTTCAGGAGATTCGATGAGAATACCGAAGTGAAACTCTTTGCTTCTCCTGCTTTGGTATAGCTAAAATCGGCATAAACGTTGATGCTTTGCTCTAATTCATTTTGCCAATCCACAAAGAAAGAACTGAAACCGGGCTTAAGTACCAACGATTTCATTACTCTCGAAATGGCAGATTCTTTAGGTATAACTTTCATAACAACCGGTTGAGATTTATTCCCTGTACGGTCGAGTGCGTAAATATTTACCACATGCTCCAAAGTGTCGCCAAAACCAAATACATCCAGCGAGTCGACAAAGTAGGAGGATGAAAAGGTGAAGGTGGTTCCGGCAGTATTAGTATATTGAGCTTCTATGCTTAAAAGGTCTTCGTCTTCGGGCAGGTCAAAAAAGAACCTCGCTCCTCCATAAAGTGGTTTATAGGTTACGTTTTCGGGCTGTCCAGGAGCCACTGAATCATTGGATCCTACGGAGTGTTTGTCTTCGCAGGAAATCATACTTATCAGCAGCACCATAAATATGAATAAATATTTGATTGTTGTCTTCATTCTATTCTGTTTATCAGATTTATAATAATTCTTCAAGTTATTCATCCGTTCCACTACCATCCCGGGTTTTGAACCAGGTTCGCGTTTGTGTTGATCTCATTCAAATCAATAGGCCAAAGATGATCGGTAATGGTAAAACGCCGGGTTTGTTTCACTTCAAGGTTAAAGAAATCAGCACCTGTTGTGCCTGTATATTTCCAACCCCAAATAGGAGTAGAAAATTCCATAACGGCTCTTTTATGACGTACCATATCGAAAAACCGGCTTCCTTCAAAGGCGAGTTCAATGCCGCGTTCCTGAAGTATAATGTCACGCATCCCTTCTTTGGAGCGGTGCTTGTTCACCGTTTTTACGATGCTGGCATCGGCCCAAACATCCTGAACATTTGGCACACCTGCTCTTTCGCGCACTAAATTGATTGCATCATAAACCTCGTCAGTTGGAGCATCATAATATTCGTTTAGCGCTTCAGCTTTCATCAAATATAAATCGGCCAAACGGATAATAGGATATGGGTATTTCACAGTTCTTGCCCAGTGGCCCGATTTGGACTCCATGTGGACAAACTTTTTAATACCGATTCCTGTCTCAAAATAGTCGGTAGTATGTTGAGACGAATTAAAACCACCGTCTTTCCCGGCATACATCATTGTATTGATCCTCACGCTGTGTGTTCTCCAATATCCTCCGGTTATGGCTAAGTTGGCATAAAACCGGGGTTCGCGGTTCAAATAAAGATTTATAGTTTCGGCTCCTGGTTGCATGATACCAGCCAGTACTTTGTATTCCGGATCGTTGACACCCGGTGTTTGTGTGATTGCCCATTTCTTGTCAGCACTGAAGGTGAGATCTTCATCGATTGGGACGCCATTTTTTGTGTAATAACGTTCAACCATTGCATAGCTTGCTGCCATCCATTGCCACGAGTACGATGCAGTATTTGTAATTCCCCCGCCATAACCTTCGGGCAGACGCATGTTTGTTGAATGAGCCAATTCACCTTGATTATAGTAATCAAGGTTTGAGAATCCCCATATTAATTCTTTATTCCATGGTTGGGTAATGGAAAATCGCAAATCATAGAGCCTTTGCACATTTTCCGGATTT
>JBFHJA010000182.1:0-8355 GCA_041596165.1 Draconibacterium sp. | reverse complement strand
TGCTTGGTGGCGGTGGTGTTGACGGTGCAATCCACCGTGCCGCCGGGAAAGAGCTAATCGATGAATGTCGTATTTTGAAAGGCTGTAAAACCGGAGATGCAAAAATTACAAAAGGCTATAATCTTCCTGCTAAATTTATTATACATACAGTTGGCCCTGTTTGGCATGGCGGAAAATCGGGCGAAGATGAAAAACTGGAGTCGTGTTACAAACGCAGCCTGGAAATTGCTGTTGAAAATGAATTAAAAACAATTGCTTTCCCAAATATCAGCACAGGTGTTTATGGTTATCCGAAATTGGAAGCTGCGGAAATTGCAGTTAAAACCGTTATCCAGTTTTTAGCAGAAAATCCCGGTATAGAAAAGGTAACATTTTGCATATTCGACAATGAAAACATGGAAATGTACAGAAAGTTAGTGAAAGATACAGAGTAAAAAGTAAAGGGAACTATAACTCAGTTTCGAGTTCAAAGATTTAGGTTCAAAGTTCAAATTAAAAAATGCCCAACAACGAGAAACAAACATCCAATCCCTTTCATTTTCAATTTTTTAACAATTATCATAATGATGTCAATCAAGATTTTTAAGCTAAATCTCAAAATATAACGCTATCTTTGTCGGCGTTTCAGATTTGAGAATTTGTGATTTGTCTGCTGTTCCTTCCTGTTATTGGTTCATCGATGACCGTTTTTTTAAATCTAAATTTTGCAACAATACCTTTTTAAGTAAAATCAAAACCAGGATTAATAGTTATTATTTGGTTTTGAATTGATAATGATTTCTACATGAGACAACTAAAAATTACACAACAAATAACCCAGCGCAACGAACAATCCACTGTCCGTTATTTTCAGGATATCAATAAATACTCATTAATAACTGCTGAAGAAGAAGTTTCACTGGCAGTTCGTATACGGAACGGAGATGATGTGGCATTGGAGAAACTAGTTGTTGCTAACCTCCGGTTTGTTGTTTCTGTGGCAAAACAATATCAAAATCAAGGTTTATCTTTCCCCGATTTAATTAACCAGGGAAATTTAGGATTGGTAAAAGCAGCCCAAAAATTTGATGAAACAAGAGGATTTAAATTTATCTCCTATGCAGTTTGGTGGATCCGTCAGTCTATAATGGAAGCAATCTCTGAACACACTCGAATTGTGCGGCTTCCATTGAACAGGATATCATCCATCAACAAGGTTTCAAAAGCAATACCTTATTTGGAGCAACAATTGGAGCGCGAACCTACAAACACCGAAATTGCCAATTATCTTGAGCTTAGCATTGAAGAAGTTGAAACATTAAATTCAATAAAAAAGCGTCAGATTTCGTTTGATATGCCATTAACGCATGACGGCGAAAGCGATTTCAGTCTATATGATATTGTTCAAAACGAAGATTTTCCTACTCCTGACAATCATTTAATTGATGAATCGGTCAGAACAAATATACAACGCGCCTTAAGTAAATTAACCGATCGAGAAGGGGGCGTTTTAACGATGTGTTACGGCTTGAACAATTCAAGGGCCTTATCGCTTTATGATATAGCTGTGCAATATGGAACTTCAACGGAACGGATTAGGCAAATAAAAAACAGCGCATTGGTTAAATTGCGAAACCTTTTGAAGCATAGTAACGAATACGCACAAGTAACGTTTTAAAAAAATTAATCATTAATACTAAAATAATTTATGGGTAGATCGCAGGAATCTTTTAACAAAAAAGATGTTAGGAATAAAAAGGAAAAAAAAAGAAAAGAAAAATTAGCGAAGAAGCTGGCAAAAAAAGACGGTGAAAAATCAAGTTTCGATGAAATGATTGCTTACGTTGATGAAAACGGAGTAATTACTGACGAACCGATTGATCCTTCAACCAAAACAGAGATTAAACTGGAAGACATTGCAGTGAGCGTTCCCAAGGGTAGCGACGAGGAAGTTGATCCAATCAGAAAAGGTACAATCACTTTCTTTAATGACTCGAAAGGGTTTGGTTTTATTAAAGATTTAGAAACAAAACAGGATGTTTTTGTACATGCCAACAATGTTATTGGCGAAATAAAAGAAGGCAACTTAGTTACCTACGAAGTTGAAATGGGACAGCGTGGACCAAATGCGGTGCGTGTGCAAATCAGCAAATAGCTCAGGTTTAGTTCATTTTCGATCTTATATTTTTTTAATATATACCACGAAAAACAGCAAATGATTTTGCTGTTTTTCGTGTTCTTGTTTGATTCATTGTATGGAAAAAAAGTATTGTATTCAGTCGAAAATATTTAAATATCCGGCAAAACAGGTTTTGGTGAAAAATGTTTCTGTTTCGAAGTTCAAATTTCAAAACCAAAAATGAACTACAATAATTTCAAACCTTTCCGGTTACAATAAATAATACAATACGCAATAGACGTACTTTTTTGGTAAATTGAGAACTACGGTTCTGATCAATTCAGTAAAATTACAAAACACATATATCATGAATAAAAAATACGATTGGCTGAAAGGAGGACTGTTACTTGGCTCTGTTTTTCTTGTGGCCGTATGGCTTGTAAAACCCGTTGGCGTTTCCACCGAATTTGCAATTGTTGATGGAATTTTCTGGAATGTTTTATCACCCGGTTTAATAACAGAAACCAGCGCTGAAACTCCGGGTTACGAAAGCACAAACGCATATCTTAACAAAGGTGGCGGAAAACTTGCTGCCGATGTTAAAAACCCTTTCTCTTACGGGATCATTTTTGTTTTTAGCATGATTTTGGGTGGATTCCTGTCGGGAAAGTTTTCGCGAAACAAAATTTCAAATATCGACAAATTAAGTCCTGAAGTATGGCGAGCTAAATTCGGGATAGCAAATAACAAACGGTTTTTATATGCTTTTCTTGCCGGATTTCTTGCTTTGTTTGGTGCCCGGCTCGCAGGAGGTTGTACAAGTGGGCACATGATGAGCGGGATGATGCAAACGTCACTCAGCGGATACCTTTTTGCCGGCGGCGCTTTTGCTGCTGCCATTCCTTTAGCTCTACTTTTTTTCAAATCTAAAAAACAGTAATCATGAACATTATACTTGCCATAATTTTAGGTACTGCATTTGGGTTTGCTTTAGACCGTGCAAAAGCTTCAAACCCGCAGAAAATAATAAACATGCTCCGTTTGAAAGATTTTCATTTAATGAAAGTGATTTTGTTTGCAATCGGGTTTAGCAGTTTGCTGCTTTTTATACTTCTCGCTTTAAACGTAATCGATGCCGGTCATTTAAGCGTAAAACCAGCGTACATCGGCGTAATCGTTGGCGGTGCAATTTTGGGAGTCGGTTTCGCAATTGGCGGTTACTGTCCGGGAACTTCTATTGTAGCTGCCGGACGGGGAAGAAAAGATGCCCTGTTTTTTATTGTTGGCGGACTGCTTGGCGCATTTGTTTACATGCTTGTGTACGGTGCAATTGAAAACACTGCCCTTTTTACTCAAATTTCCGGCGGTGCAATTGGTTTGGCACAAACAAACCCTGAAAAATATGAATCTTTTTTTGGAAATATCCCTGCTCTGGCAGTTGCCGGCCCCATCGCTATAATTTTTATGGCAATTGCATTTATATTGCCAGTTACCACCACCGAATCTGAATAAATTATGGACAATAACGATATTATACGACGCACCAGATATGCTCTCGATTTAAACGATTCTACCATGATGGAAATTTTTTCGATGGGTGGAATTAAAGCTACCCGGGAAGAAATAAGTCAGTGGTTAAAAAAAGACATAGATCCGGATTATGTTGGCTTGTCGGGTTTTCAACTTGCCACTTTTCTGAATGGTTTAATCATTGAAAAACGTGGCAAAAAAGATGGCCCACAACCTATTCCCGAAAAACAACTCAACAACAATATCATTCTCAGAAAATTCAAAATAGCCCTCAATTTGAAAGATGAAAACATTTTGGATTTATTGAAATTAGCAGGGTTGGAAATTAGCAAACACGAATTGAGCGCTTTCTTCCGCAAACCCGGTCAAAGCCAGTACCGCGAATGCAAAGACCAGGTTTTACGTAATTTTTTGAGTGGAATGGGAATGAAGTACCGGGAAGGGAAGAAATAGTTCCGGGTTCAAAATACAAAGTTTAAAGAAATTTTCGTGTGCTTCGGATTTCCCCGTCAATGATAACCTGACAACTACAACAACACTTACGTTTTACTCATCTCAATGCTTTGTATTACATAATCAATACTTATTTTAAAAATGAAAACAATCGGTCTAATCGGCGGTATGAGCTGGGAATCATCAGCGGTTTATTATAGTTTAATCAATAAAAAAGTAAATGAAAAACTTGGTGGATTCCACTCATGCAAAAGCATTTTACTAACCGTTGATTTTGCCGAAATTCAGCGATTTCAGCACATTGAAGATTGGAAGTCCCTGGACCTGCTAATGATAAAATCAGCAAAACAATTGGAAGCTGCCGGTGCCGATATAATTGTACTTTGCACAAATACGATGCACTTGTGCAGCCCGGCAATCCTTCAAAATATTTCAGTCCCGTTTTTACACATTGCCGAAGCAACAGGTTTAAAAATAGCCGAAACAGGCTTGAAAAAAGTGGCGTTATTAGGAACCAAATTCACCATGGAAAAGGATTTTTATAAAACCTATATTTTGAAAAACTTTGGTATTGAAGTTATTATTCCCACAGCAAGCGAACGTGATTATATTCATCTTGTAATATATGATGAACTTGTAAAAGGTGAAATAAAAGATGAATCAAGAAAAGGGTTTCAGAAAATCATAGAGAATCTTGAAAAAATGGGAGCAGAAGGTGTTATTCTTGGTTGCACAGAAATTCCGCTGCTGATTTCAAGTACAGATGTAAATATTCCTGTTTTCGATACAACTGCAATTCATGCTGAAAAAGCTGTTGAATGGGCTTTAAAATAGTTCGATTTTTCTTTTTTTGAAAGTGAAATCCGTAACCCATACAATTGACAAAATTACTAACTTGCTTAATTAAAACATAAAAACTACAATCTAATGAAAAAGTCAATTTTTGCAATCGCTGTTTTATTCCTTTATATTTTTACGGTAGCTGCGGTGTTGATGCCAAAAGAAAAAACAGGGGTTGGCACAAAAGCTCCCAAATCTGCGGAAATCATTTTTGACGGTTCGCGCAAAATGCTCGATGAAAAATGGACTTATTGGGAAGGCCCGCGATTTTCATCCTCATTGCCTCTTAAATGGGAAATTGTAAATGACCCGATTGATAAAGGAACGGTTGTTAACAGCAACGATCCTAACGCGGCAGGCGGAAAATACGGAACTGCCGATATCGTTACAAAAAAAGCCTACCGTGATTTCAGGTTACATGTTGAATTTTTGATAGAAAAACCAGGAGGCAACAGCGGCGTTTATTTGCAAAACCGATACGAAATTCAGATTCTCGACGGCGACACAACAAAACACGGATTAGGCGCAGTAATTAACGAAACTGCATCGCCATATTTTGCATACAATGGTGTTGGCAAATGGAATTCGTATGATATTAAATTTCGGGCAGCACGTTTCGAAAACGGAACGCGTTCGGAAAAAGCTTTGGTTTCCATGTACTTCAACGGAAAAAAAGTACATACAAACGTGCCAATCAATCAGGTTTGGGGCGGACCAAATTCCGGAATTGACGGTGGAAACGACGGCGGAAAAGGAATCACCGACACTCCCGGCGGCCTAAAATTACAAGCTGAAGGGCATGATGTTTTGTACAGAAATATCTGGATTGAAGAACTCGATTTGAAAAAAGCGGACACTGATTTCTAATAAAATTACCGAAATATTTACCCACTTAGTGCTTACAAGGTTGATTTTCAATTAAAATCGTTTATTTGTGAATCTCATAAAATTTTTATCTCCAATATTTTTCTGTGTATTAACTTCTTTTTTGTATGCACAAAAGCAAAACATTTGGGAAACTGAAGATCCCATTTTCTCGCATGGCCCTGCCGGAACTTTTGATGAAGTGGCTGTAAAAGACCCTTCCATCGTTTTTTTCGAAAATGCGTGGCACGTTTTCTACACAGCACGCAGCAAAAATGAATATACAACTGGTTATGTCACTGCCAGGGAATTATCGGAATTGCAAGCTGCACCAAGACATGAGTTGTTACAAATCAGAGGAAAAACAAGATATGGCTGCGCGCCACAAGTGTTTTATTTCGAACCTCAAAAAAAGTGGTATCTGATTTTTCAAAATACCGATTCCAATTATCAACCGGCATTTTCAACCAACGTAAATATTTCGAATCCTGATTCGTGGTGTATTTCGAAACCTCTTTTACAAAAAGACAAACAGGAGAAGTGGATAGATTTTTGGGTAATTGCAGATAAAATAAAAGTTTATCTTTTTTATACTGAAGCTCATAATGGAGTTGTTGTGCGTTCAACAAATATCAAGGATTTCCCAAATGGGTGGGACACTGGGAAAAAAGTTTTTGATAATGTACATGAAGCGGTACATGTTTATAAAGTGAAAAACAAACAGGAATTTCACATGATTTATGAACTAAATAACGATGGAATCCGATCATTTGGACTTGCGTCCGCAAAAAACCTAATTGGGCCGTGGGAAAAAATTACCGATAATTATGCAACCGAAGAACAATTGAAATATGCTGATAAGAATGAATTGTGGACAGAAATGATTTCGCACGGAGAAGTAATTCGGACGGGTTACGATCAGCGAATGGAATATGATCCAAATAATTGTCGCTGGATTATCCAGGGAATTTTGAAAAATCAGTTGACTCCTGACTATCCATCGCTGCCATGGAAATTAGGAATAATGAGATCAATCACTCCTAGTTACAAGTAGATTGAATTTCAAAATTTAGTTTTTACCAAGTTCACGCTGAAATATAACTGGATTAAAACCAACAAGTTCCACCTGGATTTCATTTCTACGGTTAATTGGTTGGTAAGGAGAATTGTAACCCAGAAATTCAAAATTACTTGTGTGCTTTAGATTTAACTCGGTTAAAACTTCACTCAGTTTCATTTTGTATTTCGAAATTTCCGAATCGTTTGCATAACCTCCAAACCTAATACTTGCGGTGTACATTGGAATTGATTTATGCAAAACAATATTGGGGTCATTCGGAGTAGGTAATTTCCCAAATTCCATTTCCGAAGGCAATACAAAACTCATTTGGTTTGAACTGTCACCTGTTGACATTCGAACAGGTGAAGTCATTGCAATTTTACTGCTTTCGGTATTTCCTCCAAAAATATATCCGGCCAAAACACCGAATCCTGAATTCATAGAATTATCATAACCTCCATTCATTTGAACTGTAGCTAAAATCGCTTCGGGATAAAAACGTATTTCAAAGTTGTCTTTAGTATATAATACTTTGTATTTCTGTGTTTCAATTTTTGCATTTGTCAAGGCATAAATACCTGTTAAAATAATGGTTATCAATATCAACAAAATTATTATTGTCATTTTCATAGTTAATGTCATTTTTAATTTAAAACACTGGTTTACATTATGATAAAAGGTCGCCACTAAAGGTGGCAACCTTTTATAACCTGTACATCTACTTGGTCAGAAAGATGCACTTCAGCATAGTTTTGATCAAATCTTTTTGCTCTCCAACAACACTAATTTCCTACTATTATCACATAAAAGACGAACAAAACTTTGTAATTATTGGACTATCAGCTTCTCAGTAGAAAATGAATTACCTTTTTTCATAGTAACTAAATAAATACCCGATTCTAATCCACTCAAGTCAATCCTGTCACTCGTATTTACATTATTTAATTCAGTTATAACGCGTCCAGCTATATCACTAATGCTTATCAAACTATTCTCAACATTTGAATTTATGCGAATATAATCTGATGCTGGATTTGGATAAACCTCAAAAGAAGTTTTGTCCAGAACAGAAATATTCGTAATTGTTGGAATCAATACTGCACCGATAATATGAACTACTCCGTTTTCCGCTTCCTGGTCGGCAACGGTTACTTTTGCGTTATTGATGAAAACTCCTTCTTCTGTTATCATCACTTCTATGTCTTTGCCAAGAACGGTTTCAATCATTTCTCCATCGCTCAATTCACCGCTCATCTTTTTCCCAGGGACAACATGGTACAATAAAATATCTTTCAGCGTTCCCATTGGCTCTTCAAGTAACATTTCCAATGTTCCAGGAGGTAAATTAGTAAATGCTGCGTCTGTCGGAGCGAAAACTGTGAACGGTCCGTCGCCCTGCAAGGTTTCTACCAAACCGGCGGCTACTACTGCAGCTTCCAAGGTGGTATGGTCTGCGCTGCTTACAACTATATCAGCCACTGTTGCGGGCAATGTTGATGGAATTAATACT
>JBFHJA010000181.1:0-8397 GCA_041596165.1 Draconibacterium sp. | reverse complement strand
GTACCCGGGGCGGGAATCGAACCCGCACTTCCTTGCGGAAACTGGATTTTGAATCCAGCGCGTCTACCAATTCCGCCACCCGGGCAAGTACCTTTGTTTGAAATTGGTTCGCAAAACTAATTTTTTTACTTGAATTCGCAAAACTAATTTTTAAAGTATTTCGATTTATTCTAATTTGAAATTATCAAATAGAATGCATCTGTTTATTTTTGTACTCCTATGATAGAATTTCCTGATCCTAAATTAGCAGATAACGAAGGCTTAATAGCACAGGGTGGTCAACTCACACCCGATTTTTTGCTGTCAGCCTATAGCCAGGGAATTTTTCCGTGGTTTTGTGAAAACGAACCAATTTTATGGTGGTCGCCAAATCCGCGGATGGTTTTATTCCCCGAAAAGTTTAAAATACAAAAAAGTTTGCGCCAGGTAATAAAGCGAAATACGTTTGAACTTCGGATTGATACGGCTTTTAGAGAAATTATAACAAATTGCAGTCGCATTCCTCGACCAGACCAATTGGAAACATGGATAACAAAAGACATAATTGAGGCATACGTGGAATTGCACCAATTGGGAATTGCCCACTCTTTTGAAAGTTATTTTAACGATGAATTGGTTGGTGGTTTATACGGTATTTCTATTGGAAACTGTTTTTTTGGAGAATCTATGTTTTTTACGAAAACCGATGCCAGCAAAGTAGCTTTTTATCATTTGGTACAGTTTGCATTAAAAAATAACTTTGCTTTTATCGATGCACAGCTACATACAAATCATTTACACAGTTTAGGTGCGGAGTTAATACCCCGAATTAAATTTTTAGAGTTATTGAAAACCTCGATACAAAATGAAACATTACAAGGAAAATGGACGAACCTGAAATAATGCATCCGCTCCAAAAAGTTTAAAAATAGTATTCACGCCAAAATTTATTCCGTTCTTATAATTCAGTTCAAGTTAATTAAACTTCAAAAAATCTGAGGTATAAAATTTTATAATAAACTAGGCTTTTCTTTCGTCAATTCTTCGAACAACAAATCCGTATATTACCAGTGCAATAGCAGAAACCAGAGCAACCCCCACAAAATAGTACCAAATATAATGTGCATTTTTTGCTGCATCGGCCCATGCTTCATGAGAAGCAAATAACCGCGGTTCCGGGCAATATTTATCGAGCAAAACACCCGACATTAAAAATCCAAAAATTGACGAAAGAAACGAATGTAAATGACTAAATCCGAGATACATTCCCTCCTCCCCTTTTGGTGCCTGCAATGAAAAATACTCCAAAAAACGTGGCGAAATAAATGTTTCGGCAAAACCTTGAAACCCAATCCCAACCACCATCATAAAAGCCACCGGATGCATTCCCAAAATGTTACCGTGCAACAAATTACCAGCGGCCATAAAAATCGCGGAAACGGGCATAATAAACATACCGACACTCATGCTAAACAGTGCTGTTCGTTTTCGCATAAAATGAGTAACAAAACCAACCATCGTAAACACTATTAGCGGATTAACATTTGCATACCACTCGGGTGAAGCACCTTCTCCGGCAAGGCGCAAAACATATTTTGGCATAGTTGCATACATTTGGTGCTGCACCATCCAAAAACCAGTTATAATCAATATTAAAAATAACAACCTGAAATTGGTAAGTACTTTAATCATACCATCGAAAATTTCGCTGATTGATTTTCCTTCGCCTTCCAATTTTCGACTGCGAAACCACAGAATCACAACGATTAAACCAATTAACGTCATGGCAGCCGAAAAATAACTAATCCAAATTAATCCTGTATTTCCCATGGCTTCCCGGATCGGTTTCACTACTGTTTTGCCCGAAAAAGCACCAATATTAACCATCGCATAAAAAATACTGTAGCCTCGTGCCCGGTTAGATACTGTTGTTTCTGTTGCAACCGTACCGGTAATAACCGATTTAATAAATGCCCCACCCAACACAATTAACGCCATTACCGGAATAATTGCATATCGCGCCGTAGAAGTATCCAATCCATCAAATTGAGTTGTATCACCATATTTAACCAATCCTGTCGATTCGAAAAAAGTTGGTAAAAGTCCCATTCCAAGGTAGCCCAAAGTCAACAATCCGAAAGCCAGCATCAACGATTTGCGGAAACCTATTTTATCGGCGTAAGCGCCGGCAAAAGTTGGCAGTAAATAAAGCATCGCCTGAAAAATACCTGCAATAGCTGCAGCTTCAATATCGCCAAAACCTAAAATGCGCGACAAATAAAGTGTGATTACAATGAAAACACCATAATATGCAGCCCTTTCAAATAGTTCAACAGTGTTTGCTACCCAAAATGCGCGTGGAAAATTCCACGTTTCTTTCTTTTCAACTTTGGTTTTTTCTGATTTCATGTTGCGCAAAATTAGAAGCATTATCCGATTAACAAAATAGACAAAAACCTATAAACATAATAAAATAATATTTTCGCAAGGATTTAGTTTTTTCTAACTTAGCCAATACTGACTGAGCAAGTTAAACATGAATCAATCTGAAGAAAAACATTTATTTGACAGAATAAAAAAAGGCGATGAGAAAGCGTTCGAAACCTTTTTCCACAAATATTATGGTCAACTATGTTTGTATGCGACAAAAATTATAAACAATAATTCCGCAGCGGAAGAAATTGTGCAGGATTTCTTTGTTAAAATCTGGGAAAAAAGAGAACATACCAATATAGAAACCTCGATTAAAAATTATCTTTTCCGTTCTATAAAAAACCTTTGCATCAACTATATACAGCACAATAAAACCAAAATTCAATATGCTCAAAAAGTGATTTCAGAAATTGAAAACAATTTTGCCGATGAAAACAGTTTTCCTGAAATTGAACTCTCACAGAAAATTGAAGAAAGCATCAATTCACTGCCGGAAAAACGTAAAGAAATTTTCAGGCTGAGCCGTCAGGAAGGATTAAAATACAAGGAAATTGCTGAAAAACTAAATATTTCAATAAAAACAGTTGAAACCCAAATGAGCCTGGCTATTAAAACGTTACGCGATATATTAAAAAATTATTCCTCCTTTTTTACCTTTTTATAGCCGGAATATTAAAACCCGCTTCAGGGTAAAATCAAATTCATTTGTCATTTAAGTATCATGGAAGAAAAAAAGAACATAAAATTTTTTAACAGGGATTTATTGGCCAAATACCTCTGTAACGAGGCAAGCCCGGTTGAAAAATCGGAAGTGGAAGCCTGGTTGGATCAATCGGTCGAAAACCGGGAAGAACTGGAGCAAAGCCGGAAAATGCTCGAAAATATTGATACTTTCTACAAAACAGAAAGGTTTGATTCGGTAGGCGCTTTTAAAATCGTTAAGACAAAATTGAATCCACCGGAAATGAAAATTAACCAGCGCAACACAATAAGAAAGGAGGTTATTACACGTTTTTATAAATACGCTGCGGTAATTATTTTTGCTGTTTTACTTGCTTCGTCCGCATTCTATATCGGTTTCAGTAATCGTACAACCGAAGTTTTCAGCGAAATTATTTCGACACCAAACCAGGTAATTAACGAATACTTGTTGCCCGATGGATCGGTGGTTGCGTTAAACAGCAACTCAAAACTTATTTTTCCGAAACAATTCAAAGGCGATACAAGAGAAGTAACAATTGAAGGTGAAGCATTTTTTGACGTTAAATCAAATCCGGAAAAACCGTTTATCATCAATGCCGGAAAAGCTCAGGTTAAAGTAATTGGAACATCATTTAATGTTTCTGCCTACCCCGAATCCGAAAAGCTTGAAGTTGTGGTGAAAACAGGTAAAGTGCAGGTAATCAGCAAAACTACAGGTGATATTTCACCGGAACATCAAATTTATTTGACATCTGGCGAAAAAGGCATTCTTTTAAACAAAAGTAGCATACCTGAAAAATCGAAAAACACCGATCCGAATTATTTGGCATGGAAAACACATGACTTTGTTTTCGATGAAATGCCTTTAACCGAAGTTTTTAAATGCCTTGAGAAAACTTATCATGTAAACATCGAGGTATCGGTGCCTGAGCTAAACGACCTAAAATTAAATGCACAGTTCGACAAGAAACCAATCGATTTTATTTTAAATGTCGTAAGCCTCACATTTAATCTCGATTTAACGGTTGATGAAGAACTATATACTTTTTCGATCCATAAAAACAATTAAGCAATGAAACGAACAACATCCATAGTTTCCTTTTTATACAAGATCAAATTATGGCCAGTTCCATTGAATACTAATGAAAACATTAAATAATAAAGAGATGAAAACAATAATAAATTATATAAAAATCACAATGCTGTTTGTGACTATGATAGTTGTATTTATACCAAAAATACAATACGCGCAGGAAACAAAATCGGCATCTCTCGACCAAAATATCAGTATTTCGGTTGAAGACGAATCATTGACAAACGTTATCGAGAAAATTTGTAAGTACTTGAATATCGACTACAAATACAACTCGGCAATGTTAGCCGATAAGAAAATTAGTATGAATGTTTCTAACAAACCCATCAAATTCGTACTGGATAAACTCATGAAGGACTACTACCTTCTTTTCGAAATTGAAGATAATATTCTTGTTGTGCGTGATTATGTGCCGCTGGATAAAAGTATGGATTATAGCGAAAACCCAAGTCAGTATTACGCTAATAATCGTGGTTTTTTATTTGACAATCAACGTAGCAAATCAATTACAATCAAATTCAAATCATCAAGTAACCTTATCATTATCCCGGTTACAATCAATGATTCTGACACATTGAACTTTATTTTGGATACAGGTGTGAGATACCCTATTATAACTGAACTTCCTTTTATCAATAAACTGAACCTAAATTATTTAATGCCTGTACAAATAAAAGGTTTGGGAGAAGGAGTTGAACTTACGGCTTATCGCTCAGCAAACAACACAATGAGTATCAACGGTTTAACGGCACGAAACCAGGAAGTACAAATGATTATCGATGAACACTTCCAGATTTCGCACATACTTGGAATTCCTGTGCATGGATTAATCGGATTCAACCTTTTTAAAGATTATATTGTTGAAATTGACTACATTAACGAGAAAATAACCTTGAACAAACCCGAGTATTATAAATACCGCGACCGCAGAAAAGACATAATTATGCCTCTAAATTTCGACAACAACAAACCTTATGTAAACACCGAAATCATTACTGATGATTCAACAAAAATCCCTGTTAAACTTTTGGTTGACACGGGAGCAAGTGATGCACTTTGGCTTTCGGAAAAATCGGACGAGCGGATTCAATTCCCCAAGAAACATATCGAAACTTTTATTGGGCGAGGATTGAGTGGTGATTTATATGGGATAAAAGGCCGTATTGAAGGTATTTGGGTAGGTCCGCTGATTTTGCCACAACCTATAGTTGCATTTCCAAACTCAGAAATCATCGACCAATTAATGACGTCAAACGACAGAAACGGGACCATTGGCGCCGAGATTTTACGCCGCTTTTTTGTCACTGTCGACTACCGAAACAGCCGGCTGACCTTACGTCCGAACCATAAATTCAAGGACGATTTCAATTACAACATGAGCGGCATGGAAATTATAAATCCAATGCCCGGGTTACCTGTGTTTACAATTACCAATATTCGTGAAAATTCCCCGGCTTATTTGGCTGGGCTGCAGGAAAACGATCAGATTTTGTCACTCAACAATAACAGCAATAAAACAATGGATTTGAACGATATAAACCTCTTGCTTCAAAGCAAGGAAAACAAAAAAATAAAAGTAAAGTATTTACGCGATGGCGAAGAATATGAAACTTCATTCGAGCTAAAAAAGCTGTTTTAATGTTCAGAAAACAATTTGCTATATTATTTGCCATTCTGTTGCTGCCAACAATTTTAAAAGCGCAGCAACAGCATGGCTCTGTTTTTGAAACCCGGATAACCATTAGTCAAACAAACCAGCCAATCAATTCAATTCTCGACCAGATTAGCTGGCAAGCCGGCGTTTATTTTTCATACGATGCGTCAATTCTCATTTCCAACCAAAAATATAGCATCGAAGTAAGTGACAAATCTTTATATACAGTTCTAAATCAACTATTTAATCCAACCGAATTTAAATTTACCGAATTGGAAAACCAAATAATTATTTCGAAAGTGAACAATGAAAAGTTATCTGAAGAAATAAAAGTGGATTCGATTCCGGTTAAATACTTTTTCCTTTTGGGAAAAATAGTGGATTACAAAAAAGAGGAAGCTCTTAAATATGCTTCTGTTTCGCTACTCAATAAACCTATCGGCACAATTTCCAATGTCGACGGAAATTTTCTTTTAAAAATTCATCCCGATTTTATTCGCGATACAGTAGTTATTTCGTGTATGGGTTTCACTCAGCTTTTAATACCTGCTTATAAAATTCTTGATGAAGATATTATTGTAATGCATCCATTTTCCATCAAAATAAAAGAGGTAAAAGTTGTTGCAACCACTCCGGAAAAACTGTTGAAACATATAAGGGAAAATTTGTTCAAAAACTATAGCGATGATCCCAAATTAATGACGGCCTTTTACCGCGAAACAGTTAAACAAGATGATGATTATATCAATGTTTCTGAGGCTGTTATAGAGATTTTGAAAGCACCCTACAGCAATTCAGCACGCAGCGACCTGGTACGGATTATTAAAGGACGACGAAGCCCCGACGTTAAACCTTTTCAATGGCTTAATTTCAAATTGCAGGGCGGCCCGTTTACCATTACAAAACTTGACATTGTTAAAACTGTAGAAACATTTATTGACGAAAAATATCAGAATTTGTATGATTACCATATCAGCAAAGTGATTTGGTACAATGAAAATCCGGTTTATGTACTTGAATTTAACCCACTTGGCGATTTCAACGAAAATGGTTTTGTTGGCGAAATGTATGTTCACCGCGAAACATTTGCAATTGTGCATGTCGGGTTTCATTACACTAAAAACGGCTTAAAAAACGCCCAAAGCGAAATGATTAAAAAGAAACCAAAAGGCGTGAAAGCCAGACCCACTTTTACCAATTACGAGGCCAACTATCAGCAATACAATGGGAAATGGCATTTGGCAAATGTAAAAGCATCGGTAAAATTTAAAGTACGAAGTAAAAACGATAGGATAAACTCAGAATATTACAGTGTCTCCGATTTGTTGATAACCGATATCCATGATACTGAACTCAAAAAATTCAACAGGGATGAATCATTCAGCCATCGCGATATTTTTGTTGAAATGATCAACAATTACGATTCCGATTTTTGGGAAAACTACAACATTATCAAGCCTGACGAGGATTTGCAAAATGCTTTTAAAAGTTCTGGCGCAAAATAAATTGCATAATTATTTAATGCTTATACTAAATTTAGAATATGCTGTTTTAAAGTATTTTGTACCGTGGCTTCAGCCCGGTGACCAATAAAAAAAGATAGGATTGGGCTTTAGGCATTAACTTCACAATCAGTATGGTTTAAATATTACTGGCTAAAGCCTTGTTTACTTGTTATATATACTAACGCCAAGCTAAAGCATGGCGCAAAAAAATACATCATCTTCTTTACAATTTGATAAATCGTGTCCCTTTCGTGCTTTTTCTGTAATTTTGAGGCCTTTAACAGATTTAAGAAAAATTCAATGGAAGAACTCAGTACAAGACAAAACAAAATCTCGCGGCTTATTCAGCGCGAAATGGCCGATATATTATTGCGGGTAAATAAAACAAAATTCCCTGGTAAATTAATCAGTGTAACCGTTGTTCGGGTTACAAAAGATCTAGGGATCGCAAGGGTTTATTTAAGCATTTTCCCTTCGGAATTCGGAACCGAGATATTAAAAGAAATAGAGCTGATGAACAAGCAGTTAAGAGGCGATCTGGGAAGAAAACTCGGTAAATCTCTTCGTGTAATTCCCGCATTGGAATTCTATATCGATGACAGCCTTGATTATATTGACAATATCAATAACCTAATTAAGTCGTAACCACCAATCAATTTTGAGTTGAAATAACCGTTTTATTCCAAAAGCAAAACATTGAATTTACCACTGTTTATAGCGCGTCGATATTTGGTTTCGAAAAAGAAACAAAATATAATCAACATTATTTCAGCCATTTCGGTAGGAGGAATAATTGTTGGAACTATGGCGCTAGTAATTGTGCTTTCGGTTTTTAACGGTTTTCAAAGTTTAATAGATACCTTTTTTAGCAGCTTCGACCCCGATTTAAAAATATCGCCGGTTGAAGGAAAAATGTTCGATCCAAAAGAATTTGAGTTTGAAAAAATAAAAAATCTGCCCGGAGTTGTTCATTATGCTGAGATAATCGAGGAAGTTGCGCTGTTAAAATACGGAACACAGATTTATCCGGC
>JBFHJA010000180.1:0-8420 GCA_041596165.1 Draconibacterium sp. | reverse complement strand
GGTACCTAAACCTGAAGGTTATGTTGAACGTCCGCCAAGAGAAGATCGCGGCCCAAGAAGAGATGACAGAGGGGGTGATAGAAGAGATGACAGAAGAGGTGGCGACCGCCGTGATAATTTCAGAGGTGGCGACCGCAGAGATGACAGAGGAGGTGACCGCAGGGATAATAATTTCCGCCCACGTCGCGATAACGATTAATTGAAAATAAAAAGCTTTGCAGAATTTAAACTGCAAAAGGTTTTATAAAAACATAGAAAACCGTTCAAAACCTGAACGGTTTTTTTTATGTCTTTCATCTTTATTCCTACTTTTGAAAAATTGAATTTCAACAGAATATTATTAAAATGGAAAACTGGGCTGAAGAAATGATTTCAAAAATTGAGTTCAACCTTGGAAAATCAAGGGAAAAAGATCTCCGTTTTTTTCGGGTCGATGAATTTAAACGAAATGTTGCGAGGGTTGATGAGTTTTCAAAATCGTGCCCCTTTTGCCAAAAACAGAAAATAGATATTGCCGAAACAGTTGAAACCATTGCCGAAGCCATTGAAGTACCTGGTAAAACGAGGCGTGAATTTGACAGGTTAATCAGTCGCCTGGCCCGTCATATGCAGAAAGAACATGGTTTTTATGCGCCTTACTATTTTTCGTACTTGTATGCATTTATCGGTATTTTGTCAGGTTTGACTGTTGGATATGTTCTGTTTAGAATGTTCCCTGACAGCGGTGAACTTTTACTATTGGTTAGTATTATGGTTGGAATAATTGCCTCATATATAGCCGGAACTCGCAAGGACAACAACGTACGAAAAGAAAATAAAATAATGTAATTATGCGTTTTCTTGTAATTGAGGGAAATATTGGGGCAGGAAAAACAACTTTGTCGAAAATGATTGCAGAAGAGAACAATGCACAATTGGTTCTCGAACAATTTGCAGACAATCCTTTTCTTCCAAAGTTTTATAATGATCAGGAACGATACTCATTTCCGCTTGAATTATCATTTCTTGCCGACAGATATTATCAAATTAAAAAGCAGGTATTTAATCCAGATCTTTTTCATTCCCTGATAGTTGCCGACTACTTTTTTGCAAAATCGGCAATATTTGCACAAAACACATTGAAAGATGATGAATACCGCTTGTTTCGTCAAATTTTTGATATTGTTTTTGAATCAATGCCAAAACCTGATTTATATGTATATCTGCATGCCGACACAAATCAGTTGATCAAAAATATAAAATCACGCGGCCGCGATTATGAACAAAATATTTCGTCAGAATATCTCGAAAAAATAAAAAACGGGTACTTTGGTTTTTTTAAACAAATTAACACTTTCCCAATTCTTGTAATCGATATTAATAATGTCGATTTTGTTGAAAATCCAGACAATTATAAGCAGCTTAAAGAAGCAATTTTTCAGAGAAATTATAAATTAGGGATAAACAGGTTAATATTGGGGTAAAAACTAGTGCAACATCTTTTAAATAAGAAAAACCTTTATATTTTTGACATTTAAATTTTTAATCAACATAAATTGTTTTAAGTCATGAATAAGTTAAACGTTAAGCCAGTTTTATTTGTTTTAATGGTTGTAGTTTTATCGAGCTGCTCCGGTCTGAAAAAGATGAAAAAAAATGCCGACCAAATCCAGTACAAAGTATCTCCTGAGGTTCTTGAAAGTCATGCTGGGAAAGTCAATTTTAATATCGATACCCGTTATCCGGCAAAATATTTTAGCAAGAAAGCTACAATTGTTGCTACTCCGGTTTTGAAATATGAAGGAGGCAGTACTAATTTCACTCCTGCATCGGTTCAGGGAGAAAGTGTAAAAGCCAACAATAAAGTAATTAATTATTCTTCGGGCGGGAGTGTTTCCTACAAAGATGGAGTTAATTATGATAAAGCAATGAGTGTTTCAGAGCTTTATGTAAATATTACAGCTACACAAGGCAAGAAAAGTGTAGATTTTAAACCTGTAAAATTGGCAAATGGCGTAATTGCCACAAGCGAGTTGGTAGCCAATTATCCAAAACCAATCTTAGGTGTTCGTCGTGAAGCCAACACAACCGGAAAATATGATCCAAACATCGATCCTTTCCAAAGAATTGTTCCCGATGAAATGATGGCTGATATTCGTTATCTTATTAACAAATCCGATGTAAGGAAAGAAGAAGTCGAAAAAAAGGAAGTTATCGGACTTCAGGATTATACTAAAAAGGCTAATACAGATGAGAAAATTGATTTAAAAAGGGTAGAAGTTGCTGCTTATGCTTCTCCTGATGGTACAATTGATTTAAACACTGAACTTGCTTCGCAACGTAAAGAAACTTCAACTGCTTTCCTTGCAAAAAAACTAAAAGATGCAGGTGTTGCTATTGAATTGAAAACAAAATATACTCCTGAAGACTGGGATGGTTTCAGGGAATTGATGGAGAAATCGAATATCCAGGATAAAGATCTGATTTTAAGGGTTCTTTCGATGTATAACGACCCTGAAGTTCGTGAACGCGAAATAAAAAACCTGAGTCAAACATTTACTGATGTTGCAAATGAAATACTTCCGCAACTACGTAGGGCAAAAATGACAACAAGTGTTGATTTGATTGGAAAAACAGACGAAGAACTAAAAGCATTGGTAAAATCTGATCCTGCATCACTGAATCCTGCTGAATTGCTTTATGCTGCCACTTTATTCGAAGATATGGATGAACAACTTTCAATATATAATTCTTTCATTAAAATTTATCCTACTGATTGGAGGGGACCAAATAATGCAGGTTACATTTTGGCTAAACAAGGTAAATATGACGCTGCAAAACCATTATTTGAAAGTGCTGAAACTTTAAAAAATGCTGAACCCATTATTAAAAACAACCTGGGTGCAGTTGCTTTAAAAAATGGAGATGTTAGTAATGCTGAAGCTTTATTTGGAGCCGCTGCAGGCGCCGGTAATGAAGTTAATTACAACCTCGGAATTGTAAGCATGAAAAAAGCTGAATATGACAAAGCTGTGAAATATTTCGTAAAAGATGATGATGTTAACAGTGCTTTGGCAAATATGATGTCGGGTAATAACAATGCCGCATTACAAGATTTGGAGTCTTTTGACAAACCTGATTGCTTTATGAAAGAATACTTGAAAGCAGTTATCGGAGCACGCACCGCCAAAGAAAACCTTCTTTTCGAAAGTCTTGAAAAAGCTTGTGGAATTAATCCTGAAATGAAAGTAAAAGCAAGCCGTGACATGGAATTTGCGCGGTATTTTGACAATCCAAAATTTAAGGAGATTACAAAATAAAAAACCATTCGATTATATTTAACAAGGGCAATTCATAATTTATGAGTTGCCCTTTGTTTTTTGGTGGTTTGGACTTTGGCCTTTAAAATTTAGTTGAGATTTGAAGGTTGTTCTTTTAACTTTTAAAATAACTGACATTTGTACTTTCTAAATCCACCTAAAAACTGTATTTTATCGGTTCTTTAAAATCATACAAATAAAAAACATGGAATACATTAACAATTACATTGAACAAAACAAAGAGCGTTTTCTGGAAGATCTGTTTGGCCTGATTCGCATTCCTTCAATCAGTTCGATAAAAGCAAACAAACCCGATATGCAAAAAGCTGCGGAGTACTGGAAAAAAACCTTATTGAATGCAGGTGCAGACAAGGCTGAAATTTTTGAAACAGCAGGCAATCCGGTAACTTATGGAGAAAAAATAATTGACACGAAATTACCCACAGTATTGATTTACGCACACATGGATGTAATGCCTGTTGATCCAATTGAAAAATGGGTTTCAAATCCTTTTGAACCTGAAGTTCGGGATGGTAAAATTTGGGCACGTGGCGCTGATGATGATAAAGGGCAAAGTATGATGCACGCCAAGGCATTTGAATTGATGGTGAAAACAAATACACTGCCTTGCAACGTTAAATTCATGATTGAAGGTGAAGAAGAAATAGGATCACCAAACCTTGGTAAATGGTGTGCCGACAACAAGGAAATGCTGAAAGCAGATGTAATTCTTGTTTCTGATACCGGGATGATTGCACCGGATATACCTTCGATAACAACAGGTCTTCGTGGGCTTGCATACTGGCAAGTCGAAGTTACCGGGCCAAGCCGCGATTTGCACTCAGGTTTGTTTGGTGGTGCAGTTGCAAATCCTATAAATGTGCTTTGCTCAATGATTGATAAAATGGTTGATTCAAAAGGCAAAATTACCATTCCTGGTTTTTATGATGATGTTTTGGACGTATCAAAAGAAGAGCGCGAATTACTTGCACGTGCACCTTTTAGTCTTGAAAAATACAAGGAAGCACTTGAACTTGAAGAAGTTGCAGGAGAAGAAGGGTACAGCACAAATGAACGAACCGGAATCCGCCCAACTTTTGATATATGTGGAATCTGGGGCGGTTACACGGGCGAAGGTGCTAAAACTGTGTTGCCATCAAAAGCTTTTGCAAAAATATCATGTCGGTTGGTACCTAATCAGGATCACCTTAAAATTGCCGATCTGTTTAAAAATCACTTTGAAAGTATAGCGCCGAAATCGGTAAAAGTTGATGTTACTTCGCTTCATGGAGGTCAGGGTTATGTTTGTCCAATCGATATTCCGGCGTACAAAGCAGCTGAAAAAGCTTACACTGATGTTTATGGGAAACGACCTGTGCCCGTGCGTTCGGGAGGTAGTATTCCAATTATTTCTACTTTCGAGGAAGTACTCGGAATTAAATCCGTATTAATGGGATTTGGACTTGAATCGGATGCAATTCATTCACCTAATGAGAATTACCCGTTGGAGCAATTCTATAATGGAATCAGAACTATCCCATTGTTTTACAAGTATTTTGCTGAAATGTCAAATAAATAATGTTGAGATTTTTAGAATAAAGTATCTGGAAAGTTACAAGTAGGTAGAGTGGTTTTTTATTAACGAAAACAGCTCTTAAATCCTGTTTTTTGCAAAGATGTTTTAGGATATAAAAAGGGAAAAGATAAAAAAAAATACCATCTGTATTGAGTAATCAAAACAGATGGTATTTTGCTTTTTAGGGTAGCGTTAACCTAATTTACTTACCCGTTCCAGACGGTCGGCATCTAATACTTTTATCTTTCTACCATCAATTGCGATTACCCTCTCGCTTGCAAAATTCGAGAGTGTACGGATTGCGTTTGAAGTGGTCATATTTGACAAATTGGCAATATCCTCTCTTGATAGATAAACGCGCAAAGTAGTACCGTCGTTTTCAACTCCATACTTATTCTTTAATAAAAGTAAGGATTCGGCAAGGCGTCCCCTTATGTGTTTCTGAGTTAAAGTAATCATTCTGCCGTTAGAAAAAGCTAGCTCCCGGGCAAGTTTTTGAATAATTTCAAATGAAAAATCACTATTTTTCAGCGCCCGATTCATAATGAAATCGGTGTTGATTGTACAAATTACCGATTCTTCAAGGGTTAAAGCAGATGCTATGTGTTCTTCATTACACAATAATGCGCGATATCCAATTATTCCTGTAGGTTTGGCCATACGTATAATTTGTTCACGTCCACCCACACCTTCCTTGAAGATTTTTACTTTTCCTTCCAATAAAGTAATCAAACCGTTGGGTTTATCTCTTTCTTTAAAAATAAATTCGTTTTTTCGGTAATTCGAAACAGATATATTTCGTTGAAGTTCCTCTTTTTCATCCGCCGTTAGCAGGTAAAAAATGGATTCAGGATTATCAATAATATTTTTTATTCCAATAACAGTCTTTAACATGTAGTAATTCTGTAAGTTTAATAATTTCAAAGCTAAAAAAAAAATGATTAACCCAAATCCAAACTTAACCTTAATTTAATTCGACCTGTCAATATTTGTGAAGTAAGGGTTAAGAATCTATGTTGTTGCTATTCTTAATATCTGGCCACCAATGGCATTCTTCGGCCAAAGCCAAAAGCTTTGGAACTGATTCTTAATATAGGTGCAGCTTGAAACCTTTTATATTCGTTTATATTTACCATTCTGATAACGCGGGTTACAACGTTCTCGTCAAAACCTTGATTGATGATTTCTTTTGGTGACATATTCATTTCTATGTAGCTGAATAGCATCCGGTCCAAATCATTGTATTCCGGAAGTGAATCGGAATCTTTTTGGTCGGGGCGCAATTCTGCTGAAGGTGGTTTTGTAATTGTATTGAAGGGAATAATTTCATCTTCACGATTAATAAAATAGGCAAGTTTAAATACATCCATTTTATATACGTCACCCAGTACAGCAAGTCCGCCATTCATATCACCGTATAAAGTTCCGTATCCAACGGCGCATTCACTTTTGTTGGTTGTATTTAAAAGAATATGGCCAAATTTATTGGAAATTGCCATTAAATATATTCCACGAGCGCGCGCCTGTATATTTTCTTCGGTAACATCGGGAGTTGTATCTGCAAAAATAGAAGACAAACCTTTTTCAAATTCATCCACTGCAGATTGTATATTTATAACATCATACTCAATTTCAAGGTTTTCTGCCAGTTTTCGCGCATCATCAACACTGTGATTGGATGAATATTTTGAAGGCATTAAAAGTACACGCACATTTTTGGCACCTAAAGCACGAACTGCCAACACAACAGTAATTGCCGAATCAATTCCTCCGGAAAGACCAAGTGTAGCTTTTGTAAAACCCATTTTTTTGAAATAATCACGGATGCCTGTTACAAGTGCATTGTGAATTTTTTCTATTGTTTCAATTTTGGGTTGTAAGTGTTTGTTTCCTGTTTGTTTTGTATCTAAAATCAAAAAGTCTTCCTCGAAATATTTTAATTCCTTAACCACATCACCATTTTGATCAATAAAAACTGACCCACCATCGAAAATTAATTCGGTTTGGGCACCCACCTGGTTAATGTAAAATATGGGTAATTCGTATTTCTTTGCTTTATTCTCAAGAACATTTTTTCGCCACTCCTCCTGGTTATACGAAAATGGTGAAGCCGATATATTCACAACAAAATCAGGACAAAGTTTTGATAATTCTTCCAAAGGTGAAACCTGATAAAGTTTATCTTTCCCAAATTCGTTGGCAGTTGGCAGTTCGTCCCACAAATCTTCGCAGATGGTGATGGCAATTTTTTCGCCTTTAAATTCAACTATATTAAACTCGCGATTGGGTTCAAAATGGCGATATTCATCAAAAATATCGTAAGTCGGCAACAACGTTTTATTTTGGATTTGCTGAATTTTTCCTTCATTCAAAAAGAAAGCGGAGTTGTATAACTGTTTACCGTTCGCATTTTCGTTAATTCGAGGAGCACCAATAATTGCGGCAATCCCAATGCAATGTTCAGCAATTTTCACAACAGTATTTTCCGCATTTTTAATAAATTCTTTCTTTTCAAGAAGGTCATGTGGATAATAACCAGTTACTGATAATTCTGAAAATACCACTAAATCAGCACCTTCCGTTTTTGCTCTATTTATGTGCTGAATAATTTTTGCTGAATTTCCTTCGAAATCACCAATCGTATAATTTAACTGAGCTAATGCAACTTTCATATTTTGAATTTAAAATTTCGTATTCAGAGTTTAAAGTTCAAGATGCCAGCATATAACGCTGCAACCCGGAACGCGAAACCCGGAACTCGTTGAAAGTTGCAAATCTCCAATTTTTACTTCACTTTCGCAATATTATTTTTATTTATCCGTATTGAATAAAAAATCATAAAAATGGCATTTCTAAAACAATTAACTTTTGTGACCGTATTGTTCGTGTTTCTCTTTTCATGTAAGCCAAATCCTTTAAAAGTCGATATTTCAGATGTCAAAAATAGTACTTCAGTAGTCAGGTTCGACAAAGAATTATTTTCAGTAAACAACAATGATACTATAAAGTCGATTGTTGAACTAAGCAATAAATACCCCGGGTTTTTTGACCTTTTTACCTATAAAGTTATTCAGATAGGTGGTATTGATGATACACTTTTTTTCGAGGGGATGAAGCACTTTATGACCGACACAATGATTCTAAATGTAAAAACTTTGGTAGATACTGAATTTTCAGACTTTGATAACACAGAGAAACAGTTAAATGAAGCATTCAAATATTTCCAGTTCCATTTTCCCGACAAAGAAGTACCAACTATTTATACCTACATTTCTGGTTTTAATCAAACAGTTGTTACTGCCGAAAAAATAATAGGAATCAGTCTTGACAAATATCTAGGAAGGGATTGTGGTTATTACAGGCTGCTTAATTCAACCCCGCAATACAAAATATTAAATATGCATAAAGAGAAGATAGTTTCTGATGTTGCTTATGCCTGGGGGATTACCGAATTTGAATACACGAATAAAACAACAACTTTGCTTGACAACATGATTCATTATGGTAAGCTGATGTACTTTGTGGATGCATTACTGCCCGAAATG
>JBFHJA010000179.1:0-8449 GCA_041596165.1 Draconibacterium sp. | reverse complement strand
TCAAAATTGGTTAAAAACTCGGTTTTTCTTGTGCAGGAAGTTGCAATAAAAAGGAGGACAATGATAAAGTAGCAAAGATGTTTCATGACATAATTTATTAGGTTGAGAATCAAAAATAATGAAAATGAAATTAGCAAAATTAAAAAATTCTAAAGTAATTCAATTTCAAGGCCTTTTTTTGCGCCATGCTTCAGCTTGGCGATTACATAAAACAAAATTAATCCAGGTTTTAGCCGTTAATTTTCTTTGAGCAATTTTTGTAGTACATTAATGGCTAAAGCCGGATTGAATATTTCTTATTTTATCACCGGGCTGAAGCCACGGTGCAAAAAACATACACTCATTCCTTGTAATCCGGATTATTAGGAACAAGCGACAAACTCCCCAGAAAATCCATACAGGCAGCTTTTACATTGTAATCACGGTCGGGCATTTTACGAACAGCTTGAATTGTTTCAACAAATGGTTTTTTGTTTTTTGCATAAAGCAGATAGTTGATTGCCATTAGGGAAACTTGAAGATTTTCGTCAGCACAAAACTTTTTCAGATTTTGTTCAGCAGTTTGGCTGCCCGAAATTTCATATGCAATTGCCGAAGCTGTTGCAGCAACCGGGGGATATTCATCACGCATGGCTTTTGAAATTTCTTTTGAAACCATTTGTAAATCCTCAAAACTTTGGCTTCGCAACCCAAGCACAGCCCAATAGCGAACTATTTTATTTGAACTTGTCAGGAATTCAACCTGTTTTGCTGTTATTTCCCTTCCGCGGAAACCGGCAAGCGACGCAGCTTTGTATATTTCTTCAATAGGATATTTTGCTTTATTTTGTCTAAATTCATAAGCAGTTGTGGTTTTGGAAAGCAAGCCGACTTCATATTCGGGCAGGAACATTACGTCACGGGATTCGAGTATTTCCTGCATCAAAAGATTTCTCATTTTATCCAGAATTCCTTTAAATTCAGGTTCGGCAGCCAGGTTTCTCGTTTCCCACAAATCGTTTTCAATATCGAAAAGATATTCTGCCGGACGAGCTTCAAACAAACTTTTTTGTAATGGATTTAGTTTTTCTTCCGTCAAATCTTTGCGCATTTGCTGTTTTATTTCCCCAATTTCCATGTAACGAATGTAGCGGGCTTCCGGAATAAAAGGCATAAAATTTCTTGAATAAACATATTTCCCATCAGTTACCGTTCGAATCATGTCAATTCCATTATCCGCCCGATCGGAAGAGAGAAATAAATGCTCAACTGGTTTGGAACGATTTTTCCCCAGCACTGGCCGACCCAACAAATATTCCGGAATTTTTTCTCCGGCCAGACTGATTATTGTCGGGGCAAGGTCAGTAAAGTCAACGAGTTCATCGGTAACAACTCCCGCAGTTCCCCAAGGTGATAAATGCTGGTACATTTCAGGAAACCAAATGATAAACGGAACCCGGTATCCGTAATTTATTCCGTTGGTTTTACCGCGAGGCATTCCCTCACCGTGATCAGCATAGAAAAAGATAATTGTACTGTCTTTCAACTTGTCTTTTTCAAGTCTGGCAAGCAAATCTCCTATTCTTTTATCCGTAAGCTTTATTGAATTATAAACGCGCGCAAATTGTTTCCGCATTTCGGGACTGTCGCGGTAAAATGGCGGTATTTCAAATTCATTGTCACCGATTTGTTCATCAGGCAAAAGTTTATTGTAAACATTTTCAACATACCATTCGTAAGTTTCAGTCATTGTTCGCGACTGGTGCGACTCGTTGTAATTGAAAACAGCGAAAAAAGGTTGGCCGGGTTTCCTGTCCCACCAACCGGCTTTTCCCGAACTTTCGTTCCATGCCTCTTTAATGTATTCCTTTTCACCGGCAACATTATAATCGGTTTTTGAATTATTGCTTGTATAATATCCTGCCTGTTGTAAATAATACGGAAACCCTTTTATAAAAACCGGAACAGGATATTTGCTCCGATGGTTTCCTGTACCTGTTTTATATGTTTTAACACCCGTAATAATTGCCGTTCGGCTTGGAGAACAAACTGTTCCTGTTGAAAATGCATTTGTAAAACGAACCCCTTCCTGAGCCAGTTTGTCGATAACAGGAGTTCGTGCATTCCCATTTCCGTAGCAACCAATAAATTGAGGCGAAGTATCTTCTATTGTAACCCAAAGAATGTTGGGTTTGGATTGACTGCTTACAAGCAGAGAAATTAGCATAAATATCGAAAACAGTAATTTTGATTTGAGCATCTTCTTTTAATTATAGATTAGTTACGGTCGCGTTCTTATTAACAGGTGCCGAATAGTCAATAACATTTGAATTTTTATCCTCATTTACCCAAGGATCCTGAGATAATTTAAGCCATGAACCAAGTTCCTTTCCCAACATCTGTTGGTCCCCGGCAGACAGAGAATCAAAGCTGAGATTAGTCAGTTGATAAGGATCGATTAGATTATTGAACAACGATATGTCACCCTCACCATTAATGGCAAAAGTATATTTGCTAGTTCTCACACCTTTTTTATTTCCTTCAATTGAAATAAAAGGAGTAGAAACTGGAGGAACTACTGTTCCTGCTTTTGAGCCTTTGATAATTCCGGAATAGTCTGTTCCATCCACTTCTGCAGGAATTAAATGACTCAATCCCATCAACCCGAGGAATGTTGGATAAAGATCGGTAGTTCCAATGAGCAAATCATCGGTTTTATGTTTCAATTCATTTTTAAAACGCATGATAAGAGGAACGCCAAATGCTTCTTCGTATTCACAATTTTTTTGCATTCTGTCGTGGCTTCCAAGCATTTCGCCGTGGTCGGAGGTAAAAATAACAAGTGTATTTTCGCCCAATCCAAGAGAATCAAGTGCATCAATCACCTGACCAATATACTTGTCGGTTGAAGTAACATTGGCAAAATAAACTTTGGCATTAAGATCTGATGCTTTGTCAGTTCTGTTGGGACGGTTGAAAAGCTCGTCGTGGGTCATATTTTCATATAGTTTGTACGATTCCTCTTCACAATCCCCGATATTATCGTAAGGTGGATGTGGCGGATTTAGCGACCAGGTAATACAAAAAGGTTTATTTGAATCCCGTTGCAGACGATTGTTTTTCAAATAATCGATAATTGTTCGGGCTTCGTGTTTCGAGGAAAATTCACTCGATTTAAACATTTCACCATCACTTTTACCGTTTACAGCAGCCGGGTCGTTGGAATAAACAAAGTGTGAAAAATGATTGTCTTTCAGCACCTGATACCAATATTCGATGCTGTGCCTGTCGGGGCCAGGTGGAATATAAATGTCATATTTATTGGGCAAAAACCCTCCTGGAGCACTGGTAGTTCCAACATAATTGGCATTTTCATCAAAGACCGCCGTTGGCTTTATCCAGTGGCATTTACCGAAATAAGCAGTATTGTAACCTTTGGTAAAAAGAACATCGGTAAAACAATTAAGTTCTTCTTTCAGGTCGGTAATTGAGTTTTCATGACAATTCCTCCAGACTCCATTTTTTGCAGGAAAACTTCCACTCAATAGCATAGCGCGATGAGGGCTACAAACAGGATGCGTACTCATTGCCTGGGTAAACACAATACCTTCAGAAGCAAGCTTATTTAAGTTTGGTGTAAAAACAGGATCGCTGGCACCATTTATTGCACCTTGATATTCGGGCTGCTGCCAGAATTCCAGAGACTGTCGACGATGTTCATCAGTAAAAATTATCAACAAGTTAGGTTGACTCTGGATTTGCTTTTTGGTTGATGTACATGCTGACAAAATTATCAGTAGCAAAAAAATTATTGAATATCGTTTTCTCATGGTTTTAGGCGATTTGGTTAATTTCAATTGATATATATTTTCGTCCATAAATCTAACGCTTTTTATTTTCAGGAGTGAAAACACTTAGATCCCATTCATTGCGCCAATGTATCTCCATTTCACCTGCGGGGGTAATCGTAATTGGCAGAAACACATATTGAGATTCCGGACGTCCGCTTCCGTTCCATCGGTCGCCCATGTAAAGAAATGCATCTTTATAACCCGGAATTTTAAAAATAAAACAGGGTTGCGAATTAAAGGAATTATCTCCGGCATCGCCAATAAACGGGCTTCCATAGGCAGTATATGGCCCCATTATATCTTTTGCTTTATAAAATGTTCCCGGATTAGGTGTCCACCCTGAACATTGACTTGTTAAAAGATAAAACTCCCCATTTTTCTTTAAGATGCCAGGTCCCTCGCAGTGTGCTTCAATATCCACATCGTTAGTTGTTGTGCTCAAATAATCTTCTGATAATTCTACCATTCTTATGGTGCGATTTACATGATCGGCGGCATAGCCAATGTAGGCCTTTTTTGTATCGGGTTCGAAATACATACCAATATCGCGTGATTCGTGTCCATTGGGTCGGTAATGATCGACAAGTTTAAAAGGCCCTGTTGGTTTGTCGCTTATCGCAACCCCGAGTTCTGCAATGCCATAATTACGGCCATCAAGTACCCCGTCATAATGAAACCACATTACATATTTCTTATTTTTCCCGTCATAAATAACTTTGGGGCGTTCAAAAATTTCGATTTCCCCTTTTTCCATTGCGACACCCTCTTTCTTCCAATTATAAAGGTCGGTAGATGAATAGCAGGATGCACCTCTTGGTTCTCCCCTGTGTTCACCATACCAAAAATAGGTTTCAAGCGATTCAACATAAATGATATTGCCGCCATGACAATCAATATGTACTCCATCTTCGTCCAACCATTCACCTCCCGGTTTAAAAGTAGTGTGTTTTATATTCTGTTGTGAAAAGACAGGTAACACGAATAACACGAGGGATAAACTACTGAATATTAAACTAAAGTATTTTCTATTAATCATATTTTTGATTTTATAATATGTAATTTTCTTTGCGTTTCCTAAGTGTTCTTTTACTCATTTTATAATTTGGTTTGTTTTCAAAAAACAAGTTACAAGCAATCGGTTCAGAATTTAACAGATATTTTCCCACCGGTTCCCGGCTGCAACAGTATCCACCTAAACCAACATGCCGGCATTCGATATTCCAGTAATTTGATTTTCCTTTTTGAAGGTTATTAATAGGGTTTGCGTTTAAAATCGCTTCTTTGCTAAAATGAATCGCAGATGTTTCAAGTTGAATATTTCCTGAAATTTTTAAATTCACTTCCTTTGCCAATGACTTGTTTCTATTCAATTTCTTAAGGTGTTTTACTGGTTTTTATAGATGTCTGTTTATTCTATTTTAGGTAATTCTTCAAAAATAATCCATTTTTCAATGTAGGCGAACTTTATTCCCGGGTGTTTTTTTTAGAATCATTCCGAATTACCTAATCCAAAGAAATTATAATTTCAAAAAGTTAAATTTGTAACAATCAACTAATACCTAAGCCTATGAATCCTTCACGACGTGATTTTATCCAACAGTTTAGTATAGCCTGCGGAAGTATTTTATTAGTTCCCGCTTGTTCGGGATACGATTCAGTTTGGCGCTTTTTTACAGGAGATGAAGCCAAAACTGTAATCGCATTTGCTGAACAAATTGTACCTCGTGACAATGATGCGGGTGCAACCGACGCTAATGTTATAAACTTCATTGACAAACAATTGACAGGTCCCTATACCCGTTTTCAGGAAATGTACAGAAAAGGAATTCCTGCGATTGAGCGTTCATCACAAAAAATTTATCAAAAAGCTTTTTCTGAACTTGAATTTGGAATTCAAACTGAATTTATGATCAAAATGGAAAAAGGCGAATTACCCGAAGAGTTTTGGAAAGAAGTAAAGCAGGTTGAATTTTTCAGGTTGATGCTCGACCACACAATGCAAGGTTTTTACGGTTCACCACGCCACGGTGGAAATAAAAATTATGTTAGTTACAAAATGATGAAACTCGACTACCCGCATGTCATAGGGCAAAACCGTTATGAATCGAAATGTGCCATCGCAAAAACTATAGAATCATGAAAAACAAACATGTAAATGCAATTGTAGTTGGTGCCGGAGCTGGTGGCGGAGTTGTTGCCAAAGAGCTTGCAGTTGCCGGGCTGAGCGTGGTTTTATTTGAACGCGGCGGTTGGGCAACATACAACGACCACGACGATGATGAACTGATTTCGCAGCGGACAACAGTATTGGGAAACGCTTTTGGACCTGACGACAAAAGACATCGCCGTGTTGTGGTAAACAGCGATGGTTCAACACGAATTGTATTGCCAAGCGAAGGTGGTTACAGTAACAATGCGGCATGCGTTGGCTCAGGAACAGTTAGTTACGGTGCGATGGCATGGAGATTTATGGAAAAAGATTTCAAAATGAAATCGACTTACGGACATGTTGAAGGTTCAACTTTGGAAGATTGGCCCATCAATTATTTCGATTTGGAACCTTATTATGAAAAGGCAGAATGGGAAATCGGGGTTTCGGGCGATCACAATGCGAACCCATTCATGGCTCCACGGGAAAAACCGTATCCAATGCCAGCCTTTTCTTATAACCGCGAGGGACAGTTATTGCACGATAGTTCCAAACGGCTTGGACTGCACCCTTTTTCAATACCCATGCTACGGAATTCTATCAGAAATAATGGTCGTCCGGCATGTTACAGGATGCGAAGTTGCGTAGGTTTTGCCTGCCCTGTAAACGCAAAATGCGGAACGCACAATACAGTAATTCCAGTTGCAATAAAATCCGGAAATTGCGAATTGCGCACAAATTGTCAGGTTGCTGAAATTATTCTCGATGAAAAAGGTCGCGCAACCGGTGTGAAATATTTTGACGAAAACAATAAAGGACAAATCCAAACTGCCGATATTGTGGTTGTTGCCGCGGCGGCTGTTGAAACTGCCCGTTTACTTCTTAACTCGAAATCGAAGCTTTTCCCAAACGGTGCCGGAAACAATAACGACTGGGTAGGCAGAAACCTTCAGGGGCATGCTTACACCGGCGCAGTTGGTTTAATGGATTATGAAGTTTATGATGATGTAGGTCCGGGAGCTTGCATGGCAATTAGCGATTTCAACCACGATAATGAAGGGATAATTGGTGGCGGCGCACTGTGCAATGAATTTACAGCCATGCCTTATTTGTTTTCGAAAATGCGGCCGCCGGGAGCAAATCGCTGGGGTTTGGCGCATAAAGAATATCAACGAAACATGTTTAAAAAAGTGATTCGATTACATGGACCATTCCAGGAAATACCAGCTTTTGACGCCCGTGTAACAGTTGATCAGGAAGTAAAAGATTTCTGGGGAATACCTGTGGCAAGGCTTTCAGGAAAAAGGCATTCTTACGACAGAACAGGATGCGAGTTTTTGTCGCAAAAAGCGGAAGAAATATTAAAAGAAGCAGGTGCAGTGCAAACCTGGCAAAGCATTGGCGGTGGACCAGGATTAAGCGGTGGACAACACCAGGCAGGAACTACACGTATGGGTGACGACCCAAAAACTTCTGTTACAAATAAATTTGGTCAGGTTCACGAAATCGACAACATTTTTATTGCCGATGGCAGTTTGAATGTTACCAATGGCGGGTTTAATCCGGCATTGACAATTATGGCGCTGGGATTTTTTGTAGGTGATAATATTGTGAAGAATTGGAAGGGGACGAAGTTTAAATAAACGGAAGTAAGAAGACAGAATTAGGATGTAGGAATTTGAAATTCAAAAACAGATAAAAAAACAGATTAATGAGAACCAATCTTTTTCGAAATATAATTCGACTGATGGTAGCTTTTCTTTTTATTTTGGTTATTTCAGGTGGAGGATACACATATTGGAATGCTGCCAATCCTAATAAAACATGTGCAAGGTGTCACGAAATTAGTCCTTCTCATCAATCGTGGTCCGGTTCTGCCCATCGTGATATTTCATGTTTTAAATGCCATGGAACCGCGCTTGGAAACGGCTGGCACAGTTTATCGGAAAAAGCAAATATGGTTTTTACGCATGCTAAATCAGCACCATATCACGATGATATCCGAATGACTGAAGATCAGGTTTTGGAAACGATGATGCGCTGCAAAGGTTGTCATGAAAATGAATATTCAAACTGGATGGCAAGTGGACATTCAGCCAGATATGCTGATATTTTCCTTGATGAAAAACACAATACCACCGAACAGTTAAATTTTGATTGTTTGCGTTGTCATGGAATGTATTATGCAGGAACAACAAATGATTTGGTTGACCCAATTTCGACAGAAGGTCCGTGGAAGATGAAAGATGAAAGTCGCAGCGAACTGGCTACTATTCCCTGTTTAACTTGTCATCAGATACACAGTTTGGGTACGCCGGCAGTTCGACCAGATTTTGCCAATCCCAATTACATTTTTTATGGCCGGGCAATGTTAAATAACTCAGTTGGATTATACGTCAGACATGAAAAAACACATTTCAATTTGGAAAACCTGCCAACTCCGATAATTTTAAATGGAAAAGATACAGTA
>JBFHJA010000178.1:0-8461 GCA_041596165.1 Draconibacterium sp. | reverse complement strand
TAAAACCGGAACAATCGACATTTTTACTTGAAGTTCCGCCCCACAAATAAGGGAAGCCCATCATTTCTTTGGCAACAGATTCAATTTTCTGAACTTTGGGCTCTGAATTACTCCAATCTTCATAAGAAATACAATCGGTTTTGCGGACATAACCTGTTCGGCCATCCGGAAACTTTATTTTCAAATACCTTTTTTCCGATTTTTCGACTTCGAACAAACTGCACAGAACAATATCAGAAACTACATTTCCCTTCTTTTTAGGAGTATCCAGTACAAAACCTGAAATATGATTATAAATATAGCGTTTTGAACTTCTCCAATTATTCATTTCCATGGGGCTTAACTGCTGTAATCCGCCGGAATCCATCCAACCGATATAATTATCGGGGGTTTGAATGCGGAACCATTTGCTCCTGTATTCAAGTACTTTTAAAGGAGTTCCCAAACCTGTCTGAGAAACAAGTTCCGAAGCATCATCAGGCTTTGCACGCAGGTTCGACACGGATAAAGTTGACAAAGCCCAGGTTTTTTCCCCAAGTGAAATATCCGGTAAAAGTCGAATGGAATCAATGAAAGAAATCTTTTTGTCCGCCAGGATTTGAATGATTTGCTTTTTTGCGTCTGGCAAATCGGTTTCACCAAAAACTACTACTTTTATTTGAGAAGTATCTCTAATATCAATTTCAAGAATAGCGACACGTTTATCAGGGACAAGTTGTTTTTGCAAAACCTGTATTTCCTCCAACAATGATTTATATGAGATTGATTGAGCTGCCAGTATATTTCCGGCACAAAGCAACAGCAAAAAGAAACTGATTTTTATATAGCAGTTTTTCATCGGATGATTCAAAATCTTTCTGCAAAAATAAGGAATAGTTTAGGATAAATGATTGTTCTGATTTTTTGTATTAATGAATAAAATAGACAAAGGAAGACACATAAAAAAAGATGCGATTCAGTATCTATATCAATCATTATCAGACTAAAAATCCACTTTTGGTATTAGTTTGCATTCATCTAAAATAAACTGAATCAACATAACACAAACACCAACCGGCCTGTAAGAAATAGGAAGCACTTCAATAAATCGGTTTTTGATTTGAAAATTCCCTTTGTCTCAAATCATAAAAACCATTTTACGTTAGAAAGGATTTGGGAGACCATTTATCAAAGTTCTATGCTGTAACAAGCACAATCATGAAAATTGCCACTAAAACCACTGAGGTAACAACGTTTATGGCGCAGGCCTTGTAAATATCTCTATTAAAAACAGTTCTGTGATTTTCACCAATAAAAGGTTTTTCCACAAGTTTGCCTTTATAGAAATTAGGTCCTCCAAAACGACAATTTAAAATGCCTGACAAAGCTGCTTCTGGAAAGCCGGAATTCGGACTACTGTGTTTACGGGCATATTTGAAAATGAATTTCAAGCCCCGCCAACTAAACGTAAGTGCAACCATTAAAAATGCTGTTAAACGGGCGGGCACAAAATTCAAAACGTCATCGAGTTTTGCGGCGAACCAACCAAAATCTTTGTATCGTTCATTTTTGTAGCCAATCATCGAATCGAGCGTATTTGTCATTTTATAGGCAAACATGGCTGGCACTCCGCCAATAAAATAGAAGAAAAGCGGTGCAACAACACCATCACTAAGATTTTCGGAAAGGGTTTCCAAAACGGCAATACGAATCTGATTTTCGTTCAGGTTTTTCGTGTCGCGGCCAACAATCATGCTCAACTGTTTGCGGCCAGCATCTATACCAAATTTGTTCAATTTGTGAATAACAAGAATGGATTCTTTTATCAACGAATGATTTGCAATCCCATAAAAAACAAATATTGAAGTTAAAATGAGGTGCAAAATTTTGTAATCGGTAATTAATTTCAACATTCCCCAAAAAGAAAGAAAAGTACTTAAAACAAGTAGAATCGTCAGAATTGCACCTTTTAGTTTTCGATGTTTGCACTTATTCAAATTCTTTTCTCCAAAAGCAATTATTTTACCAAACAAACGGATTGGGTGCGGCAACCAGCGCGGATCGCCAAGAAAAAGGTCAAGCAAAAAGCCCGCTAGCAATGCAATTATTGGTTCAGGATATTGCATTAAAATAGTCTTTTATGGCAACTACCAACAAATCCATTTCATTTTCCGACTGAACAGAAAGCCGAAAAAACCGGGAATCCAAACCCCTGAAGTTTGATGCATCGCGAATTAAAATGCCATGTTTTTCGATTAGGAATGTTTTGAGTTCTCCGGCATTTCCAGTTTTCATTTCAACCAAAAAGAAATTACTTTGAGAAGGATGGATTTTCAACCCCCTTATTTTATTCAGTTTTTCATAAAACAAACTGTTCCATTTTGCCAACTCGTTTTGTTGGGGCAGCAATTCGCCGTAATTGCTGGCAATAAATTTACCCGCTGAAATTGCCAGTGCATTTACCGACCACGGAATACTCAAGGCAGCCAACCTTTGAATTACTTTTTTTGAGGCAAACACAAATCCTAATCTGATGCCCGGAATCGCAAAGGTTTTGGTAAAAGATTGAAGTATAATTAAATTGTTGTATTTTAATAATAAGGGAACTGATGAGCTAAAACCAATCGTCAAATTTGCATACGCTTCATCAACAATAAAGGTGCTTGAAGGATTGTTTATCAACAATTTTTCAATCTCCAAAGGTTCAATTATTTTCCCATCCGGATTGTTTGGATTGCCAATCCATATGAAGTTCTCTTTAAATTTCCTACTTGTGAAATCAGTTTTGTTGTGATAAAAAGTCAGTTGATGATTGTAACCTTTGCAAGCATCTTCATACTCCGAAAAACAAGGATTTACAATTGCTGATTTGTTCCCTGCAAATAGCTGCGCCAATAAATAAATGCCTTCCACCGAACCGTTACAAACCCACATATTATCCATAGAAACAGGGAATATTTCTGCTAACTCTCTTTTCAAATCAGCGGCTTCAGGATTTGGGTAATCCTTTGCACATTTCAACTCTGCTGCAATGTGTTCAAAAAATGTTTCAGGCAAAGATTTGAACCAGACATTTGAGCTAAAATCGGCAACTATTTTACTATCAAACAGATATTTATCATTCCCGTGACCATGCAACATAACTACAATTCCATTGATTTGTAAACTGCTTTCATATCCGTATTTCGTCGAATTAACTCCGCCAATTTATCGTATTGTTCGTCTTTGAATTTTAGAAAATTGAATCTGGAGACCAAGGTTTTCCCCGATGCTTCCAAAATTGTTTTTACCATTTCCTGGTTGTCGAAAATGCCGTGTATATAAGTTCCCCAGGTTTTTGGGTTAAGAAAATAGCCGTCCTTTTTTTCATTGCCGATTAAACAAGTTGGGCTATCTTTTTCGGAAGTCGTTTCACCCATGTGTATTTCGTAACCTTCACCAAAAATGGCCAACTTTTGAAATTCAAAACGGCATTGTCGCGTTGTTTTTTCTTCGGTAAGAACTGTTTCAACGGGTAAAATTCCAAGCCCGGGCAGCATTTCGATTTCCCCTTCAACATGCTTTGTATCTTTTATCCACTGCCCCATCATTTGAAATCCGCCACAAATGCCATAAACCGCTTTTCCTGCTTGGTGTGCTTTTTTTACTGCCTGCGCCATTCCACGTTTTTGCAGGAAAAGCAAATCGGAAATCGTATTTTTTGAACCGGGGAGGATAATAATGTCTGCCTGTTCCAAATCATCCGGTGTTACTGCGTAGTACAGATTGATTTCGGGCATTTTTTCAAGCATATTGAAATCGGTAAAATTGCTCATGTGCGGCAGCAAAACCACGGCAATATTAGTTTTTCCCTCCATCGATTTAAATTGCTTTTTATCGACAACCACCGAATCTTCGTCATCAATATAAATATCTCTAAAATGCGGTATTACCGCCACAACAGGCACTCCGCAAAGTTCTTCAATCATTTTCCGGCCATCTTCAAAAAGCGAAATATCACCCCTGAATTTGTTGATGATGATTCCCGAGATTTGTTTCCGTTCGTTTTCGGGCAGCAATTGCACACTTCCGTATAAACTTGCAAAAACACCGCCTTTGTCAATGTCGGCAATAATATAAGTGGCAGCATTTTTCTCAACAGCAACGCGCATGTTTACGATATCGCGGCTCCATAAATTCATCTCTGAAATACTGCCTGCACCTTCCACCACAATTGGATTAAATTCAGCTTCCAACTTCGAGAAAGATTTCATGGCTTCGGAAAATAAAAAATCACGGTCGGTTTCGTTAAAATATTGTTTGGCGGTTTTGTTTGCCCATGGTTTTCCGTTCAATACAATCTGCGAAGTCATGTTCCCGGTGGGTTTTAAAAGAATGGGGTTCATTTCAACGCGGCACGGAATTCCACACGCTTCGGCTTGAACAGCTTGGGCTCGTCCAATTTCCAAACCATCGGCAGTGGGGAAACTATTGAGCGACATATTTTGAGCTTTGAACGGTGCCGGCGTCAAACCATCTTGTTTGAAAATGCGGCAAAAGCCAGCATTGACAACACTTTTACCAACGTCGGAACCAGTGCCAACAAACATGATTGGACGATATTTTTTAGTTGAATTCATAAATATTTACACTCCCGTATTCAGGTTTAAAATTTGTGAACAATTCATGTATTGGAACATTCTCGATGATGCTTTTAAAAATACGGACAACTCCGGCGTGGCAAAAAACTGCGACGTTTTCAAGCTTGCTATTTTTCAATTCTTCATAAAAACTTGTAATACGTTTTACCATTTCGGGGTACGATTCGCCATTTAAAGTGGGCAAAGTTTGGTAATTTTCCATCCAAATTTTTCCTTTTGACGAATTGTAAATATCGTCCCACGATTGCATTTCCCAATCGCCAAAATTGAGTTCCATTAATCGCTTGTCAAAAGTTATTTCTTCTTTGTTGAAAATGTTTTCTGCAAGAGTTTTACACCGGAAAAGTGGACTGCAAAACACAGCATCAAACTCAATTCCAGCTAAGTTCTTCCGCACATTTTCCTTTTCGGTTTCAAAGGTTGCTGCCACGCCAACATCCGACCGGCCATAGCAAATGCCAGTGTCAACTTCAACTTTTGTATGACGGACAACAAATAACTTCATTTAATTTTGAATACTTAAAACCGATAAATAAAAACAAACTTCACACAATTGCTGGAGTGCCCCCAAAACGTCGCCTGTGTAGCCGCCCAATTTATAAACCACATATTTTCGGAACAGAAAAAACACAGCAAAAAGCACAGAAACGGCAACTACAATTTGCAGCCACGAAAGTAAGAAAAGTGGTATTGCACCAATTATTATTGCAAAAATCAGCGAAAAAGTTGAATCGGCTTTTCCAACTGGTTTTGTTTTGCTTGAGGCATCCAAACGAGCATATTCAGAAGTGTAAATGAGCAACACGGGAAAAATACGGCTCATAGCGTGGCCAGCGATTAAAATGAACGGAATTCGCGATTCATTGAAATTCGACAAACCCAAAAATTTAATACCTAAAATCATCAATAAACCAACCGTGCCGTAGGTTCCGATTCGGCTGTCTTTCATTATTTCCAATATTTTTGATGGAGTTAAACCTCCACCAAAACCATCGCAAAAATCAGCAAATCCATCTTCGTGAAAAGCACCAGTAAAAAATATTGTGGCCACCATGCTCAACAAAACTGCAACTGAAATTGGGAAAATTTGAACTGCTCCCCAAAAAACCAAAGCACCAACTCCACCCACAATAATTCCAACCAAAGGAAAATACCGGGTTGATTTGTTAAGCATTTGCTCCGTCCAACCTTCGATATGCCGCACCGGAAAACGCGTGTAAAACATTAAAGCAGTGAGAAATATTTTGAATTCGTTTTTCAAATTGTTTTTATTTTGATTTTTCAATTTTAAACTTTCTCATTCTTTCCCCGACACCCCGGCATCTTCCATACTTGCCATTTCGTTTAAAAAATTAACTGCTGATTTTATTATGGGCAACGCAACTGCCGCTCCGGAACCTTCGCCCAAACGCATGTTCAAATTTAAGAGCGCTCGAACTCCCATAAAATCCATCATTTTTTTGTGGCCTTTTTCATCGGAAACATGACAGAAAATGCAGTTTTCCTTAACCGAAGCCTCCATGTTAATGGCGGTTAAAGCAGCTGAAGTGGCGATAAATCCATCAACAAGAATTACCATTTTCTGATTCTTTGCTTCCAAAAAAGCACCAACCATTGCGGCAATTTCCAAACCACCAAAAGTGGAAAGGATTTCCAAAGGTGTTTCGGTATCGTATTTTTGGGCAATTTCTTTTAAAATCGAAGTCTTTTTATCCAAACCGTCATCTGTTAAACCAGCTCCTTTTCCCGCACATTCGTCGATTGGAAAACCGGTAAATTTGTGCATCAGCAAAGCAGAGGAAGAGGTATTTCCAATTCCCATTTCGCCAAAAGCAATTGTATTGCAGCCAGTTTGCGCTTCGGTTTTCACAAAAGATGCCCCAAGTTTCATGGCTTTTTCACATTCTGCCAAAGTCATTGCGGGCTCAATTCGCATATTTCTGCTGCCGCGTGCAACCTTTGCCGAAACAATGGGCAATTCTGCAGGAAAATCATAATCGACACCCAAATCAAATACTTTCAAATGAATGTCGTTTTGTTTGCAAAAAACATTGATTGCCGCACCACCAGCGCAAAAATTCATGGCCATTTGCCAGGTTACATCCTTGGGATAAGGGCTTATTCCTTCATCGCTTAAACCGTGGTCGGCAGCAAAAACAAGCATGGCAGGGTTTGTTAATTTCGGTGATAAGGTATTTTGAATTTGACCGATTTGCATGGCGATTTCCTCTAAAATGCCCAGCGCACCAAACGGCTTGGTTTTATTGTTGATTTTATATTGAAGTTGTTCTTTAATATTCATTTTCTAATTATTATTTATTTGATTTTTACTGGAATTCCTGAAACCATTAAAACTACTGAATCTGCAGATTTCGCAATGTATTGGTTCATCCAACCTTGCAAATCGGCAAATTTTCGGGCGATTTCGTTTACCGGGTGTACACCCATTCCCAATTCGTTACTTACTACATACAAGGTAAAATCTTGCCCGATGAACTTATTCCACTCGGCTTTGGCGATTCCTAAACTTTTATCGACGTCATTCTTGTTGTCGAAAAAAATATTTGTCAACCAAAGAGTAATGCAGTCGAGCAAAACTGTTTTCCCTGCAAAGTTGTGTTTGCTGATTTGAAATTCTTCTTCAATTGTTTGCCAGTTTTCGCCACGGTCGGACTTGTGGCGCTCCACACGCAGTTTAAAATCTTCGTCCCAAATTCGGGATGTAGCAAGATAAATTGGCGAATCGGAATTCTCTTCTGCCAACCTTTGCGCATAACTGCTTTTGCCCGAACGTTGTCCGCCTGTAATAAAAGTTATTTTAGCCATAATCTAAAAAAAAAGAAACCACCACAATGTAGCAATTTACACGCGATGGAATCCCGATTTTCAAAATCAACAGTTTTTTTCTATTTCGCTGAAACCATCATGAATGGAGCGATTCCAGTTGTATATTCTTTCACTTTTGTTCCATCTGGTGTGTAAGAAACGGCTTTCCCATTTCCGGAAACACTTTCGGAAACAAAGCAGAAAACAGCATTGTTATATGAAGTAATTCCATTCAAACCTGAAACACCTTCAACAAGCATTTTGCTGTCGAATTTTTTCGAATCCACGTCAAAAACTGCAACAGCGCCGCTAAAATTCCAGCTGGCATCATAAGCAGAAGTCATCACATAAATTTTTGAGAAATCGTCGTTGGATGCCAGAATATTTACGTACGAGGTACTTACTCCGTCCAATCTTATTGTTGATTCCAATTTATTGGTTGAAGTATTTATATAACCCAAACCCGTTTCTGAAGAGAAATCGGTGTAAGTGCTAATCAACGAAACATACAGGTTTTCATTATTGTCTTTCACAAAATACGAGGAAACGGCAGGGGTTTCGATATATGAAATGGCTTCGCTGTCCAAATCCATAACCGCCACACTGTCTTTGTAATTGAGAGCCGCGAATAATTTATTGTTTGCAATTGCCAATCCTTCGGGACCACCATGTAGCGGAATTTTCTTTTCCACTTTGCTGGTTGTGAGATTCACTTTTGCGATGTATGACAAAGTTTCGTCTGTCCAAATATTACCGCCCCAGCACGAAACATACAGGTAATCACCTTGACCAACCGCATATCGGGGTTTGATAATGTCGGCACTGATTGCATTTTTTGTTTGTTTGAACGTTTTATCGTCAACCCAAAAAATACCGTCGGTGTTGTTACCCATAAAATAAATGTTGTTGTTGAAATGATAAGCGTATTGTACGTTTGAAACCATATCAACGCCATTCACTGTTTTGTAGTAACCATTTTCAACGTCATCGGCATATTTGTCAAACGCGGTAATCGT
>JBFHJA010000177.1:0-8479 GCA_041596165.1 Draconibacterium sp. | reverse complement strand
CCCTCATATTGTTGGGTTTTAAAATTATAGCTGTTGCTTCTTTGTGCAGCCTGGTGCAAATCAATCCACCAATATTCATAAACAAGTTTCCGCGGATCAACTTCCTTTTTCCCGAAGAATCTTTCGTTTTCAGGAATATATAAATCCTGCATTGCCATTTGGTAATCCGGGTCATTCCAATCAATTTTTTCACGCCAGTTTATTGTTGGCGGGTCAATCGGATTGCCTTCCCTGTCTTCGGTTGTCAGAAATTCGGGAAATTGATCACCAAGCATTTTCCTTGAAATCGAATCCCTCACCCAGGACACAAATTGCCTGTATTCGTTGTTGGTGATTTCAGTGTCGTCCATCCAAAAGGCTTCCTGCGAAACTGTTTTGGTAGGAATACCGGCAGTACTTGGATCCTGGTCGCTTGGACCAATATTGAAACTTCCTTTCCGTACAAAAACCATCCCATATGGTTGTGATTCTCTCCATTTTGGGCGACTTTGTACACCAACCAGCTCACCATTACCTGACTTGCTGCATCCGGTAAAAATGAATACACTCCCAATCACAAAAGCAATTAAAATAAGTTTTTTCATCTGTTTCAGTCTTTTATCCGTAAAGCAAAACATGAAACCAATTTCAAATAATTTTTCTTTAAAAAAAGTACAGAAAGGTTAGTTTCATTGCTAATAAATATCTTTTTTTTATAAAAATCTAATACTCTTATATTTTTGGTTTCGGTTTCTTTCTAAATCCAATGAGTAGCTCACAAATATTTCATGCGATCCATATCCATAATGCGATAATGACGAAGTCACTAAATCAAATGAATAACCAAACCTCAATCCATTTTCCATTTCCATTCCCATTAAAAGTGCAATAGCGTCCTGCACACGGTAGCTTATCCCCCCCCAAAATCGTTCGTTAAAAACAATATTTGTATTAACATCCAATTGCCAACCAGCCAAATCAGATTTAAACAAGAACGAAGGTCGCAACTCAAATAACGGATCAGACAGTTTAATATTGTATCCACCCATTAAATAATAGTGCCTAACCAAATATGTACTTGCCAAATCGCTATACTTTATTGCAGCTTGATTAATATGTGTTATTGAAGCACCAACAAAGTATTGATTTGATGACAAATACAACCCAAAACCAACATCCACCGCCATTTGACTTACATCTCCCTCAGGAATTCCCGGATCGGAACCTGCCTGAGTATAAATCCCAAAATTGTCCTCCGGCACTTCCCAATCACCATTTATACTTTTGTTAATTAACCCCAGGGACAATCCTATTCCAAGTTTCTTATTTCCAAGGGCCTTACTGTAAGCATAATTGGCATTTATTTGTGTATTCTTCTCAAATCCTAATTCATCACTAACAATATTTAAACCTATACCACCAGGAGAACCAAATGCATTAATTGCAGCATCTGCGCTAAATATAAACGTTTTTGGTGCTCCTTCTCCTCCAACCCATTGGTACCGATTTAGTATTATACCGTTAATTTTCCCTTCTGCACCTGCAAATCCCGGATTCACTCCCAACTTATAGAACATGTTGTTTGTGAACTGCGGATCCTGTTGGCTAAAGGCCGCTAATTTAACTATAATTACCAAATATAAAAAAGAAAATATTTTTTTCATTTCCTTGATGAGATGCAGCTTAAGTAGTCTTTTCAATTCTGGTTAAAGAAAGAAAAAATTGTGATTTGAAACAAACTTCTGTTACCATTGTATCCAAAGAACGTTGGCATGTATACATTATTTTAACACCTCGTCAATTTTTTGAATGTAGTTTAGCCATAATCCGGGTATTTCGTTGTTAGATGCAACTAAGTATTCATTTTCGGAACATGCAAAACTGTATTTCTCTTTTTCATAGGTTTCAATTTCAATCCACCATTGGTTTGTTATTGTATTTCTATAAAAAACAATGGGTTTATCAATGCCTTCAACTTCAACTTTAAACATTACACAGTTTTCACTTGAATCAGGTTTTTCGTTGTCCCTGTTGACAAATCCCTCCAAAAAATACCAAATTATTTGTGCGGCAAGTTTAACGGTTAAGTTATTTTGATCCTTTTCAATTAAAACGTCAAAAAGCCCGAAAACTTTTAATCTTGTGCTGAGTCCGGCATATTTTGCCAATTGGCATGCCTCTTCACTTCGCAAACCATTTGGAGAAACCTTCAGCGTACCCGGCGCATCGGCATGTTTTACAGAATTTATATCAAAGGAAAGAAAATCAGTGTTTCTCAATACTGGTTCGGCAATGCCAATATTGTCACGTAAACTTCCAAGCCGAATATGATTGCCTGCCTTTTTTATTTTATTGATGCTTTCGGAAGTAATATAGTGGCTTTGAAAACCTATTAAGTTAAATTGAAAAAGTTCAGGTTCTCTGATAAATAACCTTGAAAGATAATTGTTTGAGTTAAAGGGTTCTTTCCCTTTTTTTACATCCAGAAAGGCATCAACAGTGGAAAACGAGAAAAATCTATCGCCCTTGAAAGCTTCGCAAACACCAATACTCAAATCCTGGCTTCCACCAATAATTACTGTAACAATTTTTAATTCGTTAAAATAATCTACAATGTCGCGCAAAGCCTGGTAATTACCTTTTATGCTGCTTGCCGGTTTTAAATTTCCAAAGTCAGCAATCTTAAGTTTTGTATTGAATTTTGAAAGCTGATAAAGTTCTTCCCGGATTTTATCAGGAGCTACAGTAGAATATGTATCATCTTTTCCACTATCAAAAGGGACTCCAATAATGGCAACATTCACTTTTGAGATATTCACCTCTGATAAAGCTTGTGAATTTTTTTCGATGGCAGCACCCAGGGAATACTTCCAATTTAAATGACCAGAAAGTTGAAACTGTGAAAAATCAACAGAATTGAAATAGTATTGCACGTCCATATTGAAAATTTTGCTTGCAAAAATAAGGGCAAATGTTGAATACATTTGCCCTTTTCTTATTTTTTTCTTCCTCTTTTTGTTTTTGGTTCCGGTGATTCGGCGATTATTTTCATACAATCTTCGAGTGTCAGTTTATCGGCCTCCACTTTTTTAGGAATTTTATAATTCCCTTTTTTATATGAAATGTATGGTCCCCACCGTCCGTTTAAAACACGCAATTCAGGTTCTTCATCAAAAACACTGATTACAGCCTTTTCATCCTTTTCGCGTTTAGCTTCAATCAATTCAATTGCGCGGTTAAGAATTACTTCGTAAGGATCATCTTCCTTACCAAGTGAAACAAATTTATTGTCATGCCTTATGTAAGGTCCAAACCGGCCAATTGAAACTGTAACTTTCTTATTTTCATATTCTCCCAAATCGCGCGGAAGTTTGAACAACTCGAGTGCTTCTTCAAGGGTAATGTTTTCAATGTGTTGTCCGGAGCGTAAACTCGAAAACTGAGGTTTCTCTCCTTCCCCGTCTGCCGAGCCTTCACCTAACTGTGCCAACGGACCAAACCGGCCTATTTTTACCGAAACCTCTTTCCCCGTTTTCGGGTCGATACCCAGTATCCGTTCTCCTTTCGAACGTTCAGAATTTTGAATTGCATCTTCAACTTTAAAATGAAATGGCTTGTAAAATTTATCAAGCATAACATTCCAAACCAATTTTCCTTCCGCAATATCGTCAAATTCGGCTTCAACACTTGCAGTAAAATTGTAATCCATTATTTCATCGAAATTATCGACAAGATAATCTGTAACAACCATTCCAATATCGGTAGGAAAAAGTTTTGATTTTTCCGCTCCTGTAATTTCAACATTATTCTTTTCGGTAATTTTCCCGTTTTCCAATGATAAAATATCATAACTCCTTTCAACTCCGGGTCGATCTTCTTTTACAACATAATTACGGTTTTGAATGGTAGTAATTGTTGGCGCATAAGTTGAAGGACGACCAATCCCCAGTTCTTCCAATCGTTTTACCAACGATGCTTCCGTAAAACGCGGTGGACGTTGCGTAAAGCGTTGGGTTGCAACAACCGATGACATTTCCAGCTTATCTTTTGCTTTTAAAGGGGGGATAATTACATCGCCACTTCCATTTCCATTGCCTTCGTCATCTGTCGATTCCATGTAAACCTTAAGGAATCCATCGAATACCAATACTTCACCTGTAGCTACAAATTTTTCTTTATCATTTGAAACTGAAATCGATACGGTAGTTCTTTCAAGAATTGCATCGGCCATTTGTGATGCAATTGTCCGTTTCCAAATCAGGTCGTATAAACGTTGTTCCTGGTTTGTTCCTTTTATTGTTTCATTGGCCATGTAGGTTGGCCTGATTGCCTCATGTGCTTCCTGCGCACCCTTCGTATTTGTTTTGTAATTCCTTATTTTAACATATTCCTCACCATGCAGTTCTACAATTTTTTGTTTTGCAGTGCTTATTGCCAATCCCGACAAGTTTACCGAATCGGTACGCATATAAGTAATAAATCCATTTTCGTATAATCGTTGTGCTACACTCATGGTTTGCGAAACTGAGAAACTAAGTTTCCGGCTGGCTTCCTGTTGCAGTGTTGAAGTGGTAAATGGTTTTGCGGGGGTTCTTTTTCCCGGCTTTTTTACTACGTCGTCAATTGTAAATATTGCCGTTTTGCATTTTTCAAGAAATGCTTTCGCCTCATCATGTGTTTCATATCGTTTTGAAAGTTCAGCTTTCAATTCGGTAATATTTCCATCCTTGTCGGGAACCATAAAAACACCAATAACCCGATAAAATGTTTCACTTGTAAATCCAATGATTTCGCGTTCCCGTTCAACGATCAATCGAACGGCAACCGATTGAACCCGACCGGCAGAAAGTGAAGGTTTCACCTTTTTCCAAAGTACAGGAGAGACCTCAAAACCAACGATACGGTCGAGAATCCTGCGTGCTTGTTGCGCATTTACAAGGTTAATGTCGATATCGCGGGGATTTTTAACAGCCTCCAAAATTGCATCTTTTGTTATTTCATGGAAAACGATGCGTTTTGTGTTTTCGGGTTTCAGGTTTAAAACTTCTTTCAAATGCCAGGCAATTGCTTCTCCTTCACGGTCTTCATCGGAAGCGAGCCATACCATTTTAGCATCTTTCGAGAGTTTTTTAAGTTCAGTTACTATTTTCTTTTTATCGGAGGAAACAATGTATTTGGGTTGAAATTCATTTTCAATGTCAATACCAAAATCTTTTTTCTCTAAATCTCTGATGTGCCCCATACTCGAGGTAACATAGAAATCTTTACCAAGAAATTTTTCTATGGTCTTTGCTTTTGCAGGCGACTCAACAATTACAAGGTTTTCGTGCATAATTTTTTTGAAAATTTTTGCAAATTAAAGCAATTCAAATGCTAAGTTCAAAATTTAGAGCACTATTTTTTCATTTCTATTTAATTGAAAATGATGATTTTATTTTTTCCACCGCGAAATATTGATAATATCAGATGCGTAAATTTTGTTGTTGCGTTGGTAGATTCGTATATCTTTGCCCAGTTATTTAAATCGAATTTTTCATGGATAATACTGAAGTCAGTTTTAAAAAATATATTGTTTGGTTTTGGGGAATTTTTGCGGCATTGCTGCTTTCTGCCTTCCTTTTCTTCTATCTTTTATCAAACGGAACATTAGGTTTTATGCCTAGTTTCGAAGAGTTGGAAAACCCTAAAAATGTACTCGCCTCCGAAATGCTTTCCGCCGATGATAAAATTCTCGATAAATATTTTATCCGCGAAAACCGTTCATTTGTTGACTACAAAAATATACCGCCGCATTTGGTTGATGCATTAATTTCAGCAGAAGATGTAAGATTCTATAATCATTCGGGTATTGATTTGCGTGGGTTGGTGCGGGTTTTAAAAGGTATTATAACCATGGATTCCAGTTCGGGAGGTGGTAGTACAATAAGTCAGCAGTTGGCAAAAATGCTATTCCCTCGCGAGGAAAACACGGGCAAAATAAAACTTGTGTTGCGTAAATTCAAGGAATGGATTATTGCAGTTAAACTGGAGCGCAGCTACACGAAAGAAGAAATCATATTAATGTATTTGAATAAATACGACTACCTTAATAATGCGGTAGGAATTAAATCGGCAGCACAGGTTTATTTTAGTATTCCGCCCGATTCATTGCAATTGCACCAATCGGCAATGTTGGTGGGAATGGCAAAAAATTCCTCGCTTTTCAATCCGGTTCGCCGCCCTGAAATGGTGCTTGAACGCCGAAACGTGGTTTTAAATCAAATGGAGAAATATGGATTCATTTCAAAAGCAGAAAGGGATTCTATTAAACTTCTGCCTCTCGATTTAAAATACAGCAAGGTTGATTTCAAATCGGGTCCAGCACCTTATTTGCGTGAATACCTGCGATTAACACTAACAGCCAACAAACCCGATCCCGATAAATATGCATCGTGGCAAAAACAAAACTATATTGAAGATTTAAGTGAATGGGAAACTAATCCACTTTATGGCTGGTGTAATAAAAATATAAAACCCAATGGCGAACACTATAATATATATTCGGATGGGTTAAAAATTTACACCACCATTGATTCCCGGATGCAACAGTATGCAGTTGAGGCAGTTGAAAAACATCTACGCTATGATATTCAACCCATGTTTGATGGAAGTATTAAAGATTTGCGTAATCCGCCATTTGCCAATAATATGACAAGCGATGAAGTTGATGGCCTGCTCGACCGTTCGATAAGACAAAGTGAACGATATCGTGTTTTACGGCAAAGCGGGTTAAACATGGCAGAAATAAAAGAGAATTTTAACCAACCTGTTGAAATGACTATCTTTTCGTGGAATGGGCAAATAGACACAACCATGTCACCGGTTGATTCCATAAAATGGTATTTACGTTTTTTCAGGTCATCGTTTATGGCTATGGAGCCCGAATCGGGAAAAGTAAAAGCGTATGTTGGGGGCCCAAATTATGAGTATTTTATGTACGACATGGTAAAAACGGGGAAACGCCAGGTTGGTTCCACCGTGAAACCATTTTTATATACACTTGCCATGCAAAATGGTTTTACACCTTGCACTAAAGTGCCTTTTGTAAACCAGCAATTCCAGCAACCTGATGGAACAATTTATGAACCTCAGGATTCGGAACAGGATGATCCGATGGAAGGCAAAATGGTAACGTTGAAATGGGGTTTGGCGAATTCAAAAAACCGTATTTCAGCTTGGGTATTGAAACAATTTAGTCCACAAGCGGTGGTGGAATTAATGAAACGTCTGGGTATTTATAGCCCAATCGACCCCGTAAATTCAATGTTTTTGGGAACTTCCGATGTTACGCTATATGAAATGGTTGGTGCATTTAATACCTACACAAACCTCGGAGTTTATGTGAAACCCTATTTTGTTACACGAATAGAAGATCGTTACGGGAACGTGATTGCTTCGTTCCAACCTGAGAGACAAGAGGCCATTGACGAACAAACTGCTTACCTGATGCTGAACATGCTACAGGGTGTTATTAATGAAGGTACGGGTGTCCGTTTGCGCGGACCGCGTGAATACGGGCAATTTAAAATGCCGATTGCAGGCAAAACAGGGACAACACAAAACCACTCCGACGGCTGGTTTATAGGCACAACGCCCGCACTCACAGCAGGTGTCTGGACCGGCGCCGATTTGCGAAGCATCCATTTCCGTACGCTTTCATCGGGACAGGGCGCAAACCTTGCACTCCCGGTCTGGGGCTGGTTCTTTAAAAAGGTTTTGGCCGATTCAACATTAGGAATTACTGAGGACATGACTTTTAAAGCACCTCTTTATTTTAATATTGATTTGAATTGTGATGAAGTTGAAAATGTGAAAAAGAAAAAGGAAATCGACGAATTTTTTTAAAACTTGTTGATTCTGATTTTTTCGAATTGCAAGTCTTCCAACTTTTTACCCTCCCTCCATTTTGTTGGGTAGCCAATAGCAACAATACAAAGCACCCTGAAATGTGCAGGAATTTCCAATAAATCCTGTATATATTTTTCTGATGATATTGTTTCTGAAAACATTCGGTTGCGGACCTGAATCCAGCAACTTCCAAGACCTAGTGATTGGGAAGTCAACTGAAGCAGGATTGAAGCAATTGAACAATCCTCAACCCAGGCATCGTTGACAGTTTCGTCAGCACAAATTACTACTGCGAGCTGTGCAGTTTCCAATGGACCGGCTCCATGCGGCTTACAGTTTTTTAAGTGCTGAATTATTCCCTGTTCATCCACAAAAACAAAAACCCAGGGATTAATTCCCTTTGACGAAGGTGAGCGCAAGACTGCTTCTTTCAGAACTTCAATCTTTTCAGGTTCTATTTTTTGCTCCGTGTATTTGCCATAGCCGTTAACCTAAGCCAAAAATGTTCTTGCTTAGTATTTGGCAATGTGATGTTTTCCCTTTTTTAGTTTCGACAATTAAGTAGGGCAATAGAGGTATTATTTTTTCTTTTATCCAGTATTTTAGCTGGTTT
>JBFHJA010000176.1:0-8501 GCA_041596165.1 Draconibacterium sp. | reverse complement strand
CCCGTGTTCGTCTTTTGTTTCAGGAATCCCAAAAATCAGAATCGACTGAACACCTTTGTCGAACAGTTCTTTTCCCTTTTTTACAAGCAGGTCAACCGAAAGTTGCGAGTTGCCCGGCATCGAGGAAATTTTATTTTCAACATTGGTTCCGGGGCACACAAAAAGCGGCATAATCAGGTCGTTGCGTGTAAGTAAAGTTTCGCGTATCATATTTCTTGTAACCGGCGACTGGCGCAGACGGCGAAGTCTTGTAACTGGATAGTTCATGATTTTAATTTTTATTGTTTTTGTAATAGTTTACTATGGATTCGAATAAACCCAAAACGGTGCTGTTTTTGGCAACAACGATGGGCGAAATATTGTTTTCGATGGCAGCTTTTGCAGTTGTTTCCCCAATGCAGGCCATCCGTATTTTTTTGGGCTGAATATCTGTAGTAAGTTTCAGAAAATTTTTTACACCTGAGGGGCTGGTAAAAAGCAGCATTTCGTAATTATCTGATAAAATAAGCTGCATCGTTATCTTATCAAGAGATTCAGGGGATTTTGTATCGTATAAATTAATACGTGTGCAATTGACAAATTCAGTTAATTTATTCTGAATAACAGTTCGTGCAAGGTTTCCAAGCGCAAGCAAAACGTTGGGTTTATGATTTTCATTTTTAATATGCTGAATAAAAGCATCGGCAAAATCTTCTCCTGTAGAACCGGGGTTGATAAAAGAAGCCTTGCATCCATAGCTGTTCAGTAATTTTTCAGTTTTATTCCCGATTACCGCAATCCGAACAGATTCCGGTATTACCTGGATTCCTTTAATTTCAAACAGATTTTCAAAAAAACAGCGAACGCCATTTGTACTTGTAAAAACCATCCATTGAAATTGGTGTAATTGATCGAAGTATTTTTTTTCGTTCTCATTCAATAGGGTGGGTTGAATTTTTACAAGCGGCATTTCAATAACAGTTGCGCCAACTTCATTGAAAAGCTGCGCAAGTTCGTCCGATTGTCCTTCCGGTCGGGTTGAAATAAATACTTTATCTTGTAAAAAACCGCCCATTCGATTTTATTTTCTGATTTCGGAAAGAATCCGGCTGGCTCCTTTTTCAATTAACTTTTCGGCGAGTTTTTCACCTGTTGCTTTTCCGTTTGCAATTAATCCGGTTTCGGAATCCGAAAGATATTCAGTACCATCGATTGCAGCAACAAATCCTTTTATGGTGATTTTTTCACCTTCGATTTTTGTATAACAACCTACCGGAACCTGACAACCACCTTCAATTTTGCGAAGAAAACCACGTTCGGTTTCAATGGCATTCCATGTTGCAGGATGGTTTATTTCTTTTAAAAAAGCATCAATCCGCTCATCGTTTTTCCTCGATTCAATGGCAATAACACCCTGGCTTGTTGCCGGTATAATTACTTCGGGTTCAATAATTTCAGTAATATATTTTTCAAGATTTAAGCGTTGCAAACCAGCTGCCGCCATTATCATTGCATCGCAGTATCCGTCTTCCATTTTACGAAGCCGGGTTTCCACGTTTCCGCGGATATCAACAATTTTGAAGTTTTTGTTTTGTCGCAGTAATCCGGCCTGGCGGCGGAGACTTGAAGTGGCAATTACATCATTTTCGTTAAGTTCGGTAAGTTTACGACCGTCTTTGCTAACTAAAGCATCGCGAAATTCGCCACGTTGCAAAACAGCACCAAGTTTTAATCCTTCAGGCAAAGTAGTAGGTAAATCTTTCAGGCTGTGAACTGCAATATCTACTTCGTTTTCAAGTAGCGCCGTTTCCAGTTCTTTTGTAAACAAACCTTTATCGCCAATTTTAGAAAGTGCAACATCAAGTATTTTGTCGCCTTTGGTTTTAATAATGACTATTTCAACAGTTGTCTGAGGAAACTTATCAAGGAGTATTTTTTTTGTAAGATTGGCCTGGTATAGTGCTAGTTGACTACCCCGGGTTCCGATTTTTATCGTATTTTCCATGCAGTTGACTCCTGTTATTTTTCTATGCTAAACAGCCCATTGACAATTTCCAATGAACCTGCGTTTTTTCCGTTTGCAGTAATTTCCTTTAAATTCTTGATGAACAGACGAGTATATTTTTGGGTGAGGTGTTGCGAAAAATCATCGATGGCTTTTTGAATTTCTTCTGAATTTACTTTGTTGTACTCCGAAAGTTCGCCTTTCGTAATTTTCGACATATTATTTGTAATGATTTTAATAGCAGGGCGCAATGAGCGGCTGGCCAGCCATTCGCAATAATCCTCAGCAACCTCTTTTATAATTTCATTGGCGGTTGAAACGCTTTCTTTTCTTTTTTCCATGTTCGTATTAACCACCGATTGTAAATCATCGATTGTAAAAAGCGTTACTGCATCCAGTGTTTCAACTTCCTGTTCAATATTTCTTGGGACTGAAATGTCAACAAAAACCTGACGTTTATTATCTCTTTTTTCTGATGACAGTTCCACCATTTCACGTGTTATTAATGGAACTGTTGAACCTGTTGCTACAATTACTATATCGTATAAATAGAGGTGGTTCGGAACCTGTTCAAACGGAAGCGGTACGCAATTGTGCCTGGCTGCGAGTTTTAAAGATTTTTCGAGTGTGCGGTTGGTTACGGTTAATTTTTGAACACCGTTTTTGCTAAGGTTTTGTAAAACAAGACTTCCGGTATCGCCCGCGCCAATCAATAACACCTTTTTGTCAAATAAATCGGGAAAAAAGCTGGCACATTTTTGAACAGCCGCGCTACTAACTGAAGTTGTCCCCATTTTAATTTTTGTTTCTGTTCGCACGCGTTTGCTGGATTCGAAAGATTTCTGAAATAAACGCATCAACACTGCATCGGTTAATCCGGCATCGGTGCAAAAAACATAGGCATCTTTAATTTGCCCGATAATCTGGTCTTCGCCAATAATCATTGAATCGATGCCCGAGGCAACTTCAAACAAATGTGTAACAGCTTCTTCGTTTGCATGGCTGTAGAATGATTGCCATGACTTGTGTTCAACCTCCTTAAACAGTTTCAAGGTTTTGTAAACTGCTTTTGACGCAACATGAGATTCATACTTATTTTGCGAAAAATAGATTTCAGTTCGGTTGCAGGTCGATAAAACCACTACATCGGAGATGCCAGTTTCGGCTTGTAAAAGCTCCGAAAAAGGGATTATTTCTTCTTTCGACAATGAAAATTTTTCTCTTACATCAAGAGACGAAGTTTTATAACTAATACCGATAAGGCCTATCATAAAAATCGATTTATCAAATGAATAAAAAACAGAAAAAAATGTAACCGGGCAGAGAATAAAAATTGTCAGGTATTAAATCTATATATCAGGATTTAAAACAAGATTGCCCCAAAAATGTTGAGATTATGTAAGAAATGGGGGAGGCCGGTTAGAAAGGGAATTGCTTAAAAAGTATTGCCAATGCTCCGCTTTTAGGGAACATTGGTGATTTATTTTTCGCTTAAATAAACAGTCCTCAAAGTTGTAGTGTTCCGAAAAATCAAAATCAGTCTGGTAATGAAAGTTGGATGCAGTATTAGCATCAGTAAACGACTGGCTGATTTGCACTTCGATACTGAACCTGTTGTTACTGACCTGAACTTCTTCCTGTGCAGGAGCACTAACTCCAAAAAGGAAAAAAAAGGCATAGAAAACCACAAGCGCGATGTATGGGATATGTGTGGTAAATATGCCGACTGTAAACATAAATATTTTATATTTTCATAAAAGACAGCAACAAAGTTAAAAATTTAAAGAAAACTTGTTTTTAAATACGCACCTTTTTAGTCTTTATTTTGATATATCGTGAAAACATTAATACAAAAGTTGATTTATGTCATTGATGTTAGTGCTGAGTTCTGTAAAATATTAAAAAAGCATGCAAAAATCCCGCATTTACCGAATTAATGTATTTTTGAGTGTGTTTAACAAACAAGATTATTCCCGATGAAAGCAAAACCACATTTGATTCTATTAACCATTATTTTCATTGCTATGATTTCGTGTTCAAAAAAGGAAAATGCAGACTTGATAATTACCAATGCTAAAATTTACATTGTTGATGCCAGTTTTTCAACAGTTGAAAGTATGGCGATAATCGATGGAAAAATACGTGAAACAGGTGAAACCAAGCTGATTTTGGATAAATACAATTCCAAAAATATTATAGATGCAAATGGAAAATTTATTTATCCGGGGTTTAACGATGCGCACTGCCATTTTAACGGTTACGGAAACAACCTGATGCAATATGCAGATTTGCGCGATACGAAAAGTGTGGATGAGATTTACACTGTTCTGCAAAAGCACCACGAAACTTTTGGTGTCGATTGGGTTTTGGGCCGAAGTTGGGATCAAAATGATTGGGATATCAAGGAATTTCCTGACAAAAATAAACTCGACGAACTGTTTCCTGAAATTCCGGTTTATCTTGTTCGTGTTGATGGGCATGCTGGTTGGTGCAATTCTAAAGCTTTGGAAATTGCCGGAATAACAGAAAAATCGAAAGTGGAGGGTGGGGAAGTAGTGTTGAAAAACGGCCAACCCAGCGGTATTTTGATTGATAATGCGATGGGACTAATCGGGAATTTTATTCCTGAAGGAAATCGGGAGCAGCAGGAGAAAGGATTACTGGCAGCGCAAGCCAATTGTTTTGCAGCAGGTCTGACTTCGGTTACCGATTGCGGTCTCGACAAAAATACAATCCTGGTGATGGAAGAAATGCAAAAAAACGGCGAACTGAAAATGCGCATCAACGCCATGGTAAATCCCAGCGAAGAAAATTTAGAAACATTTGTGAAAAATGGTCCTAGAAAATCGGATAAACTCGTTGTAAATTCAATAAAAATATTTGCCGATGGGGCGCTTGGTTCCCGTGGTGCAAAACTTTTGGAAGATTATTCAGACCATCCCGGAAACAGTGGTTTGCAAATTGAAACCCAGGATTATTATGACAAGATTTGCCAACTCGCTTTCGATAATAATTTTATTGTAGCCACCCATGCCATTGGTGACAGTGCTAATCGATTGGTATTAAATACTTATAGCAAATTCCTGAAAGGAAAAAACGACAGGCGTTGGCGGATTGAACATTCACAAATCGTCAATCCGGATGATTTTTCAAAATTTGCTGAATTTTCAATTGTTCCTTCCATTCAAGCAACACATTGCACTTCGGATATGTCCTGGGCGGAAAGCCGATTGGGTGAGGATCGGATAAAAGGTGCTTATGCGTACCAGACTTTGCTCAGTCAAAATGGCTGGTTGCCAAATGGCACCGACTTTCCGGTTGAAAATATTGAACCACTTTTTACCTTCTTTTCATCCGTTTTTCGCACCGACCACAACGGTTCTCCTGTTGGTGGCTGGAGAGTGGAAGAAGGATTGTCGCGAGAACAAACTCTACGATCGATAACAATTTGGGCAGCAAAAGCTGGGTTCGAAGAAAATGAAAAAGGCAGCCTCGAACCGGGTAAATTTGCTGATTTTGTTATCCTCGATACCGATTTAATGACTGCAACACCGAACGAAGTTTTGGATACTAAAATTGAAAGTACGTGGATAGCGGGGGAGAGGGTTTTCGGGAAGTGAGATTGGTAAAATATTCTAAAATAAAAGTTCAATCTCTGGAGGATGCCTAATTCTGAAAGTACAAAGTGGTTTTTCCCAATTTCTTATTCCAATTTACTATACTTGTTTAATGCACCTAAATGATATACTTTTATTATATCAAAATTGTAAAATATGAAAACTGTATCATTAAAAACTGACGATTCAGTTTTTGAAGAAACTGAAACAATACTTTCAAAAATAAAGAAATCAAGAAAAAGGAATATCAACGATTCAATTTACTATAATAAACACATACCAAAGTGAGGTATTTTAAAGAAAATGCTTAAAAATGAATCGGAATTGGTAAAAACAAATTCAATGAGTGTGTTATTGGATTTTGAAAAGATTGATTTTGTTAATTAACAGTTTTAGAAATAATAATAAAGCAATTTGTCAGTTCATAAATAACAAAACAAGTAAGTAATGAAAACAAGGAATTTAGTTTTATTCATCGGCATTTTGATGCTGTTTTTTGGCTCGTGTAAACCAATTTACCAGTGCGGACAACCAGTACCCGACAAAAACCCAATGCTTTCGAAACGGGTAAAAGCAGTAGTTGCTGAACGTGATGAGCTTTGCAAAACACTCGAATTGCGGGACAGTGAAATTGTTTCGCTAAAAGAAAATATTGAAGGTTTGAAAGGAAACATTTCGAATTTGAACCAATCAATTACCGATATTGAGAAGAAATACAACGAACTTTCAGGCGAAAAACTTTCGGAATCAGAACAGTTTAACCTTGCACTGAAACAAAAATCGGATGAATTGAAGGAGAAGGAACGTATTTTGGCGGAAAGGGAAAAAACGTTGAATGAACTCAGACAGGTTATTGCGAGGCAGGATTCGATTACAAACCGCTTGAATAATATTTTAAGGGATGCTTTACTTGGATTTAAATCTGATGAATTATCGGTTGAAATCAAAAACGGGAAGGTTTACGTTTCCATGTCTGATAAATTATTGTTCAAATCGGGTAGCGCTGCAGTTGAAACAAAAGGAAAAGAAGCGATAAAATTACTGGCAGGCGTGCTCGATAAAAACTTAGACATTGATATTTTGATTGAAGGTCACACCGACAATATTCCTATTAAAACGGCAATTTACCGCGATAACTGGGATTTGAGTGTTGGCCGCGCCACTTCGATTGTGCGGATTTTAACCGACGAATATAAAATTCTGCCTACCCGTTTAACTGCATCGGGAAAAGGGGAGTTTTGGCCGCGCGCTACTAATGAAACACCCGAAGGAAGAGCCAGCAACCGACGAACCGAAATTATTTTATCGCCTAAGCTCGATGAAATTATGCAGTTGTTGAAAACGAACTGATACATTATGAAAGCAGCAATTTATACAAAATATGGTCCCCCGGAAGTTGTTCAAGTAATCGACGTTGACAAACCGGTGCCTAAGGATAATGAAGTTCTGATAAAAGTAATGGCTGCAACTGTTAATCGCACCGACTGTGGTTTCCGAAGTGCCCAATATTTTGTTTCAAGGTTTTTTAGCGGATTGTTTGCACCTAAATTTAAAACGCTTGGGAACGAGTTTGCAGGTGTTGTTGAGGCAGTTGGGAAAAACGTATCGACTTTTCAAATTGGAGATAAAGTGTTCGGCTACAACGATATAAAGTTTGGTGCGCATGCTGAATACATGACTTTAGCAGAAAGTGAGGCAATTGTAAACATGCCCGATAATTTCACTTTCCTTGAGGCAGCGCCTTTAACCGAAGGTGGACATTACGCTTTGAGTGATATTAGGGCAGCAAAAGTAAAATCAGGGCAAGATGTGTTGGTGAATGGCGCAACCGGCGCAATCGGCTCGGCAGCTTTGCAGCTTGTCAAATATTTTGGAGCTACTGTTACTGCTGTTGGAAATACCAAAAATATTGAACTGTTAAAATCACTGGGAGCCGACTTTGTAATTGATTACTTGCAGGAAGATTTTACAAAAACAGACAAGAAATTCGACTTTGTATTTGATGCTGTCGGTAAAAGTTCGTTTTCGAAATGCAAGCCAATTCTTAAAGAAAAGGGAATTTATATTTCAACTGAACTTGGCAAAAACGGTGCAAACATATTTTATGCACTAACAACCCCGATTTTCAAGGGAAAAAGGGTGTTATTTCCCATTCCAACAATTAAAAAAAATGACGTTAATTTTTTAAAGGAACTCGCCGAAACAAATAAATTTAAACCGGTAATCGATAGCCAATACAAATTAAATCAGATTGTTGAAGCCTATAAATATGTGGAGACAGGACAAAAAACAGGAAATGTGGTTTTAACATTCGATTCGTAAATTAAGCGTATTTCAGAAGTTTCTCAACCTGTTTTGGAAAAAAAACTTTAGAAACCTGGCGCTTTGTGTGGTATTAAAACAGTATTTATTTTTCAATCGTTTAATTTACCCAACGTTTTCAGTTTCTAATAATTTTAGGGAAATTTGAGCGATGAACAATATCGGGATTCAAAAAATCAAATCTGAAGACAGAAGACTGAGAATCTTATAGATCAGCAGGGAGAAGCCAAACTATAATTGCTAAAACCAACAAAATGCAAACCAATAAACAACTCGAACTAGCTTTTAACTTTGTCCAATTTACGGGGCAGAATATATTTTTAACAGGGAAAGCCGGAACCGGCAAAACTACTTTCCTGAAAAGTTTGAAAGAAAAATCGCCCAAAAGGATGATTGTTGTTGCACCAACGGGAGTAGCGGCAATAAACGCAGGTGGCGTTACAATCCACTCGTTTTTTCAACTTTCGTTTGCACCGCAAATTGGCATCGAAAACGAACAGATCAGGCAAATGCGCTTCAACAAAGAAAAAATCAATATCATCCGCAGCCTCGATTTGTTGGTAATTGATGAAATCAGT
>JBFHJA010000175.1:0-8550 GCA_041596165.1 Draconibacterium sp. | reverse complement strand
TCCTGGGCGTTTGCAATTCCGATAAAAAATAAAAATGATGCGAATGTTAAAACTAAATTTTTCATGATCTTGTGTTTTATAAAATTTTTAAAAGTTTGTAAATAATCATCTTAAGCGTCGATGTGCCAAATGGTATTCAATAGAAGTGCCAAAAATGCTAACAATAAGAATATGAGTACAATAGATATGTCGTGCCAGGATTAAGCATTTCCGAAATGGGACAATATAGTCCGGGATATGGACTGTGTCTGTTGTTGGGAAATGGTTCTTTGATTAAGACAAGGTGGTGTGATCGTCTAAAAAAGGATGGGATTCTTGAATAATTTCATTATTCAGGGAATATGGCTCAGTGGTTTTACTTTTCTTTTAAATATTCAGCAGCAATTTCAACTTCTTTGTACCACTCTTCCCCATATTTTCTGATAAGTGGCTCTTTCAGGAATTTATAGAGTGGCAATTTTGCTGATTTTCCACATGCTTTTCCGGGTTTACAAATGTCAAGTTCCTGGTAGTTTACAGCATCGTAACTTTTGTATTCTGTAATCCGGATGGGAAAAAGATGACAGGAAACGGGTTTTCTAAAACTTGTTTTTCCTTCAAAAAAAGCTTTTTCGATGGCACATTTCAAAATACCCCTTTCATCGGTAAAAGTGAAAACACATTGGCGGTTGTTTAAAAGCGGGGTAACCAAATCGCCATCACTGTCAATAATAGAAAATCCCTGTTTTTCAATTTCATGTTTGTGTTTGCCGGGAAGGTATTCACTGAAATTGGGGTATTCCCGTTCAATAATTTCAGCTTCTTCTTTTGTTAATGGCGCACCCGAATCGCCTTCCTCGCAACATGCGCCTTTGCATTTTAATAAATCGCAAAGGAATTGCTCTTCAAAAATATCGCGACTGATTATTGTGCCTCCGATTTCAATCATGAGTTCTGGTTTTAAACACAAAGACACAAAGCCACGAAGTTATTATATTCTTTGTGCCTTTGCGTCTTTGTATTTGAATAGCTATTTAATCAAATTTTTTCCTGTCATTTCTTTCGGAACTTCCAAGCCCATAACATTTAAAAGGGTTGGGGCTACATCGGCTAAAATCCCGTTTTCAAGGCTGATTCCTTTTCTGTCAGAAATAAAAATACAAGGAACTGGATTGAGAGAATGTGCTGTATTTTCCGAGCCGTCGGCGTTAATTGCATTGTCTGCATTTCCATGGTCGGCAATAATCATAATATTGAAACCTCCTTCAAGTGCAGCTTCCACAACTTCTTTGGCGCATTGGTCAACTGCAGTAATTGCTTTGTAAATGGCTTCGTAAACGCCAGTGTGGCCAACCATATCTCCGTTGGCAAAGTTCAAACAAACAAAATCTGCTTCGCCATTTCTGAGTTTCGGAACAATCGCATCTTTTACAAGCGGTGCCGACATTTCGGGTTGTAAATCGTAGGTTGGCACTTTTGGCGATTGAACTAAAAGACGGCTTTCTCCCGGAAATTCCTCTTCGCGTCCACCGCTGAAAAAGAAAGTAACATGGGCATATTTTTCGGTTTCGGCAATGCGGATTTGTTTCAACCCGGCTTTCGAAACTATTTCGCCCATTGTGTTTGTAACGTTGTCTTTGTCGAAAATCACATTAATCCCCTTGAAATCGGCTTTGTAATTTGTCATGGTGTACCACTGCAAATTCATTTTGTGCATACCAAATTCCGGCAGGTCTTTTTGTGTAAAAGCAATGGTTGTTTGGCGCAAACGGTCGGTGCGGAAGTTAAAGCAAATCACAACGTCGTCTTCCTCAATTAAACCAAGTGGATTGCCATTTTCGTCAACCATTACAACGGGTTTCATAAACTCATCGGTAACACCTGCATCATAAGATGCTTTTACTGTGGCCAACAAATCAGTTGATTTATCGCCTTTCCCGGTTGTATATAAATCGTAAGCCAATTTTAGGCGGTCGTAATTTTTATCGCGATCCATACCAAAGTAACGGCCAATTACAGAAGCAAATTTACCATTTGTACTTTCCAGTGCTTTCAAATCGGTTTCCAAAAAACCGTAACCTGAACGCGGATCAGTGTCGCGGCCATCCATTAAACCATGCACAAATACGTCGTTCAATCCCATGTCGGTGGCAATTTGGCAAAGCGCAACCATGTGCGTGCTAAGCGCGTGAACTCCGCCGGGGCCAATCAAACCGATGAGGTGAACTTTCTTTTTATTCTCTTTTGCGTAGTTATATGCTTTCACAATTTGAGGGTTTTCCCAGAGCGATTTGTCGCGGATTGCCTTTGTGATTTTTACCATATCCTGATAAAGCACGCGGCCAGCGCCAATACTGAGGTGACCAACTTCAGAATTTCCCATCTGACCTTCGGGTAAACCAACGTCTTCTCCACAAGCCATTAATTGCGAATTTGGATATTTTTCCATTAACGAATCTATGAAAGGGGTTGGTGCTGTTGCAATGATATCAGCTTTTGAACCGTCGCCAATTCCCCATCCGTCGAGAATCATCAATAATGTTTTTTGAATTTTTGCCATTGTATTGTGTTTAATTTTGTTGTTTTTGTCTTGATACTTTGAACTTTGAATTCAAATCTATCAGGCGACAAAAGTATCTTTTTTTGAACCATTAAAAGAATAACAATCGAAACGGTGGATTGATTTAACAAATTTTTTGCGCGGGTGCGGCGGATTCCTATCCGCCGCACCCGCGCAACCAAAAAGGCATTAATTTCGTCTTCAAAAAAACAAGTTGCTATGTCATGAAAAATCTAATCTTTATGTTCTTTTTACTTGTTTTTGCTTCTTGTATCAATGACGAACTGGATGACAAAAACCGAAACGATGCAAATCAAATTAATATCTATTTGGTAGAGGAAGATCAACTTCAAATGGTGGATTCCATACTATGTCAAGTGTCCAGTAACCGGCATTCAGCATCATGCCCAAAGTTTTTCAACCCCATCCCAAATGAGCCAAACCGCAAAAAGTGACAAAAAGGCGGCACAGGTACCGACCAAAATGCGATAGATTTTATTGCTGAAAAATTTTCTTCCTTTTCCAACACCGAAGGATATTGCAGAATACCAAACCAAATCACCGAGAATATGCCCTGCAAAAAAGAAAGCAATACCGGCAAACCCTAATTCTTTTGAAACCAAAACATAACCCAGCCCGATTGTTGCCCACCAAATAATCCAGTACGGATTGGCAAGGCTCATCAATATTCCGGCCAGATATAAATTCATGGATTTGTTTGAAGTTGTTTCGGCTTTTATTTCCAATGTGGGAAGTGAACGGAACATGTTTTGAGCCATCCAAATCATTATCAATCCACCAACCAAAGCCACAACAACAAAAAAGATTTCGTTTTTAAACAAAGGTGCGAGCCCGTAAAACAAGGCAAATAGAAGTGCGATTTCCAAAACAGCATGACCGGCAATCATTTTTGGTCCAACCCATGGGCCACTTTTAGCACTTTCACCAATTGTCATTGTCATAAATGGACCAGGCATCATTGCACCACTGAAAGCAATGAAAAACGAAGTGGTAAATATGGTTAGTAAAGCAAGCATTTTTCAAAAGTAAAATTATTTGGTTAAAAAAGGCAGACACTTTTTAACTTCCCCTCTTGTGTTTCCTGCATCCAACTTTATTCAACTATCTTTGCCGCAAAAAAAAATGGCCTTTACAGCATTCCGCGACTTGAAACCCCTTTCAAAACTAATGTTTTCAGTATTTGTAGTTATTACAAGTTTTCTCGCTTTTCTAGTTGTTTCATTGGTGATTGCCATTCCAATTTTTGGACTGGATTCCATGTTGAACATTCCTGCGATAAATGATTTGGATAATCCTGAAAGTATTTTGTTCTTAAAATATTTCCAGGTGGTTCAGTCAATAGGAGTTTTCATTGTTCCGCCTTTTATTTTAGGTTGGTTATTTCACGGGGAAATTGCCGAATATTTAAGTTTGAACAAAACAGTAAATTTTGCTTCGGTTTTATTGGTTTTGTTACTCAGTTTTGCAGCATCGCCATTTGTCAATTTTATTGGCGAAATGAATGCAAACATGCAGCTGCCAGAGTGGTTGTCGGGGATCGAAAACTGGATGAAGAATGCAGAGGAGAACGCGGCAGAACTTACCGAAGCTTTTTTAAAGGTTGATAGTTTGAGTGGTTTGATATTCAATATTTTTATGGTTGCTTTTCTACCTGCTATTGGTGAAGAGTTGCTGTTTCGTGGCGTAATTCAGCGTATTTTCACAAACTGGACAAAAAATATTCATTGGGGAATCTGGATTACCGCAATCCTTTTTAGCGCAATGCACATGCAGTTTTATGGCTTTGTGCCACGAATGTTTCTGGGTGTTTTGTTTGGTTATCTGCTGGTTTGGAGCGGTTCAATGTGGTTGCCAATTATTGCACATTTTATTAATAACGCTGTGGCAGTAGTTGGAATGTACCTGATCGATAAAAAACTGTTGACTCCTGATATAGAAGAATACGGCTCAACATCCGACAGCTATTATATGGCGGTAGTGAGTTTTGTTCTTATTGTAGTTTTTATGCTGATGATAAAACGGCAAAACAACATGGAGATTCAGGAGAATAGATATTCTCAATAATCCTGTATTATTTTCAAGTGTGATTAAGCAAAGTCAAAAAGCAAATCGCGTTGTAATTCTTTGTCGGTAAGTTTTCTTTTTTCTTTCTTGCGGAAAATATAAACTATGCCATACTCCTGTGCAATCTGGCGTTTAATTTTTGGATTGTCAGTATTGATTCCTTCTTCAATTTCGTTCCACAGCTGACTAATAAAATCGTTTGTAGTTTTACGCAATTCCTGCATGGCATTGTAGGTGCGGGTAGTGTTCTTTTTTAGGTTTTGCTGAAAAATGGCAGCATCTTTAAAATCTTCAACTTTAATCCGGACCAATGCAATAGAAGGATTATAAATTGCACTGCCACCACTTTGAATGCGTTTTTGTTCTCCCTCAACAACTTTGGCACCCCAATGCAAAATTTCCTCTTCGGTATTTAATTGAGGTACTTTACCTTCGTATTCGTCTAATCCGTAATATTTAATCCCGCCGTTAATTTCACCGCGTTCAGAAGTGAGGTACAGGACTTGGATAAAATGCGAAACATACATGCGCGCTTTGTCCATTGATGCCTTATACTCATGGTTTTTATCGGCCTGAATCTGGATATTCATTTCGTAATGTTTCTGCAAGTTTTCAAATTTGCTTTTTACGATTTGAAGTTCTTCGATTGATTTTGCTGAAATTGCAACTTTTCCATTTTTGAATTCCACTTTTTGTAAGGCGGATTCCAGTGCTCTTGTCCTTGCTTTGTCAGTTGTCGGTAAACGTCTGTATGGCATAATTCTGTAAAGTTTCTTGCGAAGTTAATGAATCCGGAACAGGATTTTATTTGTTCGCCGACTTACTTATTCACAATCTGATGTCAATTAGTTTTACCAAAAAAGCCTTCCAATCAATTGACAGGAAGGCTTTTTTTTAATATTATTTTAACTTTTTTAAAGTTTATAACTTCGTAAAAATTATTTATTCTGACATTCTCGCCACTAAATATTCTCTGTTTAATCGGGCAATATTTACGATAGAAATGCTCTTTGGACATTCAGCTTCACAAGCTCCGGTGTTGGTGCAGCCACCAAAACCAAGTTCATCCATTTTAGAAATCATATTTCTGGCACGTGTTTTTGCTTCAACCTTTCCTTGTGGCAATTTAGCCAAATGCGAAACTTTTGCCGAAACAAACAACATAGCTGATGAGTTTTTACAAGCTGCCACACAGGCGCCACAGCCAATACAAGCTGCTGCATCCATTGCTTCTTCAGCATCTTCATATGCAATTGGAATTGTATTTGCATCAGGAACACCACCTGTGTTTACTGAAACAAATCCCCCTGCCTGAAGTATTTTTTCAAATGCCGACCGGTCAACAATTAAATCTTTGATAACAGGGAATGCTCTTGCACGCCAAGGTTCAATTGTAATTGTTTCGCCATCTTTAAACTTGCGCATGTGCAACTGGCAGGTGGTAACCTCAGTGTCTGGTCCGTGTGGTCGACCGTTGATGTACAAACTGCAAGTTCCGCAAATACCTTCACGGCAATCGTGGTCAAAAGCAATCGGATCAACACCTTTTTCAATGAGTTCATTGTTCAGGATATCCATCATTTCGAGGAATGAAGAACCTTGCGAAATATTCTCGATTGTGTAGGTTTCAAATTTTCCCTTTTCTGAAGCCCTGTTTTGTCTCCAGACTTTTATATTGAGTTTTTTCAGAATTATATCAGCCATAATCTTACAGATTTATTATTGATTATTTTCTATTGATTATTTGTAAGAACGCTGTGTTAGCTTAATGTTCTCAAATTTCAACGGTTCTTTATGTAGCTCCGGTTCTTTTCCTTCGCCCTTGTATTCCCAGCACGAAACGTAAGTAAACAATTCGTCGTTGCGTTTTGCTTCGCCTTCTTCGGTAGCCGATTCTTCGCGGAAATGACCACCGCATGATTCGTTTCTGTCAAGTGCATCACGTGCCATCAGTTCTCCAATTTCAAAGAAATCGGCAACACGGCCTGCTTTTTCCAATTCTGGATTCAGGTTGTTCAATTCGCCCGGAACTTTCACGTCTTTCCAAAATTCTTCACGAATTACCTTGATTTCGGCAATTGCTTTTTTCAGACCTTTTTCATTACGAGCCATTCCAACATAATCCCACATGATTTGCCCCAGTTTCTTGTAGAAGTAATCAACTGGTTTCGAACCTTTTATGTTGAATAATTTTTCAATACGACTTGTTACTGCTTTTTCTGCTTCAACAAACTCAGGTTTGTTTGTGTCGATTTTTGGAACCATAATTTCATCGGCCAGATAATCTCCAATTGTATATGGAAGGATGAAATATCCGTCAGCCAGTCCCTGCATCAATGCAGAAGCTCCAAGACGGTTGGCGCCGTGGTCGGAGAAGTTGGCTTCGCCGATTGAATACAACCCGGGAACAGTTGTCATCAAATTATAATCAACCCAGGTTCCACCCATTGAATAGTGAATAGCGGGGTAAATCATCATTGGTTCTTTGTAAGGGTCAACGTCTGTAATTTTTTCATACATCTGGAATAAATTTCCATAACGTGCTTCAATTACCTTTTTCCCAAGTCTTTCAATTGAATATTTAAAATCGAGAAAAACAGCTTTCCCTTCACCGTTTACACCAAAGCCTTCGTCGCAGCGTTCTTTTGCTGCACGTGATGCAACATCGCGTGGAACAAGGTTTCCATAAGATGGATATCTTCTTTCCAAATAAAAATCGCGATCTTCTTCTTTTATATCATTTGGGCCAATTTCGCCTTTTTGCAATTTAACAGCATCTTCTTTTTTCTTTGGAGTCCAAACTCTACCATCGTTTCGGAGTGATTCCGACATCAAAGTTAATTTTGACTGCTGGTCGCCATGAACAGGAATACAAGTTGGGTGGATTTGCACAAAACAAGGATTCGACATGAATGCACCCTGTTTGTAGCATTGCCAGGCTGCTGAACCGTTGCTTCCCATTGCGTTGGTAGAAAGGAAAAACACGTTTCCATAACCGCCGGTGGCTACAACAACAGCGTGAGCACCATATCGTTTTATTTCTCCTGTGACCAAATCACGTGCAATAATTCCTCGTGCTTTGCCATCAATTTTTACAACATCCAGCATTTCATGACGGCTGTACATTTCAACTGTACCTTTGGCAATTTGGCGGTTTAATGCCTGATATGCGCCAATTAACAATTGCTGACCGGTTTGTCCTCGTGCATAAAAAGTTCGGCTTACCAATACACCACCAAATGAGCGGTTGTCAAGCAAACCACCATATTCGCGGCCAAATGGAACACCCTGCGCAACACACTGGTCGATAATATTTGGCGATACTTCGGCCAAACGGTAAACATTGGCTTCACGTGAACGATAGTCACCACCTTTTATCGTATCGTAAAACAGGCGATGAACCGAGTCGTTATCATTTTGATAGTTTTTTGCAGCATTTATTCCTCCTTGTGCAGCAATTGAATGCGCACGGCGAGGACTGTCCTGGTAGCAAAATACTTTTACTTTATAACCAAGTTCGGCTAAAGAAGCAGCAGCAGAAGCGCCGCCCAGTCCAGTTCCCACTACAATAATATCAAGTTTTCTTTTGTTGGCCGGACTCACAACTTTAATGGCGCCTTTGTGATTGTTCCATTTTTCGGCCAAGGGGCCTTCCGGTATTTTTGAATTTAATATGCTCATATTCAACTTCCTTATTTATATAAACCTAACATGAAATATAACGGGATGATTGAAAAACCAACTGCAATTACAATTGCATAAATTTTACCAATCAATTGCAACCGTTTTAACCAATTTTTATTGCTCAATCCTAACGTTTGAAAAGCAGACCAGAATCCATGAGAAAGATGGATGCCCAGTAATACTCCGCCAAGAATATAAAACAAGCCATATACAATGCTTTCTTTAAATAAGCTGGCTACAAG
>JBFHJA010000174.1:0-8558 GCA_041596165.1 Draconibacterium sp. | reverse complement strand
GTTTTTGCTGATTTAATAAAAGTGTCGAATATTTAGGAGTAAGTTCAGAGTTCAGGGTTTTAAAAACAGCTCTCAAATTTGAATTCTGAACCCGAAACACACAACAAATTTAACTACAAAAAAGAAAAAAAATGAAACACATAATCATCCTCGGAGACGGAATGTCGGACGAGCCACTTGAAAATTACGAAAATAAGACCCCGCTACAAATGGCAAAAAAGCCGCATATCGACTGGCTGGCCAAAAATGGAAAATCAGGTTTGTTTACAACAGTTCCAGCATCAATGCATCCGGGCAGTGAAATTGCAAATATGGCAGTTCTGGGTTATGATGTTGAAAAAGTTTTTGAAGGCAGGGGCGTTTTGGAAGCAGCAAGTATTGGAGTTACTATTAATCCAGGAGATTTGGCGCTTCGATGCAATTTATTGACCATTGAAGATGAAAATATAAAAAACCACTCCGCTGGGCATATTTCAACTGCAGAAGCTACAGAACTAATTCAGTTTTTAAATGAAAAATTAGGCAGTGATATAATTAGGTTTTATCCAGGGGTTTCATACCGCCATTTACTTGTTATTAAAAATGGCATTAAAAATATGAAATGCACTCCGCCACACGACGTTACCGGAACCCCGTTTAAGGAAGTTTTAGTTCAACCCAGAGCCACGGAAGCAAACAAAACAGCCGAATTACTAAATCAGTTGATACTTGAATCGCAAAAATTACTCGAAAATCAACCTGTTAATATTAATCGAAAGAAATTAGGAAAAGATCCGGCCAACAGTATCTGGCCCTGGTCGCCAGGGTATAAACCTGAAATGCCGACTTTAAAAGAAATGTACGGCATTGATAAATCGGCCATGATTTCAGCAGTTGATTTATTACATGGAATTGGAGTTTACGCCGGAATGGAAATTATACATGTTGAAGGTGCTACCGGTTTGTACGATACAAATTACGAAGGAAAGGCGCAGGCAGCTGTTGAAGCCCTGAAATCAAATGATTTCGTGTATTTGCATATTGAAGCCAGCGATGAAGCCGGACATGAAGGAGACGTAGAACTTAAAACTAAAACAATAGAATATCTTGACAACCGGGTTGTGAAATACATTATTGAAGAAACAGGGAAGATGAAGGAACCGGTTGCAATTGCAATCCTACCCGACCACCCCACTCCATGCGCGCTGAAAACACACACGCACGATCCGGTTCCGTTTACTATTTATTATCCGGGAATTGAACCGGATGATGTAAATGCTTACGATGAATTCAGTGTTAAAAAAGGTGATTTTGGAACAATTCAAGGAAATCAATTTATAAAAACATTCTTGTTTCAAGATTAAAAAACTTTCATATTCATGTTTTTTGCTATGAATTATGAATAGATTATTAAACTTTCTTGATTTTTAGTAGTTGTTTATTATTGATGAAAGTTGTTTTCTAATTTTGAATTCTAATAAATTGTTAATTATTCTAATCCTGCAAATGAAATATTACAGCACAAATAAAAATACACCCGAAGTTTCTTTAAAAGAAGCAGTTGTAAAAGGATTAGCTGCCGATAACGGGCTATTTATGCCCGACCATATCAATAAATTTGAACCATATTTTTTTGATCAAATCCAGGATCTGACATTTCAGGAGATTGGCTTCGAAGTAGCAAAAAAGTTTTTTGGGGAAGATATTGAAGAATCAAAATTGAAGGAAATTGTTTTTGAAACATTAAATTTTGACTGCCCGGTAGTTAAAGTAACTGATTCAATTTATTCCCTCGAACTTTTTCATGGACCAACACTAGCATTTAAAGATGTTGGCGCACGTTTTATGGCACGCCTGCTTAACCACTTTTTAAACGACAAAAAAGACCCGGTTAATGTGCTTGTTGCAACTTCTGGAGATACAGGCAGTGCAGTAGCAAATGGTTTTCTTGGTGTTGACGGTATTCACGTTTTTGTTTTATACCCTAAAGGAAAGGTGAGTAAAATTCAGGAATCGCAATTCACAACTTTAGGAAAAAATATAACTGCATTAGAAATTGACGGAACTTTTGATGATTGCCAGTATTTGGTAAAAACGGCGTTTTTAGATAGCCAACTAAATGAAAGTCTGATTCTTACCTCCGCCAATTCAATAAATGTTGCACGCTTCCTACCTCAGGCCTTTTACTATTTCAATGCTTATGCACGGTTAAAGCAACTGGGAGTTCTGGAGAACAAAGAATTGGTTTTTTCGGTGCCAAGCGGAAATTTGGGAAATATTACTGCCGGACTTTTTGCCCGGGAAATGGGATTGCCTGTTACGCGATTTATTGCAGCAAACAATGCAAACAACGTGGTTTTTAAATACCTCGAAACAGGGATTTATCAGCCACAACCATCGTTAGAAACCATTGCAAATGCTATGGATGTGGGTGCTCCAAGCAATTTTGCCCGGATACTAGATTTGTATAATCATTCACATAAAACAATTTCAGAAATTATAAAAGGTACTTTTTATAACGATTCAGAAATCAGGGAAATAGTTAAAAAAGTATATTCCGAAACTGACTATCTGTGCGATCCTCACGGCGCATGTGGTTTTCAGGCTTTAAATAATAGTTTATCAGAAAGTCAGGTTGGCGTATTTTTAGAAACAGCCCACCCGGCAAAATTTACGGAAACCGTAGAATATATTATTGGGAAAGGCAATGTTTCACTTCCCCAAAAACTGGCGGCATTTATGAAAGGCGAAAAGAAAAGCATACCGCTGGGAAAGGAATACAATTCGTTTAGGGAATATTTAATGAAAAGTGTTGTTTTAAAAAAAACAACACTTTAAAGTTACATACTGCCTATTTTGACGTATAAAATAATACAATTTGTATTTCTGAAAATTTTTATATCTTTAACGCTTTGTTTATCAGATAATTGTTAACAAAACCAACGTATGAGACAGCTTAAAATATCTAAACAGGTTACTAATCGCGATACTTTATCGCTCGACAAATACTTGCATGAGATTGGCAAAGTTGATCTGCTTACCGCTGAAAAAGAAGTTGAATTAGCCAAACGAATTAAAAATGGCGACCGTATTGCCCTCGAAATGCTCATTAAAGCAAACCTTCGATTTGTAGTATCAGTTTCCAAACAATACCAAAATCAGGGATTGAGCTTGCCTGACTTAATAAACGAAGGAAACCTTGGATTAATAAAGGCTGCCGAGCGCTTTGACGAAACAAGGGGATTCAAATTTATTTCTTATGCAGTTTGGTGGATTCGTCAGTCAATTTTACAGGCACTTGCCGAACAGGCACGAATCGTGCGCCTTCCACTCAACAAAATTGGTTCGATCAATAAAATAAATAAGGCTTTTAATAAATTGGAACAGGAGTTTCAGCGGGAACCAACAATTGAAGAAATTGCAGCTTTGATGGAAAGCAAACCCGAAATTGTTGAAGATGCACTTAACTTTTCGAATACCCATGTTTCAATGGATGCCCCGCTTCGCGACGAAGAAGCAGGTAATTTATACGACGTGATGTTAAACGATGATTCTTTGGATCCGGAAGAAGAATTAATGAATGTTTCATTGCGAAAAGAAATTGAACGTTCATTATCGACTCTGGCTGAACGCGAAGCTGAAATTCTCAGACATTATTTCGGATTAAACGGCTATCAACCCTTTACTTTGGAAGAAATTGGCGATGAATTTGGATTAACACGCGAAAGGGTAAGACAAATAAAGGAAAAAGCCATCAAAAAACTAAAAAACCAATTTCGAAACAGACTTCTAAAAGCCTATCTGGGTAAATAACCTTTTTCATATAATGACAAGAATAATAGCACCTTCAATTTTAGCAGCTGATTTTAATATCCTTGGAAAGGAAATTGAAATGATTAACGGTAGTGATGCAGGATATATACATTGCGATGTGATGGATGGCGTCTTTGTTCCGAATATTTCATTTGGGATACCTGTAATCGAACATGTAAAAAGAATTGCACAAAAACCATTGGATGTTCATTTAATGATTGTCAATCCTGACAGTTTAATTCCAGCATTTGTAAAAGCGGGGGCAACATTAATAACTGTTCATTATGAGGCATGTAAACATTTGCATCGCACAATTCAACTTATTAAAAGTTTAGGTGCAAAAGCAAGTGTTTGTCTGAATCCGCATACTCCGGTTGCAGTTTTGGAGGATATAATTGCTGACCTCGATATGGTTTTGATAATGTCAGTAAATCCGGGTTTCGGCGGACAGGCTTTTATTGAAAACAGCTACAAAAAAGTGAGGCAACTGAAGGAACTCATCGAAAAAAATAATCCTGATTGTTTAATAGAAGTTGATGGAGGGGTAAATTTCGAAACCGGGAAAAAACTTTTTGAAAACGGAGCCGATGTTTTGGTTGCTGGGAGTTTTGTTTTCAGCTCAAAAAACCCAACTGAAACTATACATCAACTTAATTTGCTATAATTTACTCTTGTTTTCTATTTTATTACACAATCCAACATTCTCTTTAATAACTGGTTTTGCGGCATTACGCAACATGCATTCGGCCGAACAATCGGAACAATCGTGATGTAAAGAAATCGCGTCTTTTTTAAAGTCGACTTTTTTTGCAGGCTTTCTTTTTCCTCGAAATTTTTTAACTGCCATAGAAATTGCCAGTGCAATTGCAGCTACAATAATTATATATGTAATAATCTCCTGAATCATTCTACACAATAAAATTACCGATATTATAAACTAGAAATGCTGCAATCCATGCAAGTGAAGTAGTGTAAAATACGGCAAATGCTGCCCATTTCCAAGACTCAGATTCATTTTTTATTGCAACTACCACTCCAATACACGGAAAATAAATCAGAATAAAAATTAAAAAAGCGAGCGCAGTTGGAGTTGTAAAAACAGGTTGCCCCTTAAACTTGCCATTTTCAAATTTCTCAGTTTTTAGCTTTTGCTGCAGATTAACAGAATTCTCATCATCCTTCGACTGGTACAAAACTCCCATTGTGCTAATAACAATTTCCTTTGCCGGAAGTCCGGCAACCAAAGCGATACTCATCTTCCAATCGAAACCAAGAGGTCGCATAACCGGTTCGATAAATTTCCCAATTCGCCCAAGATAGGAGTTTATTAGCCTGTCGGATTCCAATTTGATTTCCAACTCAGACAACGTACTTTCCTTTTCAAACGGATTTAATGTTGAATTTTGCGTAACAACTTGAATTTCTTCCTTTATTAAACCTGAATTTTTTGTCTCCCTTGGGAAATACTCAAGTGCCCACACAATTACAACACCAACCAAAATAATTGTCCCGATTTTACGCAAATAGTGCTGGGTTTTATCCCACATGTGATAAAAAACATTTCTTGCAGTTGGTAAACGATAAGTTGGCAACTCCATAACAAAAGGAGTTTCTTTGTTTCTGAAATAGGTTTTATTCAGGATCTGGGCAGTAATAAATGCAAAAATAATTCCCACAGCATAAATCCCAATCAAATACAAGGGTTGATATTTATCGAAGAATGCAGATATAATTAATATATAAACCGGAAGCCGGGCACTGCATGACATGAAAGGTATAATAAGCATTGTCAGAATCCTGTCGCCTTTATTTCGCATTGAACGGGTGGCAAGAATTGCCGGAACATTGCATCCAAACCCCATAATCATCGGGATAAACGAACGGCCATGAAGTCCGAAACGGTGCATTATTTTATCCATTATAAATGCTGCCCGCGCCATGTAACCTGTACCTTCGAGAAGTGAAATAAACAAAAATAATATCAGGATATTTGGTAAAAAAACAAGTACACTTCCAGTGCCACTTATGATTCCTTTTACAAGCAAGTCTTTCAGCATACCATCAGTCAATAATCCTGAGATTAAATCACCAAACCCTAAAACTCCTTTATCTATCCAATCCATTGGATAAGCACCCAATTTAAATGTAGCGTAAAAAATAAGAAAAAGGATGGAAGTAAAAATCGGAAATCCCAACAAAGGATGTGTTAAAACACTATCAATTTTTTCAGAACGTGTTTTCTCACTTTGGGTTCTATCCTCAAACGTTTCCTTTAATGCACCAGTAATAAAACTATACTTTGTATTTGTAATTACAGTTTCACACTCCTCATTTTCAAGTATTTCAATTTTTCGAATTTCTTTTTCAGTAGTTTTCTTTATTTCCTCATAATTCTCATAATGAGATAAAAGAGATGCTACCTGTTCATCCTTTTCAAGTAATTTAATGGAGAGGAATCTTGATGAAATTTTATCAGTTATAGGTCGGTTTTCTTTTATTTTCTGACGTACATTTCTAATTGCACTTTCCAAATCCTTACCGTAATTAATGTGCACATGTCTGGTAATCTTATCTTTGCCTTCAAAAACATCAATTACTTTTTCTATTAAATTATCCAACCCAATTCCCTTTGAACTAATCGTTGGTACAAATGGTATCCCAAGTAATTTTGATAATTCATCCTTGTCAAAAAAGAGGTTCTTTTTTTCAAGTTCGTCATACATGTTCAGTGCCGCCACAATTCTCACATCCATATCAATAAGTTGGGTTGTAAGAAAAAGGTTTCTTTCCAAATTGGTTGCATCGAGAACGTTTATTACAATATCGGGAGTTTGTTCGTAAATAAACTCACGAACAAAAATTTCTTCTTTCGAGTAGGCCGTTAAACTGTAAGTTCCGGGTAAATCATAAAAATTGAAAGTATACCCCTCTGTTTTAAAAGTTGCCTTTTTGATATCAACAGTAACACCGCTGTAATTTCCTACCTTTTCTTTCGAGCCCGAAATAAAATTAAAAAGTGTTGTTTTACCGCTGTTTGGATTCCCAACAAGTGCGATATTTATGGTTTTTGTTCTTTCCGACTGGTCAACAAGATTAATATCCCTGTCGATAACTCCCTGATAATTTTCATTTTCAGACTTAACAAATTCGTGAAGTGGGATTACTTCTATTAATTCTGCTTCCGATTTACGCAATGAAACATTGTAATTGATAATTTTAAATTCAAACGGACCATTGAAAGGGGCGCTTTTTATTACCTTAACTTCCTTTCCTTTAACAAAGCCCATTTCCGAAATCCTTTTCCGGAACGAACCGTGCCCAAGTACCTTGGTAATCACCACTGTCTCACTATTTTTTACTTCACTTAATTTCACTTCTCCTCAATCCCCTCGTTAGTATATTTATAATCATTAAAAATAAGCTGCACAAATATAATCCAATTCCGCTCAAATGAAATAAAATGCAATTCTTCTTTAGTTATTACAACAAGTAACTATTTTTGTTCGAATTAATAATAATAATGGAAGAGAAACAATTTTATCATAACATTCGAAAAGTACTGGATGATTTACCCGACAATTTTAGCATACTGGAAGAACAAATAGATATTGATGTTCAGATGAAGTATTTCGAATATGCTAATGTGGTGCGGTCGAAGCCCAATTCAAATGATTTTTTTGAAAACCGCGAAGAACTTTTTTTACCAGAAACAAGTATAGATCGAAAAAAAGAAATTCTATTGTCAATAGCTATTATTGATGATGTAAAGGCATTTCGCACAATAGAAAAATTTGTTGGCATAGCCGATAGCGAAATAAAACAATGGGCTGTACTTGCATTTCAGGAAAGCAGGATGCTCATTCAAAGCTCGTTGCTTGACGAACAATTGGTATTTATATCAACAGGGCTTGGAGGAAAAGGACAAAAATTGAGATACTATGTGGTTTTTATCAACAAGGACCAACAGGGTATTTTAAATGCCACACAGCAAAAACTGCTGAAAGATGAAGTTATTTTTGAATTGAACCAACACGATGGTGAATTTGAATCTATGGATTTCTCCGATGGCTTTTCAACTGTATTGGTTATGTTGCCCTTGCAATCGGATTTGAAACAAATATTTAGAAATATAATTGACGAATGTAATCAATATGGCGATTTCCTTGACGAGGATATGATTGTTACTAATGTTAAAATAATGTCGCGTAACGAAATAATTGAAATGCTCAAACAAAACGAAACCCCTCAATTCGATGAATATGAGGAGGATGATGAGCAGGAAGAAGATTAAACGCCAAGGTTTCTTCTTAAATATTGCTTTATAGAGATCTATTTTAAGGATAATTATCAAAAAGTATTATATTTGCACCGCTTTTAAGGCAAAAAACTGGCCCTGTAGCTTAATGGATAGAGCATCTGACTACGGATCAGAAGGTTGGGGGTTCGAGTCTCTCCAGGGTCACTATTACGGAATTCATTCTTAATCAAAAGCACTTAAATCGTTGATTTTAAGTGCTTTTTTATTTTTGCACTCACCAAAAAAAGCATAAAAAGTCAAATAAAAAGGGACTAAATCAAGACCAATTAGAATTTGTTAAAAATAGGTCTCGCTAAATTCTGTAACTCATTGATAATCTTCATTTAAATTGGTTTAAATTAGTCTCGTTTGACGTTGTGTAATTAATCAGTGACACAATTTTTAAGATATTTCTCAATAATTAAATTTAGTTTACCTTTTTTCCGTTTAGAAAATTAAATTTACAATT
>JBFHJA010000173.1:0-8596 GCA_041596165.1 Draconibacterium sp. | reverse complement strand
TTGATATTAAGATTGATGATACATCTTGCGGTGGAGCTAATAATGGTAAAATTACTGTAAGTAACGTTACCGGCGGAACTGCACCTTATTCATATTCTATTGATGGAAGTGATTTTACAGATACTACTGGTATTTTTGAAAACCTTTTACCTACTTATTATAGTTTGTGGGTAAAAGATGCAAATGGTTGTACTGTTCCTTATGTTAATCCAAATGGAACAAAGAACACAATTGCCGTTCAGTCACCTAAAGATATTCAATATACTGTTACTGTAACCAATCCTCTTTGTAATGAAGAAGATGCAAAGATTACCATATCTTCTGTAACTGGTGGTACTGGTTCTTATACATATAGTTTTGATGGCGGTACTAACTGGGGTACTGTTAAAACAATGGATTGGGCGTTTCCTTATGCTGATGTAACTATTTGGGTTGCAAATGCAACAGGCACAACTTGCCCTGTTGAATATGTTGTTGAAGCAGAAGATGTTACAAATCCTGATGCTTTAGACGTAATTGCATTTAACCAACTTGCTCCAACATGTATCGATGGTAATGACGGTAATATTACTTTACAAATTACAGGTGGAACTAAACCATATTATTATTCAATAAATGGTAGTGCATGGAGAATGACCGACAAAAAATTCACAAATGTAAAAGTTAACGTAGGTACTCAGAATATTAGTGTTAAAGATGCGAATGGTTGTACCTGGGATTCTCCTATTGAGGAAGTTATTACTTTGGAAGAAAATGTAATTACAGCTACTTCAGATTCTCATATTGACTGTTTTGGAACAAAAGCAGGAACTATATCTGTTGATTTCGCAAGCTGGGCAGAAGGTCTTAATGGTGCTATGGAACCTGCACCTAACAGAAGTGTAACTTATATGGTAGAAAATGAAGCAGGAGATATTAGTTCTTTTGTTCCTTCAAATCATGGAACTGCTACATTGTTCAATGCTGGTATTTATGTAATTTGGGCAGTAGACCAATATACCTGTGAATCAAATAAGGACACTGCTATTGTAACTCAAAATGATGAATTGTTGATTTCTGACGTTACTTCAAATGGTGCTTCATGTTTTGAAACTTTTGAAGGTGTTATTACACTTTATGTAACAGGTGGAAATACTGCTGATCTTGAATATGCTATTGTAAATAATGAAGCTGCTCTTGGTAATATTACCGACGATAAATATTTACCTTTTGATTCTTATAATAATTTAGTAAGTCCTGCACTTAGCACAGTAAGCTTCCAGGTTGATGGTGGTACATATTGGTTAACTGTTAGGGATGACAATTGCGACGAAGTTACTTACGGACCAGTTGTTGTTGAAGGTTATACTGAATTATTGGTTGATGAGGATGCAATTGAATATACTGATCCTAAATGTTTTGAAAGCAACGATGGAACAATTTCTGTTCCTATGAGTGCAGTAACTGGTGGTGCTGGTTCATACAAGTTTACTTTATTAAAAGCTATGTATTCAATGATGCCAGAAGTGATGGTAAAAGCTGCTAGTATAGATCAAGCACAATGGACTAAGGTAGAAGGAAAAATTGGACAGGCTACTGGCGTGTTTACTGGTCTTTCTGCAGGTGTTTATACTGTATTGGTGGAAGACGCAGAAGATTGCCCATCTTATACAACAATGGAAATTTTCCTGGAAGATCCAGATATGCTAACTTTTGATTCAGAAATTACACATTTTAGTTGTGAAGGATCAAATGACGGTGTTATAACCATTGATATTGATGGTGGAACGCCTGATTACTGGTATGCTGTTAACAACCCAAATGCATGGGTAGCAATTGGTGCAGGCAAAACAACAAAAACGTACATTGCAACTGAACCTGGTATGTTTGTACTTTGGGTAAAAGATGCCAATGGATGTGTTACTGAAGCAGATACAGTTTATATTCTTGAACCAACTGCACTTAGTGCAAATGTTACAATAGAGGATAACGTATCTTGCAATGGTGGTGATGATGGTGAAATTAGCGTTGTTGGTACAGGCGGTTGGGCCGGAATGACTGATTACGAATTTAAGGTTAATGCCACTGGTACTTGGACTAGTTCAACAGTTTTAGAAGATTTACCAGCTGGAACACATACATTATATATCAGAGATGTTAATGCTTATAGCGCACCTTATCAGGATTTAGATTGTGAATACAGTGTTGAATTTACAATTACACAACCAGCTAAAATTACTTATGATGTAGTAGTTGAAGATGTAAAATGTAAAGATGGTGTTGATGGTACTTTAACTGTTAATGTACTTAGCGGTGGAACACCTTATAATTTCCCATTGACTCCTGCACTTAGTGGTTATGATGTTAAAATAACAGGTGCTGTTTATGATAGTGGATGGAAAAGAACCGGAGCAGATTTCTCTTATACTTTTGCTCAGTTGGCTCACTCGCACTATACAGTTTATATAAAAGATGCAAATGGTTGTGAATTGTACCCAACTGCAAATAACAGCAGTTCTCCATATACAACTGTTGAATCATGGGAGGTTAACGAACCTGCTACTTATTTAACTCTTGACCCAATGTGGTTAAAAGATGCAACTTGCTTTGGCAGCGAAGATGGTGAAATTAAACTTGTAGCTGCCGGTGGTACTGCACCTTACAAATACTATGCTGGTTTGTCAATTGAACCTGATGGCCATGTACTTGTTCCAGAAGCTCCTGAAGCAAATTCTGATTTGTGGTTGGATACTGAAACTTTAATGGTTGGAGCCGGTACCTGGGTTGTTTGGACAATGGATGCCAATGGTTGTGTTGTTGGTGGTGAATATGAAAATAGCGTTGCTGTTAACAAATGGCGCGTAAAAGTTGAGCAACCAGCACAAATCGTATGGGATTTCCATAGAACAGGAACTCCACTTATGGTACATTATGAAATGCCACTTTGTAATGGTGATTGGAATGGTAAAATTCATTTGGTGAATAATATCACAGGAGGTTCAGGCGTTTACAATGCTACTGTAAAAGGTAAAAGTGCTACAGGAGAAGATGTCAATTTATCTTATTCAAATCTTGTGACAAATTATTTGTCAGGTGGTTTAATCAGATTGACAGGTGTTCCTGCAAGTTCTGTTGATAGCTTTACAGTTTCTGTAACGGATGCCAACGGATGTACTTCTATGAGTCGTAAGATCATGGTTAAACAGCCGGATGCACTTACTGTAACACTTGAAGAAAGTCCAGATAATTATAGCTGCTTTGGTGCAGTGGAAGGTTGGATTGAAGCTACTGCAATGGGTGGTACAGGTATTTATGAATACCAATTATTGAAAAATGGTGTTGTTCATACTCCTTGGCAAAGTATTGCAAGCGCATTCCTTGTAAAAGTTGGAAACGAATTTACCGTTCAGGTGCGTGATGCAAATCTTTGTACTGCAGAAGCAGAACTTGACATGCCAACTCCATCAATAGTTGAATTTAGCTCAATTGACTTGTCTTGTAAAGACGATGTGAAAGCATCAGTTGAAATTACAGCAACGGGCACAGAAGGTCGTATGTTTAATGTTTGGTATAAGGAAATTGGTGATTTAATCCCAACGAGTAATCCATATGTTAAATACAATGGTACGTTTGCTGAATCAATTGTAATTAGTGATGTTTTCCTTTATGATAACGAAAACTATGTTGACCGTCACTATGCGGTTTATGTAGAAGATGAAAAAGGATGTGTATCTGCGATTGATACGCTGACTTTCGACCAGATACAGTCTTCAGTTACAATGACAATCACAAGTGTTACAACTACTGAATGCAGTGAAACGATTGATATTTCTGTAGGTGGTGGAGTTGGTGCTTTAACTGTTATGGTTAACGATAGTGTACTTGCTGGAGTGTCTCCTTATACTTTTACAGCACCACGCGGAACACACATGGTTAAAGTTATGGATGAACACAAGTGTACTGTAGAGCAAACTATTGACGTAGTTGGAATGCCAGTAAGTCGTGATACAACTATTAATACTTACATTGGTGAAGAAACTTCGTTTGTTGATGCTGTAGCTGGTGTTGATACCATGCTTGCTGTAGGTGTTTATGAATTCCTTTACAACGCAGAAAGTTGCGAAAGAACTCTAAATGTTACTGTTGTTGAAGTTGAACGTATCTGGGCTATCGCTGATGTTCGTCAGGATACTACACTTACTGATACAACTGTCATAAAAATTATGGGTACTGTAACTGGAGTTTATGAAGGTGGATTCTTTGTGCAGGATGCCAATGAAGCATGGAGTGGTATTGCAGTAGCAAGCACTGAAACTGTTGAAATTGGTGATGGTGTTGAAGCTGTTGGTACTGTTTCTGAAGTAATGATGGTTACAACTCTTACTGCCACTGAAGTTACAGTTGTTGATGCAACAGTTGTTGTAGCTCCGATGGTACTTAGTGCACCTTCTGCAATTGCAGCGGAAATGTACGAAAGTATGTTAGTTTCAATTATGGGTGCTCGTGCAAATGCAGCCGATGAAAGTGGCGTTTGGACTGTATATTACGAACCAGCTGATATGGCTACTGTTAACAAATGGTTATATGCTTCAACTTCTGTAGAAGGTGATTTCTATAACGTTACAGGTATTGTTAATGGTAAAGAAGATGCGTTCAAATTAGAACCAAGAATGGAAAGTGATGTTGTTAATGTAACTACAACAGCAATAAAAACTGGGTTGGCAATTGCTTTCAAAGTTTATCCTAATCCATTTAATGATAAAATTTCAATTGACAATAGCGAAAAATTAACCAGGGTTGTTGTTAGCAACATTGCTGGTCAAAGAGTTATCGATATTGAAAATCCAACTCGTGAAATCCGTACTGCTAATCTGGTAAGCGGCATCTACGTAATCAGTCTTTATACTGAAAGCGGAATTGCTAAAACAGAAAGGATGATTAAGAGGTAATACCGAATTGATTGATTAAAAAGGGAAGCTTTTAGCTTCCCTTTTTTTTTACGACAATATTTGGGGAAACTTTATATTATATGTTTTACATATTAAAAAATGCCGGAGATTATAGATTCCGGCATTTTTTATGCAATTTTTAAAGAGTAAAAATGCTGGAGAAATAGTGATTTTTTAAAGATATTTCCTGAGAATATATGTCAAGTAGATGGGCTTCGCTACAAATTAAAAATTCCGGTAAAGGATTATTTAATTCGTCGGAAGGTAGTTCCACTGGTTATTTGAATTGGGGTTATAATGAATATGCTTTTTATGAGGTATTGTTTAGTCAGCAAGAAATTGTTTGATATGTATCATAAAATCCTGTCGGTAGCTGTTACCTATTGGCAGGTGTATGTTGTTTATTTTGACCATATTCCCTTCAATTGATTCCATTTTATCAATGGATATGATATACGATTTATGAATTCTGTAAAACTGTGTTTTGGGCAGTAAATTTTCTAATTTCTTCATTGAAAGATTTGTCACTAATTTTTTATCGTTTAGATAAATTTTAATGTAATCACCTAATCCTTCAATGTACATTATATTTGAAATATTTACTTTAATGGATTTTTTATCTGATTTTACAAAAATGAACTCAGTTTGTTTATCTGGCGCATCATTGTTCGAGGCTGATTGTTTGAGCAAGAACAATTCCTCTGCTCTGAAATAAGCCTTACAAAAACGTTCAAAAGAAAATGGTTTTTTTAGATAATCAACTATGTTAAGTTCATATCCGTCCATTGCATATTCAGAGTAGGCGGTTGTAAAGATAACAAGAGGTGGATTTTTTATGCTTTTTAGGAAATCAATTCCTGATAATTTTGGCATGTTTATATCCAGAAAGATTATATCTGCTGATTTTGCCTGCAGTGTTTGATGTGCGCTAATGGCATCTTCGTATTCTCCAACAATTGTAAGAGTCGGAATCTTTTTGGCATATTCCTTAATAACATTGCGTGCCAAGGGTTCATCATCAATAATAATTCCTTTTATTTCCATCTTATATAAGTTTAAGTTCAAGATATACGCTGTGGATATTGTCTTTTTTAAGAATAGTCAATTTAAAGTCGCTTGGTTGATACAAAAGTTTTAGTCTCTTTTTAACGTTGTTTAATCCAATTCCTGAATTAGCTTTTTTTTGTATAAATAATTCTTCGTAATTATTTTCAAGCTTGAAAGTGATTTTATCTTTATCAAGAAAGTTAAATGTAATATTTATAAAATCGGATGCTGTGCCTGGTAATCCATGTTTAAATGCGTTGTCAATAAAAGGTTCGAATAACAAAGGAGCTATTTTTGCAGACGGAATTTTCCCAACTACTTTGTATTTAATTTTGGTTTGGTCAGAGGTGCGTATTCTTTGTAATTCGATAAAATTATTAACAAATTCAATCTCCTTTTCAATTGCAATATAGTTTTCTTTTGAATCGTAAATTATATGTCGCATTAAATCAGAGAGTTTCAAAATTAATTCAGGCACTTTATTCGATTTTACAAGTGCAAGGGAATAAATGTTGTTTAACGAATTGAATAAAAAATGCGGATTTAGCTGGCCTTTTAAAGTTTTTAGCTCAGCTTCAAGTTTTTGTTTTTCAATTTTAGCAAGTTTCAAATTAATGTCCTGCAACGCCAGCCAGTCCTTTATCAGTTTAAGAAAAGTGGTTATTCCTATAAAAAGAAGTGTTGAAAAGAAATATGCGGAGTGAAGGTTTAAGTTGAACTTATGAAAACCATTGATTCCGAGAATATTTCGCAATGGATATATAAATAGTAATTGAAGTGTTGCACTAATGGCTGTTATTAGAACAATGAGCCAAAAAATATAAAAAATGTAATTCTTTTGTTTTAAAAAAATCGGGATGAGAACGAGTAGGTTTATATAAACTGCAACGGAGAAGAACAAGTTGGTAATAATTGATTTTTCAACAAGATTAAAACTGAATTTGTCATCGTAGAAATAGAATATTAAAGTTAGCAAGAAACTACTGGACAGCCAGAATATAATATGACCAACTATTTTTAATCTGGAATATAGCTTGCTTTTAGTCATTTAAATTCGATCGCGTTTGTAGAAGATTTTATTAAAATAATAACGTATGGGATTTGAGTATTTTAATTGTTTCCACGGGCGACTGGAATGAGGTAAATGTACAACCTCAAGTCCTTTAGCCAGATAATTGTTAAAACCTAACTTTTTTGATTGTCGACTTATATACACATCAAACCAGTCTTTGTTTTGAGAAAGTATTTTAAAGTCGAATTTCTTCAGAAATTCAACAGAAATTAATGTGCAGCAAAAACTTAAACTGTGCGAAGTATTTAAAATATCATCGCTTTTAATTTTTTCAAAAGTATATGGGAAGTTGTAGTTACCCGATTCATCAACAGTAATAGCCCCTATTAAACCAGGATTGGGTTTTGTATGCAATATCTCGAGCAGTCCTTTTAGTGTATCCGATTTAATCACAACGTCTGATTCAATGATTATTAACGGGCAGTTGTTTTCTAATGCGAGTTTTTGTGCAAATTCCAATACCAGCTTGTAATTTGGGGAAGGAGTATTGGTTATATCTTCCAGATGGATAAGTTGAAAATTGTGTTCTTCTTTGGCTTTTTCAAGAAATTCTTTAGTTTCCGACTGACTAAAATCATTAAAAACATAAGATTTGAATTTACCATTTACTTCCGAGATTGCTTTAATCGTTCGGATGGTAGTGTGTAATGAATCTTTTACAGGCGTAATTATTATTGCTTCTGACATTCTCTTTTTTTTGTGTAATACAAAACTATTAAAATCAATCGATTTCCCTACGATTAAAATCACGGGAGAATGCCTGGTCAGTTGGCATAATTAACACATCGTCGATATTAACGTGTTTTGGGCGTGTTATAATAAAAAGTATTGTATCTGCTATGTCTTGTGCAAAAAGTGGCGTAAATCCCTTGTAAACCTGTTTAGCCTTGTTTTTATCACCATCGAAGCGAACAAGTGAAAATTCAGTTTCAACAGCCCCCGGACCAACTGAACTCACTTTAATCCCATGTTTAAGTAAATCAATCCTCAGCCCTTTTGTTATCGATTGAACAGCATGTTTACTGGCGCAGTAAACATTTCCAAACGGATAGGTTTCTTTACCTGCTATTGAAGAAATATTAATTATGTGGCCCTTGCCCCGCTCTATCATTTTAGGAGTAATCAACCTGGTAATGTATAGCAGCCCTTTAATATTTGTGTCAATCATTCTTTCCCAATCGTCAATATTACCTTCCTGAAAGGGGCTGAAACCTGCAGCAAGTCCTGCATTATTAATCAATACGTCAATGTTTTGCCATTCTTCTGGTAAGCTTTTTATGGCTGTTTCATTTTCACTCAGATTTCTGATGTCAAAATCAAGAATAAAAACTTCGGAGTTTGATTCTTGTTGTATTTTTTTCTGCAATAACAGGAGTCTTTCTTTTCGGCGACCTGTAATTATGAGTTTGTAATTGTTTTTTGCAAGATGAAAAGCTGTTGCTTCTCCAATACCCGAGGTAGCGCCAGTAATAAGAACGATTGGTTTCATTTTTATTTTTTTGTTTTGGATTTCAACCCGAAATTAAAAAAAACATCAAAATTTATGGAA
>JBFHJA010000172.1:0-8600 GCA_041596165.1 Draconibacterium sp. | reverse complement strand
GAAGCCAGCCCAAATTCACGGAATAAATCGGCTCCCACTTTTTCGCGCATTAACGAATAGTCTTCATAATTATTCTTTAAATTGAGTTGTTTAAATCCATAAAAGCGCTGGTTTTTTATAGCCGGATAATCATCTTCAAACTGATCAAAATCGACTTTAAAAGAGAGTTTTTTGTTCCCCGATTGATAGGTTGACTTTAAACTTGAGTTCCCCTTGTACCGAATGCCTACATGATACCATTCCGTATCATTAAAATTAAAAGAACAAGGAACCCACATCGGATCTGAAGATACATCAGCAGTTCCAGTGCTGGAGCGTAAAATAGTGGACAAATCAGATTGCATTTTTGACCAGTCGCTGCTGCTAATTTTAATATCAAAACGCAATACCGTATTTTGTGGAAAAACTGTTGAATAATCAGGGTCAAGCAAATTGGCATGAGTTGTTTCTGACCAGTCGGAATAATCTGCCATATCGATTATTTCTTCCTCTTCTTCCTCTTCAACAACTAAATTGTCTTCGCGACAAGCGTTAAAGGTTACCATTAAGATGGCTGTAATAATTAATAAGTAATTTTTCATTTTATAATTCATTTATTGTTTATGTACTTGTAGTACCCCCTGTTTTCGCTTCAGCCCGTCAAGCGGTCTTGCGGCTCAAACAGGGGTAGGTTTTAAAATTTAATTTTATATCCAATACTTAAAATGTGGTTGTTTTTGTATTCATTTTTGTAATAATCGAATTTGTAATTTAAGCCGATGTAGTTCTTTTTGAATAGTTTGTAATCCACGCCGGCAGAATAACGCATTTTGTACAAATCAGCATCCGATAAACTTTGAAAAGCTTCGATACCTATATTAGGAGTTAATTTACTCCCGCGAATATTATAGTCTAAAGATGCCTTGTAACGTAAAAATTGTTCGTCGTCTGACTCGTCATCAGCATCATTTGTATAGCGCAGTCGAAATGAAGATTCAAAACGGTTAAAATCTTTTTTAGCAGTTGCACTAAATGCAAAGCGGTTAAAATATTCGGTGTCTTTATCCTCTCTCAGGTTCCCTTCAAAACGGTAGGCTGCTCCCAACGAGAGGAATTTAACAGGTTTGTAAACTGCCTCACCTTCAAAAAGATATTTATCGAGGGTGAAGTTTTCATCGAACCGGAGTTCAGGAATAACGTTAAACTTTATGTTTTTTAAAGGCTCAAAACTTAATTCGGCTGATGCCCTGGTTTGAAAGTTTTCTTCAACTTCCTGTGCAAATCCGGTTCTTTGAACCAAAAGGAGCATTACTAAAAGAAAAGTAAAGCCTAAATTCTTATTTATTTTTGTTTTCATTTTCAAACTCTGTTAATTATTAAATTAAATCTTTTCCATTCACATTAAAATAAAGAACGATGTGTGCAACATCTTTCAGAAAATCTATTTTTTGAATTTCGTATCGAACAATGTTAATGCCTGTGCGTTGTTTCAAATCGGCTAATAGGATTTCTTTTTTTGTTTCATGTATATTTTCGATTTTCTCATAAATCAAGCGCACTGAACCTTCCTGTTTTAGCATGAGCCTTTTTTCAAGTAACCACAAGCCAAATACAATTACGGCATTGGTAAAACCCAACTCAACATAACTTACTTTTTTATTGGCAAGGGCATTAATAACAGATATTCCAATAACGACAAACAGGTAAGTCATTTCTTTTATCGGAATAGCATCGGTTCGATACCTGATAATGCCGAAAATGGCAAAAAGTCCGAGTGCAAAACCAAGTTCCAGTTTTACGCTGTTTAATAGGAAACTTAGCATAAAAACTACTGTTCCAACGGCTATGAAGCTGAAGTAGAAATCTTTGCGCCGGCTGTTTCGGGCATACATATATTGTACAACCAAAAAAGTAACAAATATATTAAGTGCCAGGCGAATGAGCAGTTCTGTAAAATCGGCTGTGTTAATAAGCTTTATACCAAGAAACCTAAAGTTTTCTTCCCAACCGGTCATATCAGCTAAATCAGGATTGCTTAGATCGATATTTTTGACTGTGTCAATAATTGTTGTTGCGATTGTCATAATTTTTAATTGATGTGGTATAAATTGATATTTGATTGAATTGTTTTTTCGATGCTTCTGATTTTGTCTTTAAAAGCATTCCGTTTTAAGGAATTATCGGTTACAGTGCGTCCTACGCAGTATTTGCTAAATCCTGAAGTCTTTATTCGTTGTTCACGTAATGTGAGAGCAAGTGGGGAATTTGCACTTTTCCCATCTGATTTAATTTCAACAATAACTAGATTATCAAGGGCAATCACTTTATCATCCATTTCAAAACGAAGATTCAAATCAATGGTGCAACGTTCTTTAAAATTTTTGTTTACGAGTGTGAACCGCGAAAAATTGTTGATTAATGCTGGAGTCAAATCGTGAGGATTGAATGGAATATATTTATTTATAAATTCATTTTCTTCAGGTGTAAACTTTGTATTTCCAAAATCCGAAGGAATACGTTTTTTGATGGTGCGGCCTTTATTACTTTTCAGTTTTATTTCCAAGAAACTTATGCCCGATGAAACATAACTCCGACGCCTGACTTTGTAACGGTTCAGTTTTCCGTTATGGTGCTCGGAAAACATGTTGTTGTTTAACGTGTCGTAATATACTGTGGTGTAAGGTAACTTGCATTCTGAATTAATTTCCAAAATGTAATAATCGTTTTTAATTGCCTTGAAAATTTCAAATAGACGTTCTGAATGAAACCAGTATTTTGTGTCGGTTCGGTTCATTAGTTTTACCTGATCCATTTCTTCTAACCGAATTGAGTTAAATAAACCTGTTATTGTATTCATGTCTAGTTAAAATTTATTGTTTTTTTTTGCAGAATTATTTATTCTCTTATGGATAATTACAGTTATGTAATGCAATTACCCTACTTCAAATGCATTTGTTATTATTAATATTTATTACAATGCGATTACAATATTGTTAATCCTGTGTGAAAGTATAGTTGGCGGAGTATTTCTGAAAAAAGAATCAACGTATTGGTGGATTTTATCCACGAAATCAAAGAAATAGGTCTAAAAGCAAAATCGAAGTTGAAATATTTTTACAATACGATCTTCCGGTTTTTCAATTTGCTGCATAAATTCAGAGGTATACAACATAAGTGTTCTTAATAAAAATAAGATCTACTGCATTTTTAATTTATTGAATTTGGCAGTATTGATTGGTTTTTGCCTGATTCAAAAATTACTATTTATCTTGTTGTCAAATTTCTGGGATGTAACATAAAAATTAAATATATTTGTTTATAACTCATTTAGACTAAAGTTTTAGCGATCTATTAATTATTCTTTAATTATTAACTATTAACAAAATGTTATGAAAAAATTTCTATTTAAAACATTAAGTGTGTTTCTGGCAATTGTATTGCTGGTGTCGCAAAATCAAATTGTTTCTGCCAAAACAATTGAAGTAAATTTACCGAGTGTCGATATTTCAGTTTTCGATCTTAATGAGGATGCGTTGGCTATGGCCATGCAGGAACTTACCGAGCTTGATAACTATCTGACAACCAATGAAGGAACAACCTACAGCGATTTGGTTGAAATTGGCAGTGAATTAATTGCCAATGTAAGCGACAGTACGTCGCCAATTGGTATGAATCAAGAGGGTGAATCACCACTTGGTATTTCTCCTTTCCTATGGGGTTGTGTGCTTGGTTGGGTTGGTTTACTGATCGTATATTTAATGACGGATCAAGACAAGGAAATGACTAAAAAAGCATTAATAGGCTGTTTGGTTGGCACCGGTGTTTGGGTTGTTGTATGGGTAATAATTGCGGCAGCAAGCACAACAGCAGTTGCTACCACTTACTAACTTGACAGCATCTCTGTAATTGTGGAGTTCGTCTAAAATCTGAACTTTATGAAGAAAATGTTACTCAAAAGTTTAAGCATTTTATTGGCAATTACATTGGTTGTAGTTCAAACCAAAAATCTGTCAGCAAAAGTAATAGAGGTAGGCATTCCGAGTATTGATGAATCAGTTTTTGAACTTGACATGGATCATCTTTACAACGCAATGCACGAGCTTAATGAGCTTGAGTTTTATCTTGAAAAACATGCTGGTACAAGTTATGCAGATTTACTAAAAACAGACATTGAATTTATCAATCAAATCAGCGATTCTTCTGCCCCCATGGGAGTAGATCCTGAGACTGGGCCTCCACTTGGTATTCCTTCATTTTTATGGGGCTGTGTATTTGGAGTGGTTGGAATTCTAATAGTTTTTATGATAACTGACAATGACAAAGTACAGGTAAAGAAAGCATTGACTGGTTGTATTTTATATGGTGTTACCGTAGCTGCATTTTATGTGGTTTACTTTTTATGGCTGATAGACGAATCATCTGGTTATTATAATTAGTTATTTCTCTAATCGATTTGCAGAAATATATATTAAATAAAAGGTGCCATTCAGTTAATGAACTGGCACCTTTTATATATTTTTATGGCCAGTTAGAAAATTATAATAAAAAAAAGGGATGTTTAAATATTACATATTAATACTGACAATACTGTTTTTTAATAAATGGGGAAACGGACAAGAATATTTCCGGATTTCCGCAGATTTTACTGTTAAAATTAAAAAAAGCGACGGGACTTTAAATCTTACCAAAGGCAAAGTATACTACGACAAAAATTATGGTGAATTGATATATGATGTTTCGTTTCCTCAAATGGAAAAATGGATCATAAAAGATACGCTCTTGACTAAAATACGGAAGGATACCATATTCGAAAAACTGACTATTCCGTCAATAAATAAATTTACAATTTTCCATTTGGCCTTGAACTCAAGTTTAAATGACTTCGGTCTGAAAAACTCAATATATAAGATTTCAAAAGTTGAAAAGAAAAATGATCTTGTATTGTCATATTGGAAAATACCTGAACAAGCCAGTACTGTTTTAGACCATGTAATAGTTGCAAAAAAAGAGAACCGCCTTGAAAGCGTTATAATGATGGGAAATGAACTGAACATCTTAAGCAGGCAATTCTTTAAAGATTATGAAAAAATTGGTGCTTTTGAATTTCCGCGGCAAATAATTCAGGTATTATATGATCAGGAGAAAAAGGAAAATTATCAAATCACGGAATTTAAGAACGTTAAAATCAATGATTTAGAGAGAAATAATTTGTACCATTCAAGTTTCTAAACAAATCTGAAATTAAAATGTATAGTTTTTTGAAATTTTTTATTGCATTCATTTTTATTTCTTTTTATACAATTTCGGTCAAAAGCCAAATTTATATAGAGCCAGAACTCAAATCACTCTTTAATAAAACCGACACCGTTAAAGTTGATTTCAAACAACCGCTTAAAGTAGCCAGAAATGAAGTGAATTTGATTATTTCCAGTGGGTTTTTGGTTTATAAAACCTTTGTAAGTTCGCAAGACAAACCATCTTGTGTTTTTACACCATCATGTTCTGAGTTTGCTGTCGAAGCATTTCAAAACAAAGGAATATTTATGGGCTGGTTAATGACCTTTGACAGATTATCCAGATGCCACGGTTTTGTTAATCATACCCATTATCATTACGATAACGATATAAAACTTTTCAATGATCCAATTAAATAAGGCGACGTATATATTTCTATTATTTGTCCCGTTCTTTTCGTTTGCGCAATCAAACTTGTACGATTTTGAGAATTCGTTAAAATTTGCCAGATACTTGAACACTACCCGACAATTATCCTTTGCAGCACAAGAATATGAAAGGATCAACTATTTGTGGCCAAACGACTCAATTGTAACACTCGAATTGGTTCAAACCTATCGGCTAAACAATCAATGTGATAAATTTGCTTATTCCTTCGATTTACTTTTACAGGAAAACAGGGTATATAAGTATCGGCCTTTTACAACAGAATATTTAAGATTTTCATTGAATTGCAAAATGCAGGATCAGCCCTACTTCGAAATTTCATCACTTCTTGATTCAACAGAAAATTCCTTTTTTGTTGCCAGTTACTATTGGGTAAATAAAGAATATGACAAACTGTTTGACTACTACGCAAAGGAAGGTAGTTTATTATCGCAAGCAAATTTCGAATTATATAAAACCACTGAATCATTTTATAAACAGGAATATAAAAGTCCATTTGCCGCCTTTTTAATGTCCGCAGTAATTCCGGGCAGCGGAAAAGCATATACAAAAAGATGGGGTGATGCCTTTGTTTCTTTTCTTTTTATTAGCACAAATGCCTATGCCTCATATCGGGCATTCAATAAAAAAGGTGTAAAAAGTTTAAATGGATGGCTTTTCGGGGGGCTAGCATTAAGTTTTTACTCGGCAAATCTTTGGGGAACCGTAAAAGGTGTTAAACTTTACAACAATAATATCAGGGATACATACCAAAACAATGCGGAAAATATTATTTATAATTCTTATTAGCGCTACGTTTATTTCATCAATTTATGCACAAACCATTGATGAAATTAAATCGTTTTCCGATGCTCAATATGAAGCAGGTAATTATCCTGTTGCATTAAAGGAATATCAGCGTGTTCAGTTGTTTGATGACAAAAACCAATATCTCGATATATATTCTAAAATTGCCAGTATATATATCAACCAAAACGAAAATGAGAATGCAATCAGGTATTTGAATCTGGCATGGAATATTGAACAAAATGATAGCATAAAAACAGAATTAACCCTTCAAAAAGCACTTTGCAGCTTTAAACTCAATGATTACTTTTCGGCGTTAAACGATTTATTCGATATTCCTGAAAGCAGTACTAACTATCTCAATAATAAGAAAAACCTGTATGTCGGTATCTGTTATTTTGGGTTGGGAGATTATACCAATTCAATTTTATATTTGAATGAAATAGTTGATTCCATGGGTGTTCAGCAATTAAATACGTTATTTTCCGATTTCGCAAAATCTAATAAAAAGTATAATCCCGATAAAATAGAGATAATGAGTTTACTGTTTCCGGGGTTAGGACAATTTTATATCGGCGAAATTGGCATGGGAATTAATTCTGTGGCACTACTCAGTGCCGTGACTTATTATGCTTACATTACAACGGTAAACTATGCTTTTCTCGATGGGCTTATTATTTTATCATCATGGTTCTACCGGTATTACAAAGGGGGTTCGTTAAAAGCAAAAAATGCGGCTATAGAAAAACTAGCTGATAGAAAATTGTCAGTTTATTCCACAATAATTTCTATTGTTGAGCAAAATTCTTTGCAATGAGCACTTTTAAAGCACATATATATTGAGTATTTTCTTGCTTAAGTTCATATTTTAGTGAAAGAAATGTTAAAAAAAAACAAACCTGCAGCTTTGCTTATCTTATTAACACTTTTCGCAAACACGATTTTTGCAGGTGATTCTATAAATTCAGACAGTATATTTTTCTATGTCTATAATCAACAATATGACCGGGCCGAATTGGAATTACATAAATTAAAAAACAGCATAAAACCGTCAACTTATTTCATATTTGAAACCGACTTAAAATGGTGGGAGACTTTATCTTTCAACAGAAAAGAGGAGTTTGAAATGTTTGAGGAATATCTGAATGAAAAATTAAGCGCATCTAAAACAGAAACAAATTTAATCGAGGGTAATCTGCAAGAGTTGGTTTGCCTGAATTATTTACTTCGATTAATGGCAGCTACCAATCAACACTTAAAAATGATTAATATTTTCTTTAAACTTAACAGTTGCATAGATTCATTTGAGCTGACTGCTTTGTCTAATGATGAAAAGGATATCTATATTATTTATAAAGCGGTTTTTAATATCAGCAAAAACAAAATACTATTAATAAATAAAACAAATAACACCAAAAATATTCAGGTTTTGAAGGGTTTTGAAAATTCTGAAAATATTGTAAACAAAACATTTGCACATTATTTTTTGGCAAAGATTTATACCGAACTGGAAAAAAATCCGGAAGAAGCCCAAAAGCGTTTTAAAGAACTTTACGCGCTTTATCCTAATAACCAATTTTTTAGAACTGAGGCAACCTTATTTAAGGGATTTGAGAATTAGTAAAATTGTTGTCAGCTTTTCACGACTTCTTGGAAATCATAAATTGTGTGGAAAATCGGTTTTTGATGAAAAGATAAATTGCATCAGTTTAAGTAACAATTAAACCTGATGATTGGTATGATTCTGGAATACTGGAAAATTTGGAGCCGTTCGTGCAAAAACGACCCTGCAAATTGGATTATAAAAACGTAAATAACTTTTTGAGTATAGACAAAACATTGTAATGATTAACCCGAGCAATCGGGTTTGAGCGAAGAATTCTGTGAAGTTTGTGAGGATTGAATGAGTTTCCCCACATTAGTAATTGACAAATTACAGGTAAAATCAGAGGTTCAAATCGTGGAATCCTTCATTTCAAAATTTTAAAATCAACTGGAATTGGTTTGATTTTCAATATCAGCATCAATATTGGATAAAATTGATGATTATCGAATTGTGCTGGAATCGTATTCGCATCTGGTACTTGAATTAATTGAATGGAAAACAACTGTAGATCATAATGTTGATGTTATCAATGAGACAATGGATTATT